>NZ_JADNQW010000005.1:1849285-2157500 GCF_015709455.1 Methylosinus sp. H3A
CCCGCGGCGCCCGCTCCGGCGACGACGGCCTCCTCCGGCCTCTCGCAGAGCAAATTCCTCGGACTGCTCTATAGCGAGATCGCCAAGCGCACGCCGACGACGAGTCCGGCCGGCGCCGGCTCGGCGACCGCCAATTTCCACATCGACGCCGCGGGCAAGGTCGACAAGGTGACGATCGCTCAGTCGAGCAGCCCGAAACATGCGGAGATCGTCCGCAAGATTCTCACGGGCCTCGAGACCCCGCCGCCGCCCGGCGGCTCTTTCGAGGGTTCGCAGAGGTTCAACTTCCACTGATCGCAAGGATCGTAGACATGATGATCCGCCCGCCGCTCGCCCTCCTCGCCCTTTTCGTCGCCTCCGGCGCACTCGCCCAGGAGAAGAGCAACCGCGAGGAGAGAGCGGGCCAGATGGGCCATGCGGCGCCGCCCGCCTGCTCCGAACCGCTGCCCAAATGCGCAGTCAGCGCGACGCCCTCCTTCGGCGCCGACGGGCGGCTCTGGCTGACCTACGCCGTCGCTGGCAGGATCTATGGCGCGATGTCCAGCGACAATGGCAAGAGCTTCGCGCCGCCCTTCGTCATAGCGACGCCGCCGGGAACGCTCGACGACAATGGCGAGGCGCGGCCCAAGATCGTCGCTCTGGCCGATGGGACTTTGGTGGTGAGCTACACCACTCGGCCGGAGAAGAGCTACGACGGCACGGTCTACGCCACGCGCTCCACGGATGGCGGCAAGAGCTTCTCCGCGCCGCAGCCGCTCGTCGACGACAAGGGCCAGCGCTTCGAGACCTTCATCGTCGGCCCCAAGGGGCGCATCTTCGCCGCCTGGCTCGACAAGCGCGACGCCGCCAGAGCCAAGACCGCCGGCGAGAGCTTCGAGGGTAGCGGCATCGCCGTCGCATGGTCGGACGATGGCGGCAAGAGTTTTGCGGGCAAGAGCATATTGCTCGACCATTCCTGCGAATGCTGCCGCATCGGCGCGGCGCTCGACCGCGACGGCCAGCCCGTGTTCATCTGGCGCCATGTGTTCGAGAATAATCGCCGCGACCATATGGCGGCGAAGCTCTCCGCCGACGGCAAGACGCTGGTCGGCTCGCGCGTCAGCCTCGACGATTGGTCGACGAGCTGCCCGCATCAGGGGCCGGCGATGGCGATCGACGCCGCCGGGCGTTGGCATGTCGCCTGGTTCACGCGCGGCAAGACGCGCCAGGGCCTGTTCTACGCGCGCAGCGAGGACGGCGGAAAGAGCTTCTCCGAGCCCGCGCGTCTCGGTGATCCGGAGCGCGCCCCACAGCGCCCGCAGCTGCTCGTGGCGGGCGACAAGCTCTATCGCGCTTGGAAGGAGTTCGACGGAACGACGACCACGATCCTCGTCCAGACGTCCCGCGACGGCGGCGCGAGCTTCGATGCGCCGCGTCCGCTCGCGCAGACGGCGGAGGCCTCGGACCATCCGCTGCTCGTCGAGAGCAAGGGCGTCGTCTATCTCTCCTGGCTGACGCATGAGGAGGGATATCGGCTCATCCCGGTGGAGCGCGGCCACGCGGCGGCGCCCGCGCGCAAATCCACGGCGGAACTCGCGCAGAAAGCTCGGTGAGTCTCGCGCCGACGCCGCCTCAGAAGTCGGATTTTCGCACGCCGCGACCGGCCAGAACATAGGCAGTGAGGCCGACGCCGTTCGCGATCGGCGTCGCTCTGCGGAGGCGACCTATCCTCACACGCTCATACGTACGCACGGCGCCGGATAGATCGATCGACGCTCGGCGCGTTATATCGAACGTAAAGGCCGAGGACTCGCCCCTCGATCCGCCGCGGGAGCTCCGCGGGTCGCGCGGCGCATGCTCGATGTGTGACGCGCCGCCGAGAGGACCGAGAATTGGGCCGATTTCGAACAGCCGGCGCTTGGAGTAGCGCTTGGAGCGTCGACTCGCTTGAGCCGCGACGGTTGGCGTTTTTCCTCGTGATCTGCTTCCTGGCGTGGCGGATCATTTGCCATGCGGCGTCCGCTTTGCTGACGCCGCACGATCCGCGCGCCGCGCTCGCTTGGGATGCCGTCGATCCTGCGGCGTTCACCAATCTCGCCCAAGACGAGCTGGCGAAGACCGGCGACGCTCATTCGCGGTTGGCGAAAGACGCAGCGGCGCGTCTGCTCGCTGTCGACCCGCTCGCTCCGGGAGCCTTGTCCCTTTATGGAAAGGCGATCGCGCAGCTCGGCGACGCGGCGCGCGCCGACAAAATTCTGCGAGTCGCCGCCGCCCATCTGCCGATCGATCTCGTCGCCCACGCATGGCTCTATGATCGCGCGCTCGAAACGGGAAGATTGTTCGAAGCGCTGCCCGAGCTCGACATGCTGCTACGCGCTCGTCCCTCTTTGGCGCCGCGGCTGGCGCCCTCTGTCCAAGCGCTGCTCGAAGCCGGGGACGCGGTCGAAGTTCGGTTCTTTCGATTGCTCGCGACCGCTCCTCCGTGGCGAGCCGCATTGCTCGCTCAGCTTGCGGAGAGACTCCAGAATCCGAATGCGCTGATCCGGCTCTTTGGTCGCTTGCAGGCGTCGACGGCGCGCCCGTCGACCGATGAGATGGGCCTCTATCTGGCGCGGCTCCTGCGCGATGGTCTCTATGACGAAGCCTATTCGGCGTGGCTCGTTCATTTGCCGCCGGACCGACTATCTCGATTGGGCTTGCTCTACAATGGGCGATTTCAATTTCCGGTGTCGAATCTGCCGTTCGATTGGATGTTCACGCCGGTGAGCGGCGCGTCGATCGCAGTGGCGGAGGATGAAGAGCGCAAATCGCTGAGCGTCGAATTCTATGGCGCGCGCGTTGCTTTCGCGAATGTCTCGCATTTGCTCATGCTCGCGCCCGGTCGATATTCGTTCTCCGGCGCCGGCGAGACCGATGATCTGGAAAACGAGCTCGGGCTTAGGTGGCGGATTTATTGCGCGCCCAAGCCGTCCGAGACGTTGGCGACAACGCAGCTATGGAAGAACACGATACCGTTGCGAGCATTTCGCATCGAGTTTTCGGTGCCGAACAGCGGCTGCGAAGCGCAGTGGCTCAAGCTGGAGATTCCAGTGCGCGTCGCTCTCGACGCAGATGTCAGTGGTAGCGCACGCTACGTGAATCTCGCAATCGAAAGCGTTGTGAAGTGAGCCGATATTGCAGGCGTTCGAATGGACCGGCGACTATGCGCGTGTTATCTTCGACGAACATGCTCCGCATGGACGACCACCTTTTTCGGGGGTTTCAATGAAAAGAATTTTTACGACGATCGCCATTCTCGCTCTCTGCTCGACTCGAATGGCAATGGCCGGGAGCTCGACGCCAAGTCCCGAGTCGAGTCAACGTCAAAACATCTGCGGCGTCGGCATGGCGCGTTTGACGAGTGTGAAGGGCGGCGTGCTCTTGTCACGCGGCGGTTCGTTCTCGGAATTGCGAGACGGCGCTCAATTGTCTCCCGGCGACCGCATTTTGGTGCGCAATGGCTCCGCTAACGTCGCGCTCGGCGAGACGGTCGCCTTTCGGGCGGGTGCGGGCACGATGGTGACCATCGCCGAGCAGGATGGCGTCGTTTGCGCAAAGCGGGTGTCTTCGCATCCCGCGACCGTGGGCCAAGCCGAGTCGTTCGACGCGACGCCTTATGTCGTGGGCGGCGCTGCGGCGATCGTCGTAGGCGTCGGGGTCGGCGCGGGCGTCTCGAGTACGAGCAATAATAACGACGAGCAGCAACGCAATGCGGCGCTGCTCCTGCTCCAGTCCTTGAGCAATTGACGCGAGCGCTGTCTCGCCATGCGCAAGATCGAAGCGCTCTGCGGCGCCGCTATAGCGGCGTCGCTGCTATTCGGCGGCGCAACGCATAAAGGCAGCGTTTCGGACTTTGCGGTTCAGCTCGCCGCGCTTCCGCTGCTCGCTCTGGTCGCGCCGGAAATCGGCCGGAGTCTAAAAGGCCGCCGCTGGATCGCCGCGCTCATCGGCGTGATCGTCGCTGTTCCTGTCCTGCAACTCATCCCCTTGCCGCCGGCTCTCTGGCGCGCGCTGCCGGGACATGGGGCTGTCGTCGAGACATATCAGATCGCCGGCCTCGATCTGCCCTGGCTCGGCGTATCGATCAGCCCATGGGCGACGTCGAGCGTAGCCTTCGCTCTGGCTCCGCCGATCGCGATATTTCTCGGCGTCCTGGCGTGTCGCGCCGATGAACGGCGGCGTCTGCTGATGCTCGCCGCGCTCATCGGGATCGCGAGCGTTCTGCTCGAGGTCATGCAGATCGTGCAAGGGCCCGAAAGCTCGCTCCGGTTCTACCGCTTCACGGATACGCTGGCCGGAGTCGGGTTTTTCGCGAACCGAAACCATACCGCCGCCTCTCTATATTCGCTGATACCGCTCGCGGCGTGTGTTTTCGAGCGGTCTCCCTTGCGTCGCTCGACATATGGCGTTCTCGCCATATCCGGCATGTTCATGATTTTGGCGCTGGGTCTCATGATGACGAGATCGCGCTCCGCGCTCCTCTTCGGCGCGGCTGCGGCGGCGCTCACCTATGCGCTCATTCTGAGCGATCGGATCGGTGGAGCGAGGGGCGGCAAGGTAGGCGCCTATTTCATAATAGCGCCAACTCTCATTGTTACGAGCCTATTGGCGCCGTATTTCGGGTTGACGCAAATACTCGACCGATTTTCCGGAAACGTCGCCGCCGATGCGCGTTGGACGGTGTTTCGGGTCTCTTTCGACGCGACGAGGGCGTTTCTTCCTTTCGGCTCGGGCCTGGGGACATTCGATCGCGTCTATCCGCTCTTCGAGCCGACGACCATGATCGTCCCGGCGATCGTCAACCACGCCCATAATGATATTCTCGAACTGGGGATGGAGCTCGGGCTCGTCGGATTGCTGATCATCGCAGGTTGGCTCGCCGCGACGCTCGTCAGCGCCTTGCGCAATTTCGAGGAGCAAGACCCGGCGTTGAAAAAAGAACGATTTGCAGCGCTCATCGTCGTGTGGCTCCTATTCGCGCATTCTCTGATCGACTATCCGCTGCGGACGTCGGCGCTCGCGGCCGTCTTCGCAATGTGCTGCGCCATCATCTGCACGAACTCGAATTCCGTCGCGCGACGAACCGAAGAAGCGTCGAAGCGAACGGAATTCGTCTACGATCGATGAGTCTTCGGGACGTCTCCAGACAATCGGGCCGGGCTTCGCCGAGGCGACTACACGCGCGACGTTACGGTGTCGTCGGCCTCGCTCTCGCCTTTGGGGGATGTCAGAGCGTATCCATCGCGCCGCCGCGAGACGCCGGCGGCAATCTGCGCTCCTATGTCGCGGATGTGCAACGGCTCAATGCGGAAGGCGCTCCAAAAGCCATTCGTGGCGTTTGCGCTTCGGCATGCACGATCTATCTTGGCGTGAAGAATGTCTGCGTGGAGCGGACGGCGCAACTCTGGTTCCACGCGGCGCATCTGCCTGGCGATTCACATCCAGACGCTCTCGGCTCGCTCGAAATGCTCGCATTCTACCCCCCGCGCGTGCGCGAAAAGGTCATCCGGTCAGGAGCGTTCGACAGCACGGATTTCGACAACTCCAAATCGATTTCCGGCGAAGAACTCATTTCGATGGGCGTGCCCGCTTGTCGATCCGCCGATAGCGGAGCGTCGTGAACCGAGTTTCGACCGGCGCCTCGAAGAGAACTCCCGACCCCGCCTTAGAATCTTTCGGCGTTTCATTGAAACACCGAAAGACTCTCGGCTTTTGTTTTGAAGCGTTTCCAACGCCGAACCGGCGTCCGCTTCGGCTGGAAACGCTCTAGCAGGAGGCGATCTGCGCCAGCGACAATTTGACCTTGATCGGTCGGCTGAGCAATTCCATGAGAACGATGATGCGATCACGTTCGTCCATGTCGATGACCGTCGCGACGAAGTCGTGAAAGGCGCCTCCGGCGATGCGCACCTGCTGGCCGATCTCGAATGGGCGAGCCGGCTTGGCGATCACGCCGTCGATCTCTCTTATTCGGAGATCGTCGATGAAATCTCCGGGAAGAAAGCTCGGCTGATCGCCGGAGCGAACCAGAGCTCTCACGCCGAATGTCGAGGAGATAGGCGCCCAGCGCGTATCGGAAGCGATTTCGACGAAAATATATCCTGGAAACAGCGGCCGCGAGACATCTTGCATGCGGCGCGCATGGCGAATGCGTTTGAGCACCCATGGGCAATAGACGTGGAACCGCTGGCGGATCAGATTTTCGACAGCGAGGCGCTCACGATTGGGCTGCGTGCTGACGACGATCCATCCGCGCTGGCGATGCATGAGAGCGGCTTCGACGACATTATCTCTATCTTCGAATGACACCATGTTGGACCTCGACTGCTTCATCGATCCGGTGACGACGGATCACGCTCCGCTGCGGATTGCCCGCGCAGAATGAGGCGATGCGACGCAAGTTCTGAGGCGCAGACGGATATGACGATCGCTTCGCTCGCCGTTCGGCGAGAGGTCAATTCGGCTGCACGCGGGAGCGCTTCATGAACTCGCGACGATGAGCTGGAGAAGGGACTGGTCGATAGAGGAAATGGGCATGATCAATCCGCTTTCTGTTCAGGCAATGCGGCGATCATATACGGCTGTGTCCCGTGTTGCAAATTGCGAACGCCTGTGGACAACGGTGTGATTCGAGCGGCAAAGCCCGTCAGGCTCGCTCGATGAAGCTCTCGAGCACCATCTTCCGCCCGGCCTTGTCGAAATCGACCTGCAGCTTGTTGCCGTCGACATTGGCCACTGTGCCGGGCCCGAATTTCTGGTGAAACACGCGCGCGCCGATCGCAAAGCGCGAGCTCGCGGACGACTTTGCCAGCACTTCCCCTTCGATCGTCGGCGGCGCTCGGCGCGCGGGCTTGTTCGACGCGGTCTCGCGCGCGGTTTGCGCGCGCTTCCAGCCCGGCGTCGAATAGCTCGAGCCATAGCTGTCCATATTGGCGAAGCGCGACACGCCGTAAGAGCCATATTGCGAGCCGCCGGAAGCCTCCGTCACTTCCACACTCGCCGCCGGCAGATCGTCGAGGAAGCGCGAGGGCAGCGTCGTCTGCCACAGGCCATGAATGCGGCGATTGGTGGCGAAGAAAATTTTGAGCCGCCGCTTTGCGCGCGTGATGCCCACATAGGCGAGGCGGCGCTCCTCCTCCAATCCCGCGCGGCCGCTGTCGTCCAGCGAGCGCTGATGCGGGAACAGCCCTTCTTCCCAGCCCGGCAGATACACGGTCTCGAATTCGAGGCCCTTGGCGCCATGCAGCGTCATGATCGACACGCGCTGTCGATCGGCGGCCTCGTCCGTCTCCATGACCAGCGACACATGCTCGAGAAAGCCCGCGAGATCGGGGAATTCCTCCATCGCGCGCACCAGCTCTTTCAAATTCTCGAGCCGGCCCGCCGCTTCCGGCGTCTTGTCGTCGCGCCACATCTGCGTGTAGCCCGACTCGTCCAACACCATTTCCGCGAGCTCGTTCTGCGGCGTCGTGTCGATGAGATTGCGCCAGCGATCGAAATCGGCGATCAGCGCCCGCAGCGTCGCGCGGGGCTTTGGCTTCAGCTCCTCCGTCTCGACGATCACCCGCGCCGCCTGCATCAGCGGCGCGCTTTCGCGGCGCGAATATTCATGCAGCACTTGCAGCGTCGCGTCGCCCAATCCGCGCTTGGGCGTATTGACGATGCGCTCGAAGGCGAGATCGTCGAACGGTTGCGCGACGCAGCGCAGATAGGCGAGCGCGTCGCGTATCTCCAGCCGCTCATAGAAGCGCGGGCCGCCGATCACGCGATAGGGCAGGCCGAGCGTGATGAAGCGCTCCTCGAACTCGCGCATCTGGAAAGACGCGCGCACGAGAATGGCGATCTCCTCGAGATTATGCCCCTTGCGCTGCAATTGCTCGATATCTTCGCCGATCGCGCGCGCTTCCTCCTCGCTGTCCCACACGCCGGTGACGCTGGGCTTCTCGCCATCGGCGCCTTCGGTGAACAGCGTCTTGCCGAGCCGTCCCTCATTGCGCGCGATGAGATGCGAGGCCGCCGCGAGAATATGCCCCGTCGAGCGATAATTACGCTCGAGCCGCACGATTTTCGCGCCGGGAAAATCCTTCTCGAAGCGCAGAATATTTTCCACTTCCGCGCCGCGCCATCCATAGACGCTCTGATCGTCGTCGCCGACGCAGCAGACATTGTGCCGGCCCTGCGCGATCAGGCGCAGCCACAAATATTGCGCGGTGTTGGTGTCCTGATATTCGTCGACGAGAATATATTTGAAGCGCTGACGATATTCGTCGAGTACATCCACATTCTCGCGAAAGAGCCGCAAAGACTCGAGCAGCAGATCGCCGAAATCGACGGCGTTCAGCACCTTCAGCCGCTCCTGATAGAGCGCATAGAGCTTCTTGCCCTTGCCGTCCGCAAAGCTCTGCGCCTCGCCGGCGGGAACATGCTCGGGTGAGAGGCCGCGGTTTTTCCAGGCGTCGATCTGATGCGCGAGCCCGCGCGGCGGCCAGCGCTTGTCGTCTATATTCTCGGCCTGCAGCACCTGCTTCAGCAGGCGGATTTGATCGTCCGTGTCGAGAATGGTGAAATTCGACTTCAGCCCCACCAGCTCGGCGTGGCGGCGCAGGATTTTCGCGCTGATCGCGTGAAAAGTGCCGAGCCATTGCAGCGCCTCGGCGCCGGGGCCGGCCAGCGTCTCGACGCGCTCGCGCATCTCGCGCGCGGCCTTGTTGGTGAAGGTGACGGCGAGGATTTCCCACGGCCGCGCCCGCCCGCTGCCGAGAATATGCGCGATGCGCGTGGTCAGCACGCGCGTCTTGCCGGTGCCGGCGCCGGCGAGCACCAGCAGCGGGCCCTCTATCGTCTCGACGGCGGCGCGCTGCTCGGGATTGAGCGCGTCCAGAAAACGCCCGCGTCCAGCGAGCGCGCGCGCGGCGATGCCGCCTTCGAGCGGCGTGAAATCTTCCGGCGGCGCAGGACGTGACAAGGCGTTGGGGCTCCTTCGACGCGTAGGATACAGGAGAACGGAAGGCGAATCATTGTCCGATTCGCGATTTGCCCCCAATGTGGAGACCGCAGGGCCGCCTGTCACGGAGGAAAAGCCCGCCGCGCCGCTATTCCCAAGGGAGAAACCCATGCCCGAGCTCTCGGCCTGCCGCCGCGCCGCTATGCTTTTCGGTCTTCTCGCGACCCTCGCCGCCCCGGCCGCGGCCTCGGCCGGGCCTTCCGCGCAGCTCTGCGCGGCGGGGGCGCGCTCCGCGCCGCATGAGGCTCCGGCCTCTCTCTCGCCGGCGATCCGCCGCGCTTTCGGCCTCGCGAGCGATTTCCCCGTGGGGGCGGCCTATTACCGCTGCTCGGGCGGCCGGACGCTGGCCTGCGTCGTCGGCGCCAATCTCCCCTGCTTCAAGGCGAACAAGGCGCGCTCGCTGCCCGGCGCGACGCAATATTGCCGGGAGAATCCGGGGTCGGATTTCATTCCCATGGTCGCGACCGGCCATGACACGATCTACGAATGGAAATGCGTCGGCAAGACCGCGCGGGCGGGCAAGCAGGTCGCGCCGCTCGATGGGGAAGGGTATTTCGAGGAGAATTGGAAGAAGGTGGAGTGAGGGGGCCGACCAACGTCACCTTTGGTCTGTATCCCGACTGCGGCCGAGCGCCCGCTCCATGGCGTAGACGCGCAGCGCCGAGGAGAGATTGGCGCGGCCGCGTCCGGCGTCTATCCGCGCGACGAGGCCGGCGAGCGAGCAGCCCTCCTGCTCGGCGGCCGCCTTCAGCGCCTCCCAGAAGATGCGCTCCAACGACACGCTGGTGCTGTGGCCGGCGATCACCAGCGAATGTTTGGCGACCGTCGAAGCCTTGTCGTCCTTGGCCGCCGTCGCGGCGGCTGGCGGGGCCGTCGTCGAAGGCGCGCGGGCGCGTCTGCGGGTCATTCCGGTCTCATCCGTTCCGCACTCCCGCGATCGGAAAATGCTCCGTCTTGTCCCAATAGAAGGGCCGCAGGCGCAGGTCGCGCAAGGCGCGCCAGGAGGCGAGGGCCAGCATGAGGCTCCACAGCGGCCAGCGCAGCAGCGCGGGCCAGAGCCATAATATTTCGGCGTCCTGCATGGCGACGAGGCGCGGCCAGGCGCTCGCCGCGACGCCGCTCGAGGCGACGAGGCAAAAAAGGCCGCTGGCGAGCCCGTCGCCGAGCGTGGTCGGCGTCAGCAGCGATCCGAAGGCGAAATCATAGATCAGAAAGCAAAGGAAGATCGGCGCATGGAGCGGCGCGAGGAAGCCGCCTGCGAAAATCGCCAGCGTCGCCGCTCCGCGCAGGGCGCCGAGATCGCCGAAAAAAGCGGCCGGGTCGCGGCAATGGACCAGAGCGGTCTGCATCCAGCCCTTCATCCAGCGGGCGCGCTGCGCCACCAGCGCGGAAAAGCGCGTCGGCGCCTGCTCCTGCGTGCGCGAGGAGAAGGTGCGGATCGCATAGCCGCGGCGCGCCAGCCGCAGGCCGAGATCGGCGTCCTCGGTCACATTATAGGCGTCCCAGGCGCCGACCGCGCGCAGCGCCGACACGCGAAAATGATTGGAGGAGCCGCCGAGGAAAAAGGGCAGGCCGGCTGCCGAGGCGCCCTTGTCGAAAACATCGAACAATACGGCGTAATCGATGCAGAACATGGCCGTCGCCCAGCCGCGCCGATGATTGTGGATGAAGAGGCTCGCTTGCAGGCAGGCGAGCTTTTCGTCGGCGACGGCGAACAGCGCCGCCGCCTTCCGCAACTGCGCTGGATCGGGCAGATCCTCGGCGTCGAAAACGGCGACGAGCGAGCCGCGCAGAAAGGGCGTCGCCACATTGAGCGCGCGCGGCTTGGTGCGCGGCTCGCCGGGCGGCGCGACGATGATCTCCCAGCCCGGCCGCAGACGCATGGCGCGCAAGGCCGCGGCCGTCTCGGCGTCGTCGTGTTCGACGACGAATTTGACGTCGAGCTTGGCGCGCGGATAGTCGATCGCGTCGAGCGCCCCGGTCAATTGCGGGACGACGCCGGCCTCGTCATACAGCGCTATGACGATCGAATAGACGGGCAGATCGCGCTCCTCCAGCGCGGGCGCCGTCTCGCAGCCCCGCCCGCGCATCGCGCAGACATAGAGACGCAGGCCGATATTGGCGAGAAACAGCAGAGCGAGCAGCGTCGAGACGCTCAATGAGATCGCCGGCGTGGGCGCGAGCCAGGCCGCGAGCAGCAAGAGATTGGCGAGCACGAAGACGCTCGGAGCGCCGTCGCCGAGCGCGCGCCGCGCCGCCAGCTCCGGCTCGACGCGCTCCACCGAATAGGCGGCGGCCTCTGCCAGCCGGCGCGCGGAGGAGCGGCGCAGCGCCTCCTCGAACAAGGACGGGGCGGTGATGGCGAAGAGCGGCCGCCCGGCGGACGAGCGCGTCACGCCGACGAGCCTCACGATCTCCTCGCCGCGCGGCGCGAACAGCCAGCGCAGCCCCCTCGGCTCCTCGGCGAAACGGGCGTAGCCGCGGGCGGCGTCCAGCTCGAGGCTCTCCGAGGGCTCAAGCGCGGGCGGGGCCTCGAGATAGGGAACCTGCAGCTCCGTCGCGAGGATGCGATAGAAGCGCTCCTCGGAGATCAGCCCTTCGGCGATCAGCACGGCGTCGGCCTCGGCGTCCTGACGCCGGGCGATGGTCGCGCCATATTGCAGCATGACCAGCGGCGCGCCATGGGCGGCGAGAAAGGCGATCTCGGGCGGAAGCGGCCGCCCGGCGCCGGGCGCGAGCGTCTCCGGCGCCGGGCGCGCGCGCTGGCGGGCGAGCGTGGCCTCGGTCGAGCCCTCGCGGCGGCGCGCGAAGCCGGAGCTGTCGTCGCGATGCGGAACCGGCGGATACGGCGAAACCCTATCGACCGGATTCACGCTCATACGCTAATCTCCGCCACGACGCGCCGGGCTCCGTCCGCGCCGGGCGCTCCCGAGGCCTCGAATGATCTGCGAAAAGAGAACTATGGCTGAAGCTTGGCGCAGAAGCGAAATTTTGACAAGCTTCTCCTTCGCTCTGCGTGTCGCCCTCGTTTTTGCGGCGGCGTCCGTCGTCTCGTCGGCGCGCGCGGAGACCGCGGTCGCCGCGGCCCCGACTTTTTGGGATCCGGCGCGCAAAATGGACAAGCCCGACCTCGCCGGTCTCAAGCAAATCCGTTTTCTCACAGAGGATGATTACCCGCCCTTCGACTTCGCCCTGCCGGACGGCGCGATCGCCGGCTTCAACGTCGATCTGGCGCGCGCCATTTGCGAGGAGCTCGAGCTTCCCTGCACCATCCAGCGCCGGCGCTGGGACACGTTGATCGCAGCGCTGGACGAGAACGCGGGCGACGCCGCCATCGCCTCTTTCGCCATCACCGCCGAGGCGCGCAAGAAGCTCGACTTCACCGCGCCCTATTACACGACGCCCGGCCGTTTCGTCGTTCGCAAGGATTCGGTGCTGCCCGGCGCGACGCCCGCCGCGCTCGCCGACCGCACCATCGCGGTGGCCGCCGACAGCGCGCATGAGGCTTTTCTGCGGAATTTCTTTCCCGCCTCGACTCTCGCGACCTATCCGAGCGCGCAACAGGCGCGCAGCGCGCTGAAGGAGGGCCGCGCCCATGCGATGTTCGGCGACGCCATCTCGCTCTCCTTCTGGCTCAATGGCGCGGACGCCGCCGATTGCTGCATGTTCAAGGACGGGCCCTATTCGGATCCGACCTTTTTCGGCGACGGCGTCGGCATAGCAGTGAAGAAGAACAATAACGCGCTGCGCCGCGCGCTGGATTACGCGCTGGCGCGCGTCGCCCAGAAGGGCGCCTATACGGAGCTCTATCTCAAATATTTTCCGGTGGGGCCTTATTGAGACGCCCCGTTCCCTCGCCCGCGTGAGCGGGGAGGGGCGGGGAGACGCGAAACCTCATCCTTCCGCGCGGAACTCGCGCGCGAGGGCCTTTTCGATCTCGGGCAGGGGATGGCGGGTCAGATCCTTGTCCAGCTCGCCCTTCACCTTGCTCTTGGCTTTTGGTGACAACTCCTGGCGCAGCTCGCCGAGCACACGCGGCGGGGCGATGATGACGATCTCGCTCAATTCGCCCGCTTCGGCGGCGGTGTTGATCCGCTCGGCGATCTGATGGGCGAAATGTTCCTTCTCCAGCTCGTGCCAATCGGCGTTCTCGACGGCGCTGCGCGGCGCTCCCGCCGTGCCGTAAACGCGGCCAGGCGCGTCGCTTCCCTGGTCGCGCGTCGCGGGATTTTCGTCCACTCGCGCCTCCACGACGCGCAGGTCGAGCAGATCGGGATCGCCGTGATTTTGCAGAAACAGGGCTCTGCGGCCGTCGCCGACCAGAACCCAGGCCCCATTGTGAACGGCAATATTGGTCATGTTGTTCGTCTTTCGTTGAAGACCCACACGACTCCATTTGGGAACGCCACGGCGCGACGACAACCGTGGTCGATTGCCGCGCTTCAGGCGGGCGGGCATGTTGCGCTGCAAAAGACGAGGGCGTTAGATTTCGGCCGAGCGGAGACGAAGATAATGCGGTTTGTTTTGCTCTTTCTGTCGATTTCGATCTTGTTTTTCGTCTGCCGGATAAAAAAATCTATGTGGACTCCGGCGAGGAGCTCGTGCTCGGCGATCGGCCGATCTTCTCTCCCGATGGGGCGCGCCGCAATGGCCGACACCGAGCCTGGATCGGCCGAAAGCCCGTTTGGCGTGTGGCGGCTCGATCGCTTTCCGCCGTCGCGAGAGCTGGAGGCGCAACTGATGGGCGGTTGGGAGGTCGTGCGCTGGATCGACAAGGAAACGATCGAAATCACGCGTCTCGGGATCGGCGAGCAGAAAAAGGCCTTCGCGCGCTTCGCCACAGGCAAATGGAAAATCGACTTTGAAAAATGAGCGGGGCGCATCGCGGTTCGCTCACCTCGGTCCGTTCGCGCTGCCTTTGCCGCCTTCCTTCTCCCCGCGCGCGGGGAGAAGGTGAGGATGAGGGGCTCGGGGCGTTTTCCTTATCGTGGCTCATGCCCCGAGCCCCTCACCCTGGCCCTCTCCCCGCACACGCGGGGAGAGGGAGAGAAAGTGCTCAGCCTTCCAGCAGACGCCGTGCGATGACCTGCGCCTGAATCTCCGCCGCGCCCTCGAAAATATTGAGGATGCGCGCGTCGCAGAGGACGCGGGAGACCGGATATTCCAGGGCAAAACCATTGCCGCCGTGAATCTGCAGCGCATTGTCCGCCGCCGCCCAGGCGACGCGCGCGCCGAGCAGCTTGGCCATGCCGGCCTCGAGATCGCAGCGCTTGCCTTCGTCCTTCTCGCGGGCGGCGAAATAGGTGATCTGGCGGGCGATGTGAATCTCGATCGCCATGGTGACGATCTTGTCGAAGACGCGCGGGAAGGCGAACAGCGGCTTGCCGAATTGCACGCGCTCCTTGGCGTAGCGCAGGCCGAGATCGAGCGCCGCCTGGGCGACGCCGAGCGCGCGCGCCGCCGTCTGAATGCGGGCGGATTCGAAGGTCTCCATCAGCTGCTTGAAGCCCTTGCCCTCCTCGCCGCCCAGAAGATTTTCGGCCGGCACCTCGAAATTGTCGAAGCCGATCTCGAACTCCTTCATGCCGCGATAGCCGAGCACCTCGATCTCGCCGCCGGTCATGCCCTTGGCCGGGAAGGGATTCTCATCCGTGCCGCGCGGCTTTTCGGCCAGCAGCATGGAGAGGCCCTTATAGCCCTTCTCATTGGGGTTGGTGCGGACCAGCAGCGTCATCACATCGGCGCGCACCGGATGGGTGATCCAGGTCTTGTTGCCGACGACCTTGTAGACGTCGCCCTCGCGCGTCGCGCGGGTGCGCAGATTGGCGAGGTCGGAGCCATTGTTCGGCTCGGTGAAGACGGCGGTGGGGAGGATTTCGCCGGTGGCGATCTTGGGCAGATATTTGTGCTTCTGTTCCTCCGTGCCGCCGACGAGGATCAATTCGCCCGCGATCTCCGAGCGCGTGCCGAGCGAGCCGACGCCGATGTAAGCGCGCGACAGCTCCTCCGAGACGACGCACATGGCGATCTTGCCGAGGCCCGATCCGCCATATTCCTCCGGAATGGTGAGGCCAAAGACGCCCAGCTCCGCGAGGCCGGAAATGACCTCCAGCGGAATATAGTTGTTCTTCAAATGCCATTCATGGGCGTGCGGCGTCACATTGTCGGACGCGAATTTGCGCATCTCGCTGCGGATGGCCTCCAGCGTCTCGTCGAGGCCGGTGGCGCCGATCGTCTCCGCGGCGCCATTATGGTCGATCAACTCGGCGAGACGGGCGCGGTTGGGCGCGGTATTGCCGGAGGCGATCAGCCGGTCGACCTCGGGAATGCGGCGGGCGGCGACCTGCTCCGGCGTGAGGCCGAAATCCGAGAGGCGGACGAATTCGCCCTGGCTCATCGGAATGCCGCCGAAGACCTGCGCCAGATATTCGGCGAAGCCGATGCGGGTGAGGAGATTCTCCACCTCGCCATAGGCGCCCTCGGAAGAGAGGCGGTCGGCGTAGGCGAGCAGCTCGCGCAGGCCCTGCACATAGGTGGCGAACCAGGAGAGGCCGTGGGCGGCGTGCTGCTCGGTCTCGATCAGCTCATTGGAGAGCTTGCCGTCCTTGGTGACGCGGGCGCGGACGGCGTCGAGCGCTTGCCCATAGAGCGCCTCCACGGAGGCGAAAGCCGCCTGCGCCTCGGGCAGCCAGGTCGTGGAGGTGGTCTCGGTAGCGCTCATTCTCTCTCGCTCTTTCTGGGACAGGCCCGGCGGGGCCGGGGGGTGACAGGATTTTTTCTAAATGCCGTCAATTGCGGGAGGACGCAACCGCCGCTCGCGTCGGCGGGGCCGGAGCGGCGGGATTCGCGCTCCCGCGGGGCGGGGGCGGGCGCCCGGATCACAGAAAAAGCGAATTTCGCTCCGATAGGATCGGGACGTCGAGCTCGACCATTGCGGAGGCCCTCATGTTTCACGATCCCGATTTCACCCCCTTCACGCCGCGCGAAAAAGTGTCATTCCTCGCCGTGTCGCGCAATTACCTCGAGAATTATGCGCCCGAGGCCTATCGGACCGATTTCTTCTCCACCGAGGGGCTCTGGCCGCTCCTTCCGCGCATGCATTATGTCGTCAGTCCCGAGCTGATCGAGGAGCTTCTGGTCTCGCGCGCCGATGCTTTTCGCCGCGACGACATAGCGAGCAAGGCGCTGCGCGGGCCGGTCGAGGGCGAGACGCTGTTCTTCTCGGAAGGCGCGGAATGGAAATGGCAGCGGCGCGCCATCTCGCCGGCCTTTCGCTATGAGAATATTCTGGCGCTGGTTCCCTTCTTCGTCCGTTGCGCGCAGGCGCAGGCGCAGGAATGGCGGCGCCTCGGCGACGGCGCCGAGGTGGAGATCACCGAGGCCATGTCGCGCACCACCTTCGCCGTCATCGAGAAGGCCGTGTTCGGCGCCTCGGAGAGTTTCGACGGCGAGCGCTTCATCGCGGCGCTGCGGCCGGTTCTCGGCAGCTTCGCTTGGCGGATGCTGGCCGTGATGTTCCGCCTGCCGCCGGATTGGACGCCCTATCCGGGCCTGCTCGCCGCCCGCGCCGGCTCGCGCTTCGTGCATGAGGAGACAGTGAAGCTGCTCGCCGAGCGCCGCGCCCGGAAAGAGGAGACGCGCGACATTCTCGGCCTGCTGCTCTCGGCCAAGGATCCGGAGAGTGGGCGCGTCATGACCGATGCCGAGCTCGTCGCCAATCTCCATGGCTTTCTGCTCGCCGGCCATGAGACCTCCGCCGTCGCGCTCGCCTGGACCTTCTGGCTGCTCGCCAAGGATCAGGCGACGCAGGAGCGCGCCCGCGAGGAGGCGGAGCGCGTCGCCGGCGACGGCGAGATCACGCCGGAGACGGTGGAGAACCTCACCTTCACGCGGCAGGTGTTGCAGGAATCGATGCGGCTGTTCCCGCCCTTCGCGGCGCTCGGCCGCCAGCCGCGCGAGGATACGACTCTCGGCCCCTATCGCGTGGGCGCGAAGGAGCCGGTCTATGTGCTCACCTGGTGCCTGCATCGGCACGAGAAGCTCTGGGACGATCCCACCGGCTTCGACCCCGACCGTTTCGCGCCGGAACAGGTGAAGGCGCGCCATCGCTACGCCTATCTGCCCTTCGGCGCCGGGCCGCGCATCTGCGTCGGCATGGGCTTCGCGCTGACGGAGATGGCGACCATCGTCGCGACGCTGCTGCGCGAGTTCCGCTTCGAGACCGTCCCCGGCCATCGGCTGGAGCTGGCGCCGACCTTCGCGATGCGGCCGAAAGGCGCACTGCCGCTGCGCCTCACACGCCTTTCTCGGCGGGCTGCGGGCGGCGAGACGGCGCGTCAGATCCTGGCATAGGCGGCCTCGATCGCCGCAATGTCGATCTTCGCCATGCCCATCATGGCGCGCATCGCGCGCGCGGCGCCGGCCGTGTCGGCGCTGCTCAGCAGCTCCGGCAGGCGGCGCGGCGTGATCTGCCAGGAGAGGCCGTAGCGGTCCTTCAGCCAGCCGCAGCGGCTATATTCGCCGCCGGCGCCGAGCGCGTCCCAATAATAGTCGACCTCGGCCTGATCCGCGCAATCGACAGAGAGCGAGAAGGCCTCGCTCAGCCGATAAGAGACGGGCCCGCCGTTCAGCGCCATGAAGGGCAGGCCGGAGAGCTCGAATGTGACGACCATCGCCGAGCCCGGCTCGCCGGGGCCGGCCTCGCCATAGCGCGACACGCTGGTGACGCGCGAATCGGGGAACAGCGAGACATAGAAATTGGCCGCCTCCTCGCCCTCGCGGTCGAACCAGAGGCAGGGCTTGATCTTCGAGGTCGTTATCATTGCGCCGCCTCCTCGCGCGCCGTCTCGACGAGCGTCTTGAGATCGGCGAGACCGCGCTCGAAAGCGCCGCCGACCATTTTTTCCGGCTTCATGACGAGGCTGAACAGCTTGCCGACGAAGGGCTGTCGCCCTTTCATATCCCAGGTGACGAGCGAGCCGCCATTCTGCGGCGCAATGGTGAATTCGACGCGATTGCTGCATTTCATCGGCCGATCCAAGCGCAATGCGACGACTACTTTCGACGGCGCGACGGATTCGACGATCTCGACGCGCCCGGCGCCGACCTTGGCGTCGCCTTCGAAATCGCAGGCCGCGCCGACGCCGCGTTCCGGACCGCCATAGGAGAGCTTCACGCTCGGATCCTTCACGAAAGGGCTCCATTCATTGGTGGCGCGTGGATCGTCGACAAGCGGAAAAACGCGCTCCGGCGGCGCGGCGATGAAAATTGAGCGCGCGATATGGCATATATCCGGCTGGCGGGCCGCCAGCGCCAGAATGGCGACGATGATGACGGCGACGCCGACGCCGATGATTTCCAACATTTCGAAACCTCGTGAAAGGGCGGAGCGGCGCCTGCTTTCCCGCAGGCGCCGTGCGCCGTCATTGCGGCACGACCACCATCCAGGGAACGCCGAAGCGATCGGTGAGTATGCCGAAGGCGGGGGAGAAGAAGGTCTTGGTCAAACGCATCTGCGTCTCGCCGCCATCGGCGAGCGCCGCGAAGACGCGTTCGGCCTCCTCGGGAGTCTTGGCGCCATAGGAGAGCGAGAAGCCTTTGAAGCCGCCGCTCTCGGCGCCGTCGCCGTCCGAGCCGAAGACGATGGAGTCGCCGATCTTCAGCGCCATATGCATCACCTTGGCGTTCCAGCCCGGCGGCATCATGTCCGCGGGCGGGGCTAGAGGCGAATCCTTGTAACGCATCAGCATCTGAATCTGCGCTCCGATCGCTTTCTCATAGAAGGCGGCGGCTTCTTCGGCGCGGCCGTCGAAGACGAGATAGGGTTGAACGGTCATGATATCTCTCCCCTGCGAGCGCCGCGGACGGGCGCTCGTTTCGTGAGGGGAGATCATGTCCGCGCAAAGCGCTTCGTCAACCGTCGTCGACGACATTACTTGGGAACGACGACCATCCACAGCACGCCGAAGCGATCGACCGCCATGCCGAAGCTCACCGCGAAGAAGGTCTCGCCGAGCGGCATGCGCGCTTCTCCGCCATCCGCCAGCGCGCCATAGATGCGCTCGGCCTCGGCCGCGCTCTTGGCCTCTATGGAGACGCCGAAGCCGTTGAAGCCGGGAGAAAGATTGCCGCAGCCATCCGACAAGAACACTTCCGAATCGCCGATCTTGAGGCAGGAATGCATGATCTTATGCTCCCAGTCGGGAGCGAGCACGCCGGGCGGCGGCGGCTCGGGGCTTTCGTCGTAGCGCATGAGGAACAGAACCTCGGCGCCGAGCGCTTGCTGGTAGAAGGCGATGGCTTCGTCGGCGCGGCCCGAGAAGAAGAGATAAGGCTTGATCGTCATTGGATGCTCCCTTGTCTTAAAAGATGGCGAGGCGCGTTCAGCGCTGGGCGAGATAGCTCTCGAGCTGCTCGAATGTTCCGGCCCAACCATTGTTCAGGGCGTCGAGCGCGCCGGCGAATGTCGCAATTTCTTCCGCGCTCGCCTCGAAGGGCCGCGCGCGCAGCGTCAGTTCCGAGACGCCGTCTTTTTCGGTGAATAAATAAGTCGTCTCGACCTTCAGCGGCCAGCTCTCGCTGAGCGGATGCCGTGTGAGCCCGCGATTCTCGTCGGAGAAAGAGGCGATGAGCGTGATGTGCGCGGGCGCCTCGATCTCGCGATAGGCGAAGAGGCCCCACATGACGCCGCCGTCCGGCGTCCGCAGCCCATAGTGATAGGAGCCGCCGGGACGAAAATCCATTTGCGCGGCGATGACCGGAACGCCCTTCGGCCCGAACCATTGCGCCATGCGATCGGATTCGGTGAGCGCCTTCCACAGAAGGTCGCGCGGAGCGGCGAAGCGGCGCGACGTGACGAAGACGGGACCAGCCGATTCCTCGACGAAATCGCCGAGACGTCCGAGATTTTCGGAAAGACCGATGGCGGCGCCATAGTCGCGCTCGACGCGATCGCGCTCGGCGAGAGAGGGAAAGCGCATTCGCCAGTCGATGCGAGTCTTCTCGCCCTCTTGCGAGAGAGCGATGATCGTCTCCATCCTCACCGGCTCGACCTCGGCGTCGTCGCCGGGATGCACATAAGAAATGAGCTCTGGCCGCTCGAGTTCGCGAAAGATGATTTTGTTCTCGTAATCGCGTCCGTCCGGCCCGTGCATCACGAAGCGCCAGACGCCGCCGGGCGCGAATTCGAAGGATTGCGTCGTCAGCGAGAAACCCTTCGGCCCGAACCATCGCGCGAGGCGATCCGGCGACGAGAAAGCATCGAAGACGAGCTCGCGCGGCGCGGCGAAGAGGCGCGTTCCGGAAATCTCGGGAGAGTCCGGTGGAACCGAAATTCGTAAGACGTCGGACATGAGTTCTCCTCGACGATGGTTTGCGGCCGGATCGCCCGCGATTTCTTCCGCTTCGAACGATCGGGTCGTCGTCGATTCGCCGATCGGTTCGTGGCTCGACGGCCGACCCATTCCAATTACACTTCCAGTTGGGCCGGCATGTTCTCGCGATAATCTTTCAACTGCGCATCGATCGCCCGAGCGAAGGCCGGGCGCGCTTCGCACCGGGCGCGATACGATGCGAGGGTCGGGAATTTGGACAAAATAGCTGCGTCGTCGAGGTCGCGAAGCACAGTGCTCATGACGATATCGCCGGCCGTGAACCGGCCTTCGAGATATTCGCGATGGGTCAGCCAGCGCTGCAAATCGGCGAGGCGTCGCTTCAATTGGTCTTCGGCGATCGGGCGATAACCTTCGACCCATGCTTGGCCCGCATAGAAAGTATCGAGCTGAGCGTAGGCGCGCACAGCAGGCTCGAGCGTGTTCAGCGCGGCAAAAATCCAGCTTGCCACCCGTGCGTATCCGCCAACGTCGACAGGAGCGAGAGCCGCGGATGACTTGGCGATATGCAAGACGATCGCGCCAGATTCGAATATCTCGACCTCGCGGTCACGATAGGCCGGAATCTGCCCGAAAGGCTGCCAAGCCCGATACGCCTCGGCATCCATGCCGCCGCGGTCGACGAGGGCGACCTCATACGCAATTCCGGCCTCCTCGAGCGCCCAGCGCACACGGTGATCATGAGCATAGCCCTGAGCGAATGGGGGAACCCAACGAAGGGCGGCGAGCATCGGCTTCATGAGGCCGTCCTTGCGTCTGTACGACGAGAGGCGAGCGATCCGCCTGCGAGAAAGTGTCGGACGTCGTCGGACATGATTTCTCCTCAATGATCGCTTGTCGCCAGCTCGCGCGCGAGCGCGGCGAGAAGATCGAATGCGCCGCTCCATCCATGCTGATGAGAGGCTGCGGATTCCGCTGTGGCGAGGCCGCTCTGCACGAAGATCATCTCGGTCTTGCCGCTTTGCTCCGTGAGCTCGATTTCGATCGTCGTCAGCGCTTTCGGCTCGATGTGATTGCGCTCCCATTCATGCGTCAGCACGAGTCGCGCGGGCGTTTCGATCTCGAGATATTCGCCGCGATGGATGAAGTCCTCGCCCTCCGGCGAGCGCATTCCGGCGCGCCATTTGCCGCCGACGCGCAGATCGTTTTCGACGAAGAGCACGCTGAAGGTCGCAGGGCAGAGCCAGCGCATCATATGCTGCGGCTCCGTCCAGCATTTGAAGACCAGTGCGCGCGGCGCCTCGAATGTGCGCAGCAGAATGAGCCGATGCGGCGCGTCGGCCTCGCCCGTCTGTCGCGCGAGGCCTTCGAGTATTCCCGTCCATCCGGAACGGAAGGCGAAGGATTTCGTCGCCGCTTCCGGCGTCAGATAGTGCGTCAGCGTCAACAGGCTTCCGGCGCCGTCCGGGCGAATGTCGATCTCGATGCGTGTGAACGGGCCTTCGCGCTGCATTCCCAAGGTGAAGACGATGCGCGCCGGGCGCTCGATCTCGAGATATTCGCCGAAATGCGTCGCGAGAATTTCGCCGCGCGTCTCGTGAATGGCGAAGCCGCCGCCGACGCGCGCGTCGATCTCGACATGCGCCGATTGTCCCGCGGGTGTGCGGAACAGCCAGCTCTCGACCGCTCGCCGATCGAGCCAGGCGTCGAAGAGGAGCGCCGGCGGCGCCGTGAAGCGGCGCGTGATTACGAGCGGCGGGATAGCGTCGTCAGTTCTTCGGAGCATCGGGGTCGCCCTTCTGCAATTCGGCGAGATAGGCGTCGAGCCGGTCGAAGCTCTCTTCCCAGAAACGCCGATAGGTCTCGAGCCAATCGGAAACTTCGCGCAGCCGCGCCGCGTCCAGCTTGCAGGGACGCGATTGGGCGGCGCGGCCGCGCGTGATGAGGCCCGCCTGCTCGAGCACTTTCAAATGCTTCGAGACCGCCGGCTGGCTGATTGAAAATGGCGCGGCGAGCTGGCCGACCGAGGCTTCGCCCTGCGCGAGGCGGGCGAGGATCGCCCGCCGCGTCGGGTCCGCCAGAGCGGCGAGGGTCGTGCTGAGGGGGTCGGGCATTTGTTACCTGTAAGGTATATAACTAAATAGATATATAACTGATACGGAATATCGCTGTCAAGCTTCGCGCGCTTTCTCTCTCGGCAAAAAAGCCGCGACCTCATGAAGGAGGTGACGGAGCGTGAGGCGCCGGGCGGCCTTGCCTCGCATTTTGCGCTCCCCTATAAGCTGCGGAGCGCGCCGGTTTCCGACACCCCTGGAGGCGAAAAGCGCGCATTTCTCTATGAAAAAGGACACCGAAATGGCCGAGATCAAGAAGCTCGCGGCCACGGTGCGCAGCGGGACAGGCAAGGGGGCCGCCCGCAGCGTTCGCCGTGAGGGCCGTATACCAGGAGTCATCTATGGCGGCGGCGAAGCGCCGACGCCCTTGTCGCTCGACAAGAAAGAGCTGACCAAGCTCATCTACGCCGGGCACTTCCTCACGACGATCTTCGAGCTCGACATCGACGGAAAGCCCGAGCGCGTCATTCCGCGCGACTATCAGCTCGACGTCGTCAAGGACTTCCCGCTGCATGTCGATTTTCTGCGGCTGAAGGCGGGCTCGCGCCTGCGCGTCGACGTGCCGGTGCATTTCATCAATCAGGAAGCGGCTCCGGGTCTCAAGCGCGGCGGCGCGCTCAACATCGTCTACCATTCGGTGGAGATGTGGGTGCCGGCCGACAATATTCCGGATTCGATCACCGGCGATCTGACCGGCCTCGACTTCAACGACGCGCTGCATATTTCGGCGTTCACTCTGCCGCCGAACTGCAAGCCGACCAATCCGGACAAGAACTTCACCGTCGTCTCGATCGCGCCGCCGGTCGTCTCGGCCGAGGAGACCGCCGCCGCTGCGGCCGCCGCCGCGGCTCCGGCCAAGGGCAAGGGCGCGCCGGCCAAGGCTGCGCCGGCCAAGGCTCCCGAGAAAAAGAAGTAACGAGAGGGGCGGTCGGCGCGCGCCGCGCCGACCGCCCTCCGTCACCGGGAGCCATCGGCCATGCTGCTCTTCGTCGGCCTCGGCAATCCTGGTCGCGAATATGCCGGGAACCGGCACAATATCGGTTTCATGGCGGTCGAGAAGATCGCGGACGCTCATGGCTTTTCCGCGCCGCGCGCGCGGTTTCAGGGCCTCGTCCGCGAGGGGACGATCGCCGGCGAGCGTGTGCTCGCGCTGCTGCCGCAGACTTACATGAACGAATCGGGACGCGCCGTCGGCGAGGCGCTGCGCTTTCACAAGATCGCGCTTTCGGATGTCGTCGTCTTTCACGACGAGCTCGATCTTTCGCCCGCCAAATGCCGCGTGAAGATCGGCGGCGGCGCCGCCGGGCACAATGGGCTGCGCTCCATCGGCGCGCATGTCGGGCAGGATTTCAAGCGCATTCGGCTCGGCATCGGCCATCCGGGCGACAAGGCGCGCGTGCATTCCTATGTGCTCAATGATTTCGCCAAGAGCGAGGAGCCCTGGGTGCGAACGCTCTGCGGCGCGCTCGCCGACAATGCCGCGCTGATCGTGAAGCGTGACGACGCCGGCCTGCAGAACAAGATTCACCTGGCCTTGGAAGCCGCGGGCTTCGGCGCGCCCAAGCGGGTCGGCGAGGCGTGATCGGCCCCCGCGCTCTGGCCTTTGGTCTCGCGGTCTTCGCCGCGAGCATGGCCGCCGCGGCCGAGGAAAAGCCGTCTCAGGCGTATGGCGAGGATCATCCCACCTGCCAGGAATGGACCGACGGCTGCCTCGTCTGCGCCCGTCGGGAGGACGGCTCCGCGGCTTGCTCAATGGTGGGCGTGGCCTGCCTTCCCGCCGCCGTCGTCTGCCTGAAGAGCAAATGAAGCCCGGCCTCGGCGGCTGAATTTCAGCTGAACGCCGCGTTCAAAGCGGGTTCAGCGCCGCGCCGGCATGATGCGCTCGTCGATCGGGGAAACGTCCCGGTCCAAGGAGACAGACATCATGAAGACCAACGCCATTCTCGCCATCGCCCTTTTCGCTTCCGCTCCGGCTTTCGCCCAGACCGCGACCGCCCCTGCGGCGAAGCCTCCGGCCGGACCGGCCGCCGCCGTCACTGCGCCGGTCAAGCAGGTGGTCGCCGTCGCCCAGCCGCTCGACATCAACTCCGCCACTGTGGAGCAGCTCGCCGGCGTCAAGGGTCTGACGCACACGCTGGCCGAGGCGATCGTCAAGGGCCGGCCCTATAAATCCGCGGACGAGCTGGTGAAGAACCGCATTCTCACCGATGCGCTGTTCGCCCAGGTCAAGGATGGGCTGACCGTCAAGCACAACTGATCCGAGCCAGGCTTCCTCCCCCGCAGGCCAGCTCGCGAAACGCCCGCCGATCCTCGGCGGGCGTTTTCGCCGTTTTCGCAGAAAGTCGGGGAGATCGACGAAGCTTTGCGCGCAGCCCCTTTCCGCATGGGCACTTAATGCGTATATTGCGAACTGCCGTCCCTCGGGGCGGCTATGGCGATAAACGAACTCCGTAATAAACCTATCGGACCCGGGGGCGGTACCCGGCGCCTCCACCCGAGGCCGTCATGCGAGGCTTATGCATTCGGCATGGCGGCCTGGGGCGGGGGCGAAATAGGATCGACGAGGGCGTAAAGGGTGCTTTTTCGCTCGGCATGATACCGCCGTTATCGGGTCAAACCTTATAGTTGCCAACGACAACTATGCTCCGGTGGCCGTCGCTGCGTAATGCAGTGAAGGTACTGGGATTCAAGCCCTAGGGGGTAGCACTTCTAGGCGGGGCTCGGAGGCGCCTGGCAACAGAAGCCTCCACTTTCGTCCCGACGGGGCAGAGCGAACAGGGGTTCTCGGCGAGCGTCATGTCCACCGACCTCATCAGATACGATCTTCTCGTCCAGGACGCGCTGCGCGGCGTCATGCGCAAGGTTCTCGCCGATGCGGCGGCGGCCGGCCGTCTGCCGGGCGACCACCATTTCACCATCAGCTTCCGCACAAAGGCGCTGGGTGTCAGAATCTCCAAGCGGCTCGCCGAGCAATGGCCGCAGGAGATGACGATCATCCTGCAGCATCAATATTCCAATCTCGTCGTCGACGAGCGTGGCTTCTCCGTGGGCCTGTCTTTCCGCAGCATTCCCGAGCAGCTCTATGTGCCCTTCGACGCGGTGACGGTCTTCTCGGACCCGTCCGTCGATTTCGGCCTCAAATGGGAGGTGGACGAGCTCGCCCCCGCCCGTGAGGAGGAGCCGACTCAGTTTCCGACTCGGCCGCAGCCGAGCGCCGAACCGACGCCCGCGCGGCCCGGCCCGCGTTCCGCCCGCAGCGAGAAGCGGCAGGAGACCGCGCCGGCTGCGACGGAAGAGGGCGGGGGCGAGGCCGCCGCCAAGATCGTCTCCATCGACGCTTTCCGCAAGAAGACCTGATTCGCCATGGGCGATATCGTCAATCTTCGACGCGCCCGCAAGGTCAGGGACAAGCGAGCCAAAGAGGCGGAGGCCGACGCCAATCGCGTCGCTCACGGCCGCACAAAAGCCGAGCGCGAGCTCGGCGAAGCGAGCGCTCGCCTCGAGAGAGAAAAGCTCGACGCGCATCGGCTGGAGAATCCGCCGCCCGACTCTGCGCCGAAGTGACAGAAGCGAGCCTTTGCGGCTCGCATTCCGTCAGGCGAACAGCCATTGCTTGAGCGAGAAGCCCGAGCTCAGCGTTTTCCGATAATTCTCATAGAGCGCCAAATGGCCGGTCGCGGGCTTGGGCAGCTCGTTCTTCTTCAGCTTGCGGAAGAAGGGGCCGAGAATATCCTCGAAGTTCTGCGTCGTGTAGCGGCCGCCATAGCGGTCCGAGACGCGCTCGGCGACATTGGCGAAGAGCAGGATCAGCGCCTTGAACAAAGCGGGGTTGGCGATGTTCGCCTCCACGCCATGATAGCGCAACCCGTTGAGGCAGGCGCGCAAATAAGCGTTGAGCACCTGATAGACGTCTTGCGCCGAGGCGTCGACGAAAGCGCCGTCGATGGATTTCAGCGCGGCGTTGAAGGTCACGCGCGAGATCTTGCCCTTGCGGCGCTCCGAGGGGCTGAGCAGGCCGGAAAGCACGCTCTTCTCGTCGTTGGAGAATAGGTCGAAGACATTGTGCAGCAGCGCCTCGGCCTCGGTCTCCGATTCCGACAGGCGGCGAATGTCGAGCAGCAGCTCCGGCGGGACCGGCCGCTGCTTGGTGTTGATGTCCATGAACAGCTGACATTCCTGCGAGCGCGTCAGCCTGTTGTAGACGACGACCGGCACTTTGACGCTCTTGGCCGCCATGTTGAAGCCATAGACGCGGTGCTGCCCGTCGATGATGAGGAAGGAGCGCGGATCCTTGCGAAAGGTCAGCTCGCCGCTCTTGCGGTCGAAGGCGAGCTGCGCGCGCGGCTGCGCGGAGAGAATGATCGCGCTCGGCACGCTGCCGAAGCCGCTGTCGATATAATCGGCGATCTCTCTCGCGCGCTTCTTGTCGAGCAGGCGCTGGAAACCGTCGATGGGATTGTCGAGCCGCGCCTCCACCGTGCAGGTGGCGGCGAGCAGATCGCTCGGCAAAACGAGAGTGTAGAATCGGTGCTTGCCCTGGGTGACGAGCAGGGCGGGGGCGGCGGCGAAGCCGGCGCCCGTCCGCCGCGGCGCATCCGACGTTTCGTCTGGCTCGCCCGGAAGAGCGGCTTCGAGCGCAGGCTCGACCTCGCTCGGCTCGGCATGATCGGAAGGCGGCGCGTCGATCGGATTTTCCATGTTCAGATCCTTCGGGAAAGCGCGCCGGAAGGGCCGGCGAATCGTCGCACAGAACCGAATCGAACAGGTAAGCGGTCGAATCCTAGCGAGGAGGCGGCAAAGAACAAGGCAAATCGCATTTTGCCCAACAAAAAACCGGCCCCTTTCGGAGCCGGTTCTCGTTTTTCTCGATTTGCGCGCTGCTCAATATTTGGCGAGCACGGGCTGCAACAGGCCGCCGCCGAAGCGATAGGTGATGCCCGCCGAGACGACGATCGGATTGATCGGCAGCGACACTTTGACCGGAACGAAGATCGGGCCGAGCACCGCCGCACCCGGCACGAAAGCAACGGCCGTCGCGTGAACCATCGGATGAATGCCGATATATTTGAAGTCGACGTTCACGCCCCAATGCTCGTTGAACATATAGTCGAAGCCGGCTTGGCCGACCACGCCCCAAGAGGGAGCGACAGTCGCCCATTGGAAGGTGGCGAGGGCTCCGGGCAGGCCGAGACCGGCCAGCGCCGAGCCCGCCGCGAAGGGGATGCCCCAGACGTCGTTGTTGACGCGCGTGCCCCAGAAGGCAGTGAAATTCGCGCCGACGCCGAGATAGGGCTGGAACTGGCCGAAATTGGTGAAGTGATACTGCGCCATCAGGGACGGCGGGAACACCCAGGCGCGCGCGAAGTCGCTGGCGATGGTGCCGGTGCCCTGAATGTGATGCGGCGCGACGCAGCAGATCGCCTCGATCGCCCAGTTCTTGGTCAGGTAATAGGCCACGTCGAGCATGGGAACGATCGACGTCGAGGTGTTGGTGCTGGCGCCGGCGATGACGCCATTCGCGCCGGTGAGGCCCGAGAGGCGGCCGATGGAGCCGAGCGCCGGATGGCCGATGCCCTGATCATAGACAGTGCCATGGCCGTCCAGCGGAATGACGCTGCCGACCTTCAGGCGAACCTGGAAGGGCTGATAGCTGTCGACGAAGGCCGGCGGCGGCGGCTCCTTGAGCGACGACAGGCCGTCGGCGCGCGAGACGAGGCCGGGCGCGAAGGGGTCGAAATGCCAGTTGAGGCCGACGCGGACATTGTGGAAACGGGTCGGCGAATTCTGCGTCGCGGCGAAGACGGGCGTCGTCGCGCCGAGGATCGCCGCCGTGCCGCCGTTCAGAGAGACGGAATTGGCGTTGGTCGAGCCGAGATCGACATAGAGATATTCCGCCTTGACCGACCAATTCGGGATGGGCGACCACTCGACGCCGCCGCCCGCCGTCCAGCCGGTGCGCGTGTCGTCCGAATAGCCATGGCCGACGGCGCCTCCGGCGAAGCCCGCAGCCGCCGCGGCGGCGAAATTATCGGCGAAGCCGACATTGTGGATCACCTGGCCATAGGCGAAGCCGCCCGTGCCATAGATCATCAGATTGGGAACGGACGGCAAGGTGAAGCCGACGCGGCCGCGGACAGTGCCGAACCAGTCGACCGCTTTGGTCGAATCGGCGGTCTGCAGATGCGCGCCGGTGGCGTCGAACACGCCGATGCCGGATTTCGCCTTGCTCTCCACGTCTGTGGCCTGAATATCGGCCTCGAGGCCGAGAACGAGCCAGGGCGAGACCTGATGATTATAGCCGATCTGTCCGCCGCCGATGACGCCGTGCAAATCCTGCGAGGCGCCCCAAGCGGAGCCCGCGGGAAGCGCTCCGAGACCGCCCGGCGTCAGATAGCCGAGACCGCCCGTCTCCCGGCTGGAATCGCCGAAGCCGTAGCCGATGTTGATACCGCCGTAGAGGCCGGTCCAGCTGAAGGCCGGAGGAGGCGGAGGCAGCGGCGCGCTCTTCATCGAAGGAAGATCGGCCGCCTGAACCGTAGCGCTCGCTGCGGTCAACACGGATGCGGCGAGCGCGCCGCGCAAAACACTTCTCATCAGGCTCCCCCGTCGATTGATCTTAGGACAGCGCGCAAGGCGCCTGTCCGAGTCGGCGCTCAAATTGCTCCGATTTTCGACAGGAGGACTTGATCTAGATCAAAGACTGCCTCGTCTCACAATTCTTTCTCTCCGGCTGTGACTCTTTGGCCACAGCTCGCGACAGTTGCCATTGCGCGGCGATCCTATTAATCGGAGGGCGAACCGCCGGATTCTGCGGCCTTTCTGGGGCGAAACGGCAGAATCACGGCAGATTCGTCGGCGCCGCCCGCTCAGAAAGCTCGGTCGCGGCTGCGACGATTTGACTTGCCGAAACACGAGCCGAAGTCCGCGGCGAGGCCGCGTCCGGCGGGGGAGACACAATGCTCGAAGCGGCCTTGGCGCATGGGCTGAAGACAGAGGAATATGAGCGCATCCTCGCGCTGATCGGCCGCGCGCCGAGCCTCACCGAGCTCGGAATATTCTCGGCCATGTGGAACGAGCATTGTTCCTACAAGTCTTCGCGCATTCATCTGCGCAAGCTGCCGACCAAGGCGCCCTGGGTCATCAAAGGGCCGGGCGAGAACGCCGGCGTCATCGACATAGGCGGCGGCGACGCCTGCGTCTTCAAGATGGAGAGCCACAACCACCCCTCCTTCATCGAGCCCTATCAAGGCGCGGCGACGGGCGTGGGCGGCATTCTGCGCGATGTCTTCACAATGGGCGCGCGGCCGATCGCCTGTTTGAATCTGCTGCGCTTCGGCAAGCCGGCGCATCCCAAGACGCGGCGGCTGGTCGCCGGAGTGGTCGCCGGCGTCGGCGGCTATGGCAATTCCTTCGGCGTGCCGACAGTGGGCGGCTCGACGGAATTCGACGAATCCTATGACGGCAATATTCTCGTCAACGCCATGGCGGTCGGCCTCGCCCGCACGGATTCGATCTTCTATTCGGCGGCGGCGGGCGTCGGCAATCCGATCGTCTATCTCGGCTCCAAGACCGGCCGCGACGGCATTCACGGCGCCAGCATGGCCTCCGCCTCCTTCGAGGCCGACGCCGAGGAGAAGCGTCCGACCGTGCAGGTCGGCGATCCTTTCTCGGAAAAGCTCTTGCTCGAGGCCTGTCTCGAGCTGATGGCCTCGGGCGCCGTCATCGCGATCCAGGACATGGGCGCGGCCGGCCTCACCTCCTCCGCCGTGGAGATGGGAGCCAAGGGCAATCTCGGCATTGAGCTCGATCTCGACGCCCTGCCCTGCCGCGAAGAAGGCATGACCGCCTATGAGATGATGCTCTCGGAGAGCCAGGAGCGCATGCTCATGGTGCTGAAGCCCGAGCAGGAGAAAGAGGCCGAGGCCATTTTCGTGAAATGGGGCCTCGATTTCGCGATCATCGGCAAGACCACCGACAATCTGCGCTTCGTCGTCAAGCACAAGGGCGTCGTCGAGGCCGATCTGCCGATCAAGGAGCTCGGCGACGAGGCTCCGGTCTATGACCGTCCCCATGTCCCGACGCCGAAGCCGCCGGTTCTCGATGCGGCGTCGATCGCGCCGCTCGGCTCCAATGCGCGCGCGCTGCTGGCCCTGCTGGCGACGCCGGACCTCTGCTCCAAGCGCTGGGTGTGGGAGCAATATGACCATCTGATCCTCGGCAATACGGTGCGCGCGCCGGGCGGTGACGCCGCCGTGGTGCGCATCCGCGAGGGGCGCAAAGGCCTGGTGCTGACCACCGACGTAACGGCGCGCTACTGCGCGGCCGATCCGGCGGAGGGCGGCCGCCAAGCTGTGGCGGAGGCTTGGCGCAATATTTCGGCGCGCGGCGGCCAGCCTCTGGCGCTCACCGACAATCTCAATTTCGGCAATCCCGAAAAGCCCGAGATCATGGGCCAGTTCGTCGGCTGCCTGCAAGGCATTGGCGAGGCGGCGCGGGCGCTCGACTTCCCGATCGTCTCCGGCAATGTCTCGCTCTACAACGAGACGCAGGGAACCGGCATTCTGCCGACCCCGGCGATCGGCGGCGTCGGCGTGATATCGGATGTCGCGCTCGCCTCGACCATCGCTTTGCCCGAGGGCGGCAAGACCATCCTGCTCATCGGCGAGACGAAAGGCTGGCTCGGCCAGTCGCTCTATCTGCGCGATCTCGCCGGCCGCCGCGACGGCGCGCCGCCGCCGGTCGATCTCGAGGCCGAGAAGCGCAATGGCGATTTCGTGCGCGCGCTCGTGCTCGAGCAGCGGGCGCTCGCCGTCCATGATCTCTCGGACGGCGGCCTCGCCGTGGCGCTCGCCGAAATGGCGATCGCCGGCGGCGTCGGCGCGACCCTAGACCGCCTGCCGGAAGGCCCGGCCCATGCGATCCTCTTCGGCGAGGATCAGGCGCGCTATCTGGTCGTGGCCGAGCCGGCGGAAGCGGCGGCGATCGAGGCCGATGCGAAGGCCGCGGGCGTGGCGGTTCTCGCTCTCGGCGCGACCGGCGGAAACGAGTTGCATCTGCCGGGTGAGGCGCCGATATTGCTTTGCGACGTGCAACATGCGCAGCAGGCGCCGTTGCCGGCCTATATGGCCGGGGACGACAGCGTCTTCGCTCTAGGCTTTTAGGAGGTCGATGCGCAATGGCGATGGAAAGAAGTGAAATCGAGCGTCTCATCAAGGTGGCCATTCCGGACGCCGTGATCGAGATCACCGCGCTCGCCGACGACGGCGATCATTGGGCCGCCTCGGTGAAGTCGGAGTCCTTCCGCGGCAAGAGCCGCGTGCAGCAGCATCAGATGGTCAACAAGGCTTTCGGCGAGCGCCTCGGCGGCGAGCTGCATGCTCTGGCGCTGACCACGATCGCTCTATAAATCGTTTCTACGCCCGGCGGCGCTCGCCGGGCCGCCTGCAACGGAACCTTGAATTCCGCTAGACGAGGTAATCCCATGTCCGACTCCACCACTACCGCGATCAAGAACGAGATCGACAGCGCCGATGTCGTGCTGTTCATGAAGGGCACGCCCGCCGCGCCGCAGTGCGGCTTCTCCATGCAGGTCTGCCAGATTCTCGGCCATGTCGGCGTTCCCTTCAAGAGCGTCAATGTGCTGGCCGATCCCTTCATTCGCGACGGCATCAAGGCCTATTCGCAATGGCCGACCATTCCCCAGCTCTATGTGAAGGGCGAGTTCATCGGCGGCTGCGACATCACCCGCGAGATGTTCCAGTCCGGTGAGCTGGTCGCGCTCTTCGACAAGGAAGGCATCGCCCACGCGCAGACGGCCAAGGCCTGACGGGGCGAGATTCCTTCTCCCGCTCGCGGGAGAAGGTGGCCCTCGCGTCAGCGAGGGTCGGATGAGGGCTCGTCGAGAACAGTGATGAGCAGAGATCGCGTCGCGGTCGGATGGACCCTCATCCGACCCGGCAGCGCCGGGCTGCCTTCTCCCACGAGTGGGAGAAGGAGAGCGCGCACACGCGCTGTCATCCGCCGATTTTGACGCCTTTGGCCTGCGCCAAAGCGATGACCAGCAGCCCGACATGCTGGCTGTTGACGATCCCGCCGCCGAGCGCCAGCTCGAGCGCCTCGCGCCAGGGAATGCGCTCGACGACTATGTCCTCGCCGCTATCGAGATTCAAAGGCGCGACCTCTCTCGCGCCCTCGCCATAGAGGACATGAATCCAATTGGAATGCGTCGCCGGATTGGGCGACAGGCGCGCCAAATGTCGTAATGATGGCGTGGCGTGTCCGGTTTCTTCCAGCAATTCGCGCGCGCCGGCGGCTAGGGGATCGCTCTCATGCGCGTCCAGCTTGCCGCCGGGCAGCTCCAGCGACGCCGCGCCGACGCCATGGCGATATTGCCGCACCATCAAAAGACGGTCCTCTTCGTCCAGAGCGACGACATGGACCCAATCGTCATATTCCAGCACATAATAAGGATCGAGCGAGACGCCGCGCCGCGTCACGCAATGGTCGGCGCGCAGATTGATCCAGCGGTCGCGGACGAGCGTGCGCGACGAGCGGACGTCCCAGGGCCGCAATATGTCGTCGGTCAAAGGGCCATTCCTCAGGGCGTCGGCCGCGAGGAGAGCTCCGCCGTGCGCGTCACCAGCGAGCGGCCCTCTTCCGAATCCCAATTGGCCGGACCCTGCATCAGGCCGATCTGGCAGCCGGAGCCGTCGATGAGAAAGGTCGTCGGCAGGCCCAGGGCCTGGCCGCTCTGCCGCAGCTGGAAGAAAATCTCGGCCTTGGGATCGGCGTAATAGGCGAGGTTCTTCGCGCCGATCTCGCCGAGGAAGGCCTTAGGCCGCTCGAGGCGGGAGGTGTCGACATTGATCGTCACCACCTCGAATTTATCGGAGCCGGCGGCCGCCTGCAGACGGTCGAGCGCGGCCATCTCGCCGCGGCAGGGCACGCACCATGTGGCCCAGAGGTTGAGCAGCACGGTCTTGCCCTTGAAGTCCTCGAGCTTGCGCTTCTGGCCGTCCGGCCCGGTGAAGGTCACTTCCGGCATGGGCTCGGGCTCATTGGCGATGGCCATGGCCGCGACCTCGCCCTTGGCGAGCGCTGACACGCGCTGCGAGGTGTCGCGGGAGGCGGCGCAGGCCTGGCTCACCGCGCTCGTCTTGCCGCTACTGCCGCCGTTCACGTATAGAACGCCGGCGACGGCGGCGGCGACGAGAGTCGCGCCCGCGATTTTCGGCAGGCTGCGTCGGCTGGAGCTTTCCATCTGGTCGGTCATCGATCCCGTTCCGCGAGGAGTTATGACAAGCAAAATATGGGGCGGCCGCTTTCAAAGCGCAACCGACGCGATTTTGGAGGCGATCAATGTCTCCATCGATTTCGACAAGCGCCTCGGTCCACAGGACGTGAGAGGCTCCCTCGCGCATGTCGCCATGCTGGCCGAAACCGGCATAGTCGCGCCCGAGGACGCCACCGCCATCACGCGTGGTCTAGAACAAATCCGCGGCGAAATCGAGGAGGGGCGCTTCACCTTCTCGCGCGCGCTCGAGGACATTCATATGAATGTCGAGTCGCGGCTCGCCGAGCTCATCGGCCCGGCGGCCGGGCGCCTGCATACGGCGCGCTCACGCAACGACCAAGTGGCGACCGATTTCCGCCTCTATGTCCGCGACGCGATCGACGACATAGACGCGCAACTGGCGGACCTCCAGCTCGCCCTCGCCGAGAAGGCGCTGGAGGAGGCGGGCAGCGTCATGCCCGGCTTCACCCATCTGCAATCGGCGCAGCCGGTCACTTTCGGCCATCATCTGCTCGCTTATGTCGAAATGCTCTCGCGCGACCGCGGCCGCTTTTCCGACGCGCGCGCGCGGCTGAACGAATCTCCGCTCGGCGCCGCGGCGCTGGCCGGCACCTCCTTCCCCATCGATCGCGAGAAGACGGCCAAGGCGCTCGGCTTCGCGCGGCCGACCGCGAATTCGCTGGACAGCGTCTCCGATCGCGATTTCGTGCTGGAGACTCTTTCGGCGATGGCGATCTCGGCGACGCATCTCTCGCGTTTCGCGGAGGAGATCGTGCTGTGGACGACCTCGCAATTCGCCTTTGTCGCGCTCTCCGACAAATTCACCACCGGCTCCTCCATCATGCCGCAGAAGCGCAATCCCGACGCGGCCGAGCTGGTGCGCGGCAAGACGGGGCGCATCATCGGCGCGCTGCAGGCGATGCTGGTGGTGATGAAGGGCCTGCCGCTCGCCTATTCCAAGGATATGCAGGAGGATAAGGAAGGCACTTTCGACGCGCTCGACAATTTCGCGCTCTGCGTGGCGGCGATGGCCGGCATGATTCGCGACATGAGCGTCGATCGTCCCCGGATGCGCAAGGCCGCGGGCGCCGGCTACGCCACCGCCACCGACCTCGCCGATTGGCTGGTGCGCGCGCTGAATCTGCCCTTCCGCGAGGCGCATCATGTGACCGGCCGCATCGTCGGAATCGCCGCCGAGCGCAATGTCGGCCTCGAGAAGCTGCCGCTGGAGACGATGCAGGAGGTCGAGCCGCGCATCACCGAGGATGTGTTCAGCGTGCTCGGCGTCGAGAAATCGGTGAAGAGCCGCACGAGCTATGGCGGCACGGCGCCGGAGAATGTGCGCAAGCAGGCGCGGCGCTGGCTGAAGCAATTGGCGAAGAAGTAGAAGAGAGAGCAGGCTAGTCGGGTGAAGGTTTCCTCATCCTGAGGAGCGGCCGCAGGCCGCGTTTCGAAGGACGAGGAAACCGTCGGCGCCGCCTTCTGGAGCTCGCCCTCCTGCTTCGAGACGGTCGCTTTGCGACCTCCTCAGCATGAGGACGAGGGTGACGCCCCTCCACGATCGCCCCGAATCGTGAGAGCGCGCGGTCTCGTCATCCGCGCGCTTTCGTCTATAGTGCCGGCCCGATCCGGCTCCGATGGATGAGACATATGGCTGATCTGCTCCGGCCGCGTTCGGCGGCGACGCTTCTGATTCTCGCGCTCGCGCTCTCCGGCTGCGGGCGGCGCGGCCCGCTCGACTATCCGCCCGAGGTCGCGGCGCGGCCCAAGGCCGTGGTCGTGCAGAAGACGACGCTGACTCCGGTCGGCGGCAAGACGCCGGTCGCCGAGGATGTGAAGGCGGTGGAATATATCCCCGGCACACCGGGCTATCGACCGCCCGAGCAATATCCTTTCATCCTCGATCCTCTGCTGGACTGAAACGAGCGACATGCATCACTTCGACTATCGCGCCGGCGCGCTGCACGCCGACGAGGTTCCGTTGGCGAAGATCGCCGAGAAGGTCGGAACGCCCTTCTACTGCTATTCGGCGACGACGATCCGTCGGCATTTCCAGGTCTTCTCGGCAGCCTTCGCCGGGCTCGACGCGCTGGTCTGCTATGCGCTGAAGGCCAATTCCAATCAGGCCGTGCTGACGCTGCTCGCCGGCCTCGGCGCCGGAATGGACGTCGTCTCCGGCGGCGAGCTGAAGCGCGCCCGCGCCGCCGGCGTTCCCGCGAGCAAGATCACCTTTTCTGGCGTCGGCAAGACGCAGTCCGAGATCGCGCTGGCGATCGACGAGGGCATTTTCTGCTTCAATGTGGAGTCGGAGCCCGAGCTCGCCGAGATTTCCCGCATCGCCTCCGCTAGGGCCAAGCGCGCGCATATCTCGCTACGCGTCAATCCTGACGTCGACGCCAAGACCCACGCCAAGATTTCGACCGGCCTCGCCGAGAATAAATTCGGAGTGCCGCTGTCGCGCGCGCGCGAAATCTACGCCCATGCGGCGAAGCTGCCGGGCCTCGAGGTCACGGGCGTCGATATGCATATCGGCTCGCAGATCACCGATCTTTCGCCCTTCGACGAGGCTTTCTCTCTGCTCGCCGAGCTGGTCGCGGGGCTGCGCGCCGATGGACACAAAATCTCCCATGTCGATCTCGGCGGCGGGCTCGGCATTCCCTATCACGAGGGCGAGGACCCGGCCTCTTATCACCCGGATCGCTACGCCGAGATCGTCCGCCGCCATATCGCAGGGCTCGGGTGCAAATTGCTGTTCGAGCCGGGACGGCTCATCGTCGGCAATTCGGGAATATTGGTCACGCGCGTGCTCTATGTGAAGCAGGGCGAGGCCAAGTCTTTCGTCATCGTCGACGCCGGCATGAATGATCTCGTGCGCCCGACGCTCTATGACGCATGGCACGAGCTGATCCCGGTCGCGCAGGCTGCGCCGTCGCATCCGCGCATTATCGCCGATGTCGTTGGGCCGGTGTGCGAGACGGGCGATTACATCGCCCTCGGCCGCTCCATCCCCGAGCCGGCGCAGGGCGATCTATTGGCCATTCTGACGGCCGGCGCCTATGGCGCGGTGCAGGCGGGGACCTATAACAGCCGCCCGCTCGTGCCGGAGGTTCTCGTCGATGGCGCCGAGTGGGCCGTGGTGCGCGAGCGCCCGAGCGTGGAGCAGCTCATCGCGCTGGATTCTGTGCCGGAGTGGTTGCGGAAGTAAGGGGCTTCGCGGCCGAGCGCCGCGGATCAGCTCAGGAACTTCAGCGCCGCGAGCAGAAACCCGCCGAGCACCATTTGCGTGACGACGAGCCAGCGGAGAATATCGACTTTGAGATTGGCGGCGGAGGTCTCGATCTTGGCCTCGACCTCGCGAATGTCCGATTTGGTGGCGAGCAAGCCGGCGTCGATCTCGCGAAACGCCTCGACGACGCCGATGGCCTGCTCTTCCGAGAAGCCTCTCTTGCGTAAAACCTGCACGATGGCGAGGGTGTCGATCGTCAGAGCGGTCATGGACGCAAAGATAGCATGTTCGCGGCCGCATTCAACACGAGCCGAATGCTGCCCTATAGTGTGACGCATGAACGGATCAGTTCACATTAGACAGGCGTTGCCGACGGATGCCGGCGAAATAGCTCGCGTTCACGTGGAAGCGGTCCGCGCGGCCTACAAAGGCATTTACGCTGACGAGCACCTTAAAAAGCTGTCCGCCGGTCGGATGGCGCTGAGTTGGCTTCATGAGGAAAACGGTCATTTGATAATTTCTGAATATGCCGTCTTATAGCTGGAATAAATGACAAAATTATTGGATTTTCTGACTTAGGACCCGCGACGAGCAAGTCAGTTGCAGAATTGTATGCGATTTATCTCGACCCCGCCTATATTGGAAAAGGCATCGGCAGCTCTCTGTTTCGTATATGCGTGGCGACTGCGAAGCAGCGTGGCTTTCAAAGGATGACACTGACTGTTTTGAGCGCGAATTTTCCTGCGCGCATGTTTTATGAGCACATGCAAGGTCGGGCGCTGCCTGAAACGGAAATCGAGATCAACACGGGCGGAACGCGAGCCAAAGTCATCGCCTATGAGTGGCCTGATTTATCCGCCGTTCGCACTGAAGGGCGAACGCCAGATTCTCGATTTTCGTAGTCCCAGGGAAAGCCGGCGACGCGGGAGAAAGGTCTGCGGTTCTGTCGGCGTCGCGAGGAGCGACGCGCCGAAGCCATCCGTCAGCGGGACGCCCTCGGCTCTGATCGCTTCGCCGCGCTCGCGATGACAGCGCGAAGGCGCCTTACGCCCGCCCCTCGACGCTCTTCTCGATAATCTGCGCGAGATCGGTCATGATCGCGTTGAGATCGTAATTCTTCGGCGTGTAGACCGCCGCCACGCCATTCTCGCGCAGCAGCTTCTCGTCCGCCGGCGGGATGATGCCGCCGACGACGAGCGGAACCTCGCTGAGGCCCTTTTCCTTCATTAGCCGCAGCACCTCATGGGCGAGCGTCACATGCGAGCCGGAGAGGATGGAGAGGCCGACGCAATGCGCGCCTTCCTTCTGCGCGGTCTCGACCAGCTCGGCCGGGGTCGAGCGAATGCCGGCATAGATCACGTCGAAGCCGGCGTCGCGGGCGCGCACGGCGATCTGCTCGGCGCCGTTGGAATGGCCGTCGAGGCCCGGCTTGCCGACCAGAAACTTGGCGCGCTGGCCGATCTTGGTGGAGACGCGCTGCACCTCCTCGCGCACCGCGTCGAGCTGGCCGCCGACCTGCCGCGCCGTGGCGGAGACGCCGGTCGGCGCGCGATATTCGCCGAACACGCCGCGCAGCACCGTGCCCCATTCGCCCGTCGTCACGCCGGCCTTGGCGGCGGCGATCGAGGGCTCGACCATATTGCGGCCTTCCTTCGCCGCGCGGACCAGCTCGTCGAGCGCAGCCTGCGCGGCCTTGGCGTCGCGCTGCGCGCGCCAGGCGTTCAGCCGGGCGATCTGCTCGGCCTCGACATGCTCGGGCACGACCATGATCTGATTGTCGCCGGCGGTGAGCGGCGAGGGCTCGCCCTCCGTGAATTTATTGACGCCGACGACGATCTGCTCGCCGGCCTCGATCGACTCGAGCCGCGCGGTGTTGCTCTCGACCAGCTTCGACTTCATATAGCCGAGCTCGACCGCCGCCGCGGCGCCGCCCAGCTCGTCGATCTTCTTCAGCTCGGCGACGGCCTCTTCCTTCAGCGCCGCGACCTTTTTGGCGATCACCGGATTGCCGTCGAAAATATCGCCGAATTCCAGCAGATCGGTCTCATAGGCCATGATCTGCTGCATGCGCAGCGACCATTGCTGATCGAAGGGCCGCGGCAGGCCGAGCGCCTCGTTCCAGGCCGGCAGCTGCACGGCGCGGGCGCGCGCGTTCTTCGACAGCACAACGGCCAACGACTCGATCAATATGCGATAGACGTTGTTCTCCGGCTGCTGCTCGGTGAGGCCGAGAGAATTCACCTGCACGCCATAGCGGAAGCGGCGGGATTTCTCGTCCGTGACGCCATAGCGGTCGCGGGTGATCTCGTCCCACAGCTCGACGAAAGCGCGCATCTTGCACAGCTCGGTGACGAAGCGCATCCCGGCATTGACGAAGAAGGAGATGCGGCCGACCACCTCGGCGAAATCCTTGTCCGAAAGGCCCGCGCGCTTCACCCCGTCGAGAATGGCGCAAGCGGTGGCGAGCGCATAGGCCAGCTCCTGCGCCGGCGTCGCGCCGGCCTCCTGCAGATGGTAGGAGCAGACATTCATCGGGTTGAACTTGGGGCATTCCTTCGTGGTGAAGAGAATGAGGTCCTGCGTCAGCCGCAGGGATTGCGCCGGCGGAAACACATAAGAGCCGCGCGACAGATATTCCTTGATGATGTCGTTCTGCGTCGTGCCCTGCAGTTTTCCACGCGGAGCGCCCTGCTCGTCGGCCGCGGCGATGTAGAGCGCGAACAGCCAGACGGCGGTGGCGTTGATGGTCATCGACGTGTTCATGTCGGCGATCGGAATGCCGTCGAAGAGGGTCCGCATGTCGCCGAGATGCGACACGGGCACGCCGACCTTGCCGACCTCGCCGCGCGAGAGAATATGGTCGCTGTCATAGCCGGTCTGGGTCGGCAGATCGAAGGCGATGGAGAGACCCGTCTGGCCCTTGGCGAGATTGGAGCGATAGAGAAGATTCGACTCCTTGGCCGTGGAATGGCCGGCATAGGTGCGGAACAGCCAGGGCTTGTCGCGACGGGGTGCGGATTCGGTCATGTGTTCGGTCTCCCTCCGAAGCTTGCGATAACACAAGACGCTGGCGGGACGAAAGCGGGCGGGTCGGCGCGGGGAAACAAGGGACTCAGCCCAGCACGTCGACCCCGGAGGCGCGAGCCGCCCGCGCCAGGGCGGCGTCGAGCGTCGCGAGCGGCATGCGGCGACGCTGCGCCAGCTCTAGATAGGCGGCGTCATAGATGGTGAGGCGGTGAATATCGGCCAGACGGAGCGTCGCCGACCACATCCATCCATTGGAGTCGTCGTCCGGCGCAATGTCGAATGTCGCGAGCTTTTCCAGGCATTCGCCTCGGTAGGCGGGATCGATCCGTTTTCGTCGGACTGCCATGAGAAACGCATTCGCGACTTCCGCCGGCCAGTGGGGTGGAACCGTTCCACCTTCGGCGGCGAGCCTCGACATGACCTCGTCTATCGCGTCGTTGCACTCATCGGGGAAGAACCATGCGACGGTGATCGAGGCGTCGACGACCACGGTCATCGACGGCCTTCATTGATCAGATCCTTGATTTTGAGCCCGCCGAGCGAATGCCCTTTGCGCATTTCCTTGATCGCCTCGACGGCGGCGCGCGCCTTTGCGACGTCATGCTCGGAACGGATGGGCGCGAGCCGCGCCACCGGCTTGCCGCGGCGGGTGATGACGATCTCCTCGCCCTTCTCGACCCGGTCGAGCAGGTTGCCGAGCGTGTTCTTCGCCTCGAAAGCGCCGATCTCCATTATCGCCTCCCCCGAACCAGCTCAACTAGCTTAATGCGCCGGCCGATGCCTGGCAAGGTCGCGTGGCGGGCGGCCGTTGTCTCCGTTTGAAATTCCGCTCGGCGGCGCATCGCGGAAATTCGAACCGCGACCGCGCCGCCGCTCTCCGGCCTCCGCCCCCGCCCGAATATCGCTCTGTTCAGCCGAAAGCCGGCCGTATATGAATGGCCGCCTCGGCCCGCCGCCGGCCAAGAAAGAGAGTTCCCGAGGAGCCCGACGTTGACCGCACTGAAAGACCTCTACGACATCGGCGAGATTCCGCCGCTCGGCCATGTTCCCGCCAAGATGCACGCCTGGGTCGTCCGCAAGGAGCGGCATGGACCGCCCGAGGAGTCGATGCAGCTCGAGGTGGTGCCCACCTGGGAGCTCGACAGCCATGACGTGCTCGTTCTGGTGATGGCGGCGGGCGTCAACTACAATGGCGTCTGGGCCGCGCTCGGCCAGCCGATCTCCGTGCTCGATGTCCACAAGCTCCCCTATCATATCGCCGGCTCCGACGCCGCCGGCATCGTCTGGGCCGTCGGCTCCAAGGTGAAGCGCTGGAAGGTCGGCGACGAGGTCGTCGTCCACTGCAACCAGGACGATGGGGACGACGAGGAGTGCAACGGCGGCGACCCGATGTTCTCCGCCTCGCAGCGCATCTGGGGCTATGAGACGCCGGACGGCTCCTTCGCCCAATTCTGCCGCGTTCAGGACCGCCAGCTCATGGAGCGCCCCAAGCATCTCACTTGGGAAGAGTCGGCCTCTTATACGCTGACGCTGGCCACCGCCTATCGCATGCTGTTCGGCCATGAGCCGCACCGGCTGAAGCCCAGCGACAATGTCCTCATCTGGGGCGCCTCGGGCGGTCTCGGCGTGTTCGGCGTGCAGCTCTGCGCGGCGGCCGGCGCCAACGCCATCGGCGTGATCTCGGACGAGAGCAAGCGCGACTATGTGCTCTCGCTGGGCGCCAAGGGCGTCATCAACCGCAAGGACTTCAAGGGCTGCTGGGGCCAGCTGCCGACCGTCAACACGCCGGAGTTCAACGACTGGTCCAAGGCCGCCCGCAATTTCGGCAAGGCGATCTGGGACATCACCGGCAAGAAGGACGTCGACATCGTCTTCGAGCATCCGGGCGAGCAGACCTTCCCGCTCTCCTGCATGGTGGTGAAGCGCGGCGGCATGGTGGTGTTCTGCGCCGGCACGACCGGCTTCAACCTCACCTTCGACGCCCGCTATGTGTGGATGCGTCAGAAGCGCATCCAGGGCTCGCATTTCGCGCATCTGAAGCAGGCGGCCGCGGCCAATCGCTTCGTCGTGGACCGCCGCGTCGATCCCTGCCTGTCGGAAGTCTTCCCCTGGGCGAAGATACCGCATGCGCACACGAAGATGTGGAAGAACGAGCACGCCCCCGGCAATATGGCCGTGCTGGTCAACGCCCCGACCACCGGCCTGCGCTCGCTCGAGGATGTGATCGCGGCTGCGGGGAAGAAGTGACGTGAACAGCGCGTCAATCGCTCGGGCAACCTGAGCAGGGCGATCGGGTGAAGGGCAGCCACCCTCGCCCTCATGCTGAGGAGGACGCGAAGCGGCCGTCTCGAAGCACGAGGGCGAGCTCCAGAAGGTGGCGCATGAAGGTTTCCTCGTCCTTCGAGACGCCCGCTGCGCGGGCTCCTCAGGATGAGGAAACCTTCACCCGATCGCTCGGGCGACCTGAGCCCAAGCGATTGACAGCGGCGGAGTCATATGAAAGATTTTAATTAATTGCATACGACAGCACAGAGGCCAGCACTGCCGATCGGGCGTGACTGCGCTGTCGTATCGTTCGAGCGCGCGCCGATGTGATGCCGGGTCGGACGGGCGCTTCGAAGCGACTTCCCACGTTTCTTCGAAGCGCGGAAAGCTGCGAGAATGCTCTCGGCGTCGGGAGGCGATTTCGCATGTTGGAAGCGCGCGAGCTGACCAAGAGATATGAGGGCAAGGCGGATCGCGCCGCCCTCGACCGGCTGAATCTGCATATTCCCGGCGGCGAGGCGTTCTGTCTGCTCGGACCCAATGGCGCCGGCAAGACGACGACTGTCAATCTCTTCCTCAATTTCATCGCGCCGACCTCCGGCCAGGCGCTCGTCGGCGGCGTCGACTCGGCGCGCGAGCCGCTCGAGGCGCGTCGGCGCCTCGCCTATATCCCTGAGACCGTCATGCTCTATGGCGCGCTCAGCGGGCTCGAGAATCTCGAATATTTCACCGAGATTTCCGGAGGCCGGCGTCTCGCGCGGGCGGAATTGCTCGCCCTGCTCGGCGAGGCCGGGCTCGCGGAGGAGGCGGCCTTCCGGCGCGTCTCCGGCTATTCCAAGGGCATGCGGCAGAAGGTCGGCGTCGCCGTCGCTCTGGCGCGGCGCGCGCAGGCGCTGCTGCTCGACGAGCCGACCTCCGGCCTCGATCCGCTCGCCGCCAATGAGTTCGCTGCTCTGGTCGAGAAGCTGCGCAAGCAGGGCATGGCGATATTGATGGTCACGCACGACCTCTTCCTCGCCAAGCAATGCGGCACGCGCATCGGCGTGATGCAGGCGGGCCGGCTCGTCTCCGTATTCGGCGCCGACGACGTCGATCATCTCGGCCTCGAGCGCGCCTATCTCGAGCAGTTCAGAGGAGCGGCCGCATGAGCGAGATCGTCGTCGCGAAAGCGCCTGCGGCGCAGGCGCCCGCCGGCCGTTGGCGCGTCGCCCGCGCCGTGGCCCTCAAGGAATGGGCGGAGCTGCGCCGCGACAGCCGCCTCGCCTGGCTGTTCGGCCTCGTCTTTCTGCTGATGCTCGGCGCGCTCGCTTTCGGCGCCGCGCAGCATATGCGGCTGGATCGCGACCGCGCCGCCGCCGCCGCGACCGACCGCGTGCTGTGGACAGGGCAGGGCGCGAAGAACCCGCACGCCGCCGCGCATTTCGGCCAATACGCCTTCAAGCCGCAGAGCCCGCTGGCGCTCGCCGATCCGGGCGTCGACGCCTATGTCGGCGAGGCCGTCTGGCTGGAGGCGCATAAGCAGAATGAGGCGCAATTTCGCGCGGCGCGCGACGCCGGCGTCGGCGCGCGGCTCGGCGGATTGTCATTCGCCTTTGTGCTGCAAACGATCATGCCGCTCGTCGCCGTTCTGCTCGGCTTCGCCGGCTTCGCGGGTGAGCGCGAGCGCGGCACATTGCGCCAGCTGATGAGCCTCGGCGCCTCGCCCATCGATATTCTCGCCGGCAAGGCGCTCGCCGCGCTCGGCGCTCTTTCGGTCCTGCTCATTCCGGCTTTCGCAGCGGCCGTGCTGGCGACGCTCTTCCTCGCCGATCATGATTTCTCCGTCGCCGATCAGCTCGAGCGGCTGCTCGCGCTCTCTCTCGGCTATGGTCTCTATCTCGCAGGCTTCGTCTTTCTCGCGCTCGGCGTGTCGGCTTTTTCGAAGTCCACGCGCACGGCGCTGGTGCTCCTGCTCGCCTTCTGGCTCGCCAATTGTTTTCTCGCCCCGCGCGTGATGGCCGATGCCGCCAAACGCGTCGCGCCGCTGCCCACCGCGCTCGAGTTCCGCAACGCCATCGCCGAGGACAAGAACAAAACCTTCGGCCATGACGAGACGCATCCGAGCTTCATCGCCTTTCGCGACAGCGTGCTGGCGCAATATGGCGTCTCGCGCATAGAGGATCTGCCGGTCAATTTCCGTGGCCTCGCGCTGCGCAAGGACGACGAGAACGGCTTCGTCATTTTCGACAAGCATTTCGGCGCGCTGCAGGCCGCCTTCGACGCGCAGGACAGGCTGCGCGCGGCGCTGGGCTTTCTCTTCCCCGCGCTCGCCATGCAGGCTTTCTCGACGAGCTTCTCGGGAACGGATTCCTGGCATCAATATGATTTCGCCACAGCGGCGGAAGCGCATCGGCGGCGCATTCAGACTGCCGCGAGCGAGGATCTCATCAATAATGCGCGTTATGGCGATGCGAGCTATGTCGCTTCGCCACAGATGTGGGCGCGCATTCCCTCCTTCGATTATGCCGCGCCCGCCGTCTCCTGGGCCTTCTCCCATGTGCGCGGCGATCTCGTCGCGCTCGCTCTGTGGACCGTGCTGACCGCGGCGCTCGCCGTCTTCGCGGCGCGGCGTCTGCGACCGCTGTGAGGCTCGCCATGACTCTCTCTGCGTTTCTCGCCGCCTGGCGGTTCGAATGGCGCCTGCTGCGGCGCGACGCTGCGGCCTGGGCGGTGCTCGCGGCGATCACGACGATGAGCGCGCTCGCCTTCTTCAACGGCGCCGAGCGCGTCGCGACGCAAAAGGTCGCGATAGAGAACGCTCGACGAGACGAGACGCTGCGCCTCGATTCGCTGCGCAAGGCGCTCGCCGATATGGAGGCCGGCCGCGTGAAGGGCGAGACGCCGCCCTTTCGCGATCCGCGTAACGCCGTCTTTGTCGGCGGCGGCTCGGCGGCGGCGGTGGCGGCGCTCGAGCCTGCTCCGCTCGCGATCGTGGCCGCGGGTCAGAGCGATCTCTTTCCCGCGGCGCTCAAAGTGACGAGCGGAACCAAGGATTCCTTCCTCTTCGCCGATGAGATCGAAAATCCGGCGCATCTCGCCAGCGGCTCGATCGATCTCTCCTTCGTGCTGGTCTTCGTCTTTCCTCTGGCGATTCTCGCGCTCTGCTTCGATCTTTCGGCCGGCGAGCGCGAGAAGGGCACGCTCGCTCTGACGCTCGCCAGCGCGGAGAGTCCGACCGCCGTTCTGCTCGGCAAGCTGGCGGCGCGGGCGGGCCTGCCGATATTGGCGATGATCGCGGCGACCTGCGCCGGCGTCTATCTTCTGCGCGGGGCCGAGCCCTTCGCTTCCTGCGCCTTCGCGCTGCTCGTCGCGGCGATCTTCGCCTATGGCGCCTTTTGGGCGCTGCTCGCGGCCGTCGTCGACAGCTTCGGCAAAAGCTCCGCCTATAATGCGCTGGCGCTCATCGCCGTCTGGGCCGGCGTCACCATGATCGCGCCCGCCGCCGTCAACACGCTCGCCGACGCGCTCTATCCGGCGCCTTCGCGCTCGGAAATGACGCTGGCCGCGCGCGCCGCCACGACAGACGCCGATCGCGAGCGCGACGCCGCTCTCGCCCGCTACGCCGAGGAGCACCCCGACGCCACGGCGACGGAGATGAAGCTCGGCGACGCGAAGGAGCGCACCATTCGCCGCCTCGCCGTGCTGGAGACGGCCAATGCGCGCGTCGAGGAGGTGATGGCGCGTCACGAGGCGCAGCTCGCCCGCCAGCGCGCGCTCGCCGACCAACTATCCTTTCTCTCGCCGGCGCTGCTGATGTATCGCTCCGTCGCCGATATCTCCGGCTCGGGCGATCGCCGCTATGCGGAATTCTCGGCGCGGCTCGATGAATTCCATCGCCAGTGGCGCGATTTCTTCTGGTCGCGCGCCCATGCCGGCCTGTCGTTGACGCAGGCCGATTACGCCGCTCTGCCGCGCTTCCCCGCTGCGGCGGCGGAGGCGAGCGTCCCGGCGGGAGTCGTCTCCGGGCTCGCGGGCGGAGTCGGCCTGCCGGCCTTGCTGCTCGCCGTCTTCGCCTGGCGCGGGCTTCGTCGCTGCAAGGCGGCGTGATAGGAATATCTCGGCGCTGCTGATCCGAATGGAATGACCGAAAATCCGCATCTGACCTTCGTCCTCGGCGGCGCGCGCTCCGGCAAGAGCGCCTTCGCCGAAGGACTCGTGACCGCAGAGCCCGGCCCCTGGACCTATATCGCCACGGCGCAAGCCTTCGACGACGAGATGCGCCGTCGTATCGCTGCGCATAAGGAGCGGCGCGCCGGCGATTGGCGCACGATCGAGGCGCCGCATGCGCTCGCCCAGGCGGTGCGCGAGGCGCCGGCGGAGCTTCCGCTGCTCGTCGACTGCCTCACTCTATGGCTGAGCAATCGCCTGCTCGCCGAGGCGGATTTGCGCGCCGATCGCGAGGAATTGCTCGCTGCGCTTACGACGCGACGCGCGCCGACTGTGCTGGTCTCCTCGGAGGTCGGCCTCTCCATCGTGCCGGAGAATGCGCTGGCGCGGCGCTTTCGCGACGCCGCCGGCGAGCTGCATCAGGCGGTCGCCAAGCAGGCGGCCCGCGTCCATCTCGTCGTCGCCGGCTATCCGCTCATGGTGAAGTGACGCGCCGTCACGCGCTCCGCCACCTTCTCCAGCATGGCTGGATCATCCATCGCGCGGGCCAGCAGCACGCCGCCCTCCAGCGCTGCGAGGGTCGCTTCGGCGCAGGCCGAATCCTCGCGCAGCGCGACGCGCAGCCAGCGAAGAGTCTCGGCGAAGAAGCGCCGCGCCTCCGCGCCGACCTCGGAGGGCAGGCCGCCCACTTCCGCCGCCAGCATGCCGAAGAGGCACATGCGTTTCTTCTCCGCCACCGTGCGGCGGAACATTTCCGCGAGCAGGCCGACCGCCTCCGCCGGCGTGCAGCTCGTGGGATCGCCGAGCTCCTCTAGGCAGAGATCGGCGTAGCGCCGCGCGACGGCGGCGACCAGCGCCGGCTTGGTGGGGAAAAAATAATGGACGCTGGCGCTCTTCACCCCGACATCGGCGGCGATGTCGCGAAAGCTCACGCCATTATAGCCGTAGCGGCAGAGCCGCTCCTCCGCGCTGTCCAGAATTTTCGCGGCCGTCCCTTCGCCGCGTCGCGCCGTCATCATTCCGTTCCCGTCCCCTCGCTCCTCGAGGAAGCGCCATTGACAGGCCCTTCGTCAATGGCGCATTGTCGCACCTATCATCTGATAGGTAGGTTTGGATCGCAAGGAGGCAAGGCCATGTACGATATGGAGAATGTGAAGCGGCTGAAGAAGATCGGCGAGGCGGCACCCTCGGCCTGGGAGGCGTTCAAGCAATTCGACGCCGCGGCGCTGGCCGATGGCGCGATCCCCAAGAAATACAAGGAACTGATCGCGCTCGCCGTGGCGATGACGACGCAATGTCCCTATTGCCTCGAGATCCATCGCAAGCAGGCGCTCGCCGCCGGCGCGACAGAGGCCGAGCTCGCCGAGACCGTCTTCATCGCCGCTGCTCTGCGCGCCGGCGCCGCCGTCACCCATGGGACGCATGTGGCCGGAATAGAGTGACGGCTGCTACTGCGCTGCGAGCCGGTCGGATGCGGCGAGTATCTCCGCCAGAGTGAAATCCGTCCGGCCTTCGAAGCTGGCGAAAATCGCCTCGATCCGCGGCAGATCGGCGAGGCTCTCCACATCGAGCCGCACGTCCGGACGGGCGACCTCCGGCGGGGCCTTCAGGCTCAGCGGGCGATAGATGCGGCCGTTCTCGCGCAGAAAGGCGGGGCTGCGGCGGCGCTGCTCGGGCTCGCCGCAGCGCTTTTCCGCCTCGGTCAGCGCCGCGGCGGTGAAGCCGTCGATCTCCATGCCGCGCGGATAGGCCGGCGCCAGCGTATTGCCGATCCAATCGAGCATTCCGTCGGTCATTTGCAGCAGATCGGCGACCTGGGTGACGAGCGCCGGATCGATCAGCGGATTGCGCGCATCGAGCGAAATTCCGCCCTTGGCGCCCGCCGCCTGCATGGAAGCGATCTGGCGGCCGATGAGATCGTCGCGCGCGCCGGTCTGGCATTGCGTTCCGCGCGCGGCGCAGAAGTCGCGGATCGGCGCATCCTCCGCCTCATCGGTGGTGGTGACGACGATTCCGACGAGCTTTTCCGCATGGGCGAGACGATCGAGCAAGCGGCCGAGCAGCGGCTCGCCGGCGAGGGGCGCCAGCACGCCGGTCTCGCGGCCGTCCTGGATCGTCGCGGCGGAAATAATGGCGAGGACGTTCATGGGACGCCGCCTTTCCTGAGTGATGGTGACATTCGGCCGCGAGCGGCGGCCCGCTGCGAAGCGAAAAGCAAGCGATACGCCATCTTCGCGACGAGGCGCGCGCCGGCGCCCCGCGCATTCGCCGCGCGGGTTGGACAAGGCGGTCCGGGACGCCGCGGCTTCCGTCGGCCACGGCCTTTGCAATCAAAGACGCATCGGAAACTCGAACGTCCCGGACGCGGTCTGCCCCTCCTCTACACCGCCTCCGGGCCCAGGGTTGTTTTCCCCTCTCGGGTAATCTATCCCCGCGCGAGCCTCGGAAATTCGGCCGGCTTTCGCGTTTGTTTCCAAACGCCTCCGCGCGAAGGAGAAGCCGCGCCGGCGGAGTGGCGTCGAGCGCGCGAACGAGGGTAGCCGCCCCGCCTCTCTCGAAACCGCGCCCCCGCCGGCCCCGCTCCTACCCCAGAGCGAGGCCCTTGCCGTTCGGCGAGGGTGGGCGAGATATAGGAATATTTTCCGCAGAATGTCAAGGGTGGCGTCGGCGTCAATGGACGAATCGCTTTTGCGGCGCTATCCAGCATTTCCAGGGCTCAATACGTAGTTTGGCGGAAATCCTTCGTTCGAGAATGACCAAATGAACGCAATTGCGAACGTGACCCCACCCTGGGGTACCAAAGGAAAAGTAAATAAGGCGGGGGTTCAAATTCGCGCCGGTGAACTACTATCGGATGAAGAAGCCAACGCATTTGAAAGCTGGCGTGCTGGCCATAGCTATGTCTTAAATACATTTAAGCCATTGCTTTGGAGTCGGACGCGCGGAAAAGAAATTATCGTTGCGCAAAGATTGAAAAGACGATCAACCATTATAGACAAGTTGTTCCGGGAGCCTGGCATGGAACTCGCCAGGATGGATGATATTGCGGGATGCCGGCTAATTTTCAAAGATATTAACAGTTTGGCTGAGTTCAGGAAAGAGTTCCACCGATCTAGGTTTAATCATAAATTACGCCATGAAAACCCTGATAAATATAATTACATCCTGAAACCGAAAGATAGTGGCTACCGTGGTGTCCACGAAATATATATTTATAATGTAAATACGGACTTCGGGAGAAGGTTTAACGGGCTATATATAGAAATGCAGTTCCGAACTCTGTGCCAGCACGCTTGGGCAACCGCCGTTGAGGTCGTCAGCAGAGTAACTGAAAACCAACCAAAATTTAACCGTGGAGATGATCGGCATCGTGAGTTTTTTCGGCTCGCCAGTGAGATTTTGGCGAGAACCGAGGAAAATCTAACAAGCTGTAGGTCGAATCTATCAGATCATGAATTATGCAAAATGTTCAAAAAATTGGACTCCGAAATCAATGTTATGCGATTTTTGCGGACCCTCCCAGTAATTGAACAGGCATCAAGAATTAAAAACAACGTTGTGTTGCAGCTATCTATAACAGGAAAGCTTATATTGCATAAGTATAGCAACATAGATTCGGCCACGGAAGGGTACTTTAATCTCGAAAAGCAGAATCCAGATGATGATATTGTTTTGGTTCGTGCAAAGACATTCGGAGATATACGATCTGCTTATAGAAATTACTTTCAAAACACAAACGAATTTATCAAGTATATCGAGGCGGGTATAAAGAAGCTCGAAAAATCAAAATAGGCTTCGTCATCGCTATGACGAGGCTTGGGTCGCTTCGAATCGGAAAGGCCCTTGCGAATTGCGTCACCTGAATCGAAGAGGCGCCGTCATCCCCGGCAGGCCGACCGCCTAACCGAGAATCCAGAGACCGGTAATTTTGTGTTGTCGCTTTGCGAGCGTCCAGAATGACGCTCCCTCTAAATCCGCTGACGTGACCGCCTACACCCCCGCCTTCCCCGCGCAAGCCAGCGCGAAGGCCCATTCCAGCGCCACTTCCTCGAGCCGCTCGAACCGTCCCGAGGCGCCGGCGTGGCCGGCCTCCATATTGGTGCGCAACAGAACGGGGCCGCCGCCGGTCATGCGTTCGCGCAGGCGCGCGACCCATTTCAGCGGCTCCCAATAGGTCACGCGCGGATCGGTGAGGCCGGCGAGCGCCAATATCGCCGGATAGCTCTGCGCCGTCACATTGTCATAGGGCGAATAGGAGGCGAGCCGGTCATAGGCGGCGACATCGGCGATCGGATTGCCCCATTCCTCCCATTCGGGCGGCGTCAATGGCAGATCGTCGCGCAGCATCGTGTTCAGCACATCGACAAAGGGCACGCCGGCGATGATTCCGGAAAAAAGCTCCGGCGCCAGATTGGCCACCGCGCCCATCAACATGCCGCCGGCGCTGGCGCCTTGCGCGATGATCTCGCCTTCCTTCGCATAGCCCGTCGCGACGAGATGGCGCGCGGCGGTGATGAAGTCGGCGAATGTATTGGGCTTATGCTCGAGCTTGCCCTTCTCGTACCAGCTCCAGCCCTTGTCGGTTCCGCCGCGCGTATGGGCGAGCGCATAGACGAAGCCGCGATCGACCAATGACAGCGCATGAGGATCGAAGCTCGCCGACAGCGGATGCCCATAGGCGCCATAGCCATAGAGCAGAGTCGGCGCGCCGACGCCGGGCGTGAAATCGGCGCGATGCAGCAGAGTGACGGGAACCTCCGCGCCATCCGCCGCTTTGGCGAAGAAGCGGCGCGTCACATAGTTCTTCGGATCATGGCCCGAGGGGATTTCCTCGCGCTTCAGCAGAGTGCGCGTGCGCGCGCCCATGTCGTAATCATAGGTCTCCTCCGGAGTCGTCATGGAGGAATAGGTGAAGCGCAAAGTGTCGGTGTCGAATTCGAGGCCGGGCAGAAGATAGAGCGCGTAAGCTTCTTCGTCGAAGGCGATTGCGTGCTCCTCGCCGCTCGCCAGCGCGCGAATGAGAATGCGCGGCAGGCCGTTGGCGCGCTCCACCCAGACGAGATGGCGCGCATAGACCGTGCCGATGACGATGAGCCGTCCCGCGACATGCGGAACCACAGGGCGCCAATCGGCGCGCGAGGCGGTGGTCAGAGGCGCGCGAAAAATCGCGAAATCCTCGGCGCCGTCTGCGTTGGAGCGAATGTAGAGATCGTCGCCATGCGGCTCGACGTCATAGCGCAATTTCGGCTCGCGCTTCGCGACGAGGCGCGGCTTTACGTCTTTGTCGTGAAGGTCGACGAGATGGCATTCGCTGGCGTCATGGCCGCGAATGGAGACGATGGCGAAGCGTCCGCAGCGGCTGCGATCGAGCGAGACGAACCAGGCGGGATCGAGCTCCTCGACGATGAGCGCGTCGGTCGCGGGATCGGCGCCGATGTCGTGGCGGAAGACTTGCGCCGTGCGGTGATTGTCGTCGACGCGGACGTAATAATAGCTCTGCGAATCCGCGCTCCAGACCAGCGAGCCGTCCGTATGCGGGACGATGTCCGCGCGGTCCTCGCCGTCGGCGAGGGCGCGCGTGCGGATCGAATAATATTCCGAGCCCTTGTCGTCGACGCTCCAGGCGAGCTGGAGATGATCGGGCGAATGGTCGATCTCGCCAATGTCGAAGAAATGCGCCTCGCCGGCTTCCTCGTCGCCGTCGAACAGGATTTTCTCGTCGCCGCCGGCGCGTTTCGTGCGGCAATAGAGCGCATGCTCGCCGCCCTCGCGATAGCGCTCGAAATAGGCGAAGGCGCCGTCCGGCCACGGGGGCTCGCTGTCGTCCTCCTTCATGCGGGCGCGCAGCTCCGCCTGGAGCGATTTGCGGAGCGTCGAAAGCGGGGCGAGGAGCTTTTCGCAATAGGCGTTCTCGGCCTTCACCAGAGCGGTTATGTCGGCCGGCAGCGTCGCCGGATCGCTCAGCACATCGCGCCAATTCTCCGCCGCGACCCAGCCATAGGGATCGTCGAGGACGCGGCCGTGGATCACGCGCCGGGTCGGCCGCTGCTCGGCGACGGGCGGCGTCGCGCCCTCGAGGGCGAAGGCGGTTTTGCGGTCGGCGGATTCCGCCATTGGGTGACTCCTCGCTTTGGGCCGTCATCGCGAGCGGTGCGAAGCAACGACGCCCGCCGGTTTCTCGGGTCTCGACCCGGTGCAGAAAATCGAGGCGCTTCGATGTCTCGACTTCCTGCGCCGTGGCTGATAGGCATAGCGCGCGACGCAGGCCCCGGCGAGGGGCCGCGTCGCTCTTGCCTTCGCTTTCGGCCGTCGCGCCGGGAGCGGACAAAAAATGCGCGGGCGCAAACCCGGGCGTGGTGGAAACATCGGTTGGGGCAATGAGCAACGCGACGCTCGACGGCAAATCCATTTCTTCTGACGACGCCTACGCACAAGCGGCGAAAATCCTTCAAGCCGCGAATTTCCCCCTCGTGGCCGGGCTCGGCGCCGATGTGGCGGGAGCCCAGGCGGCGATCCTGCTGGCCGAGCGGCTGCGGGGCGCCTTCGATCATCTCGCCTCGCGCGATTCGCTGACCGACCTCGAGGTCGTCCGCTCGGCGGGGATTTTCGTGACGACGCCCAATGAGGCCCGCGTGCGCGCCGACCTCGTGCTGCTGGTCGGACCGGGACTGACGGGCTATTGGCCGGCGATCTTCGATCGCCTCGCGCTCGACAAGGACACCGTCCACGGCGGCAAGACCAAGCGCCGCGTGCTGTGGATCGGCCCCAAGCGGGGCGAGGCCAAGATAGAGGGCGTCGAGGTCGAGACCATTCCGGCGACCGAGGCGGAGCTTCCCGGCGTGCTGGCGGCGCTGCGGGCGCGCGTCGGCGGGCGGCCGGTGGCGCTTTCCGCCGCCGCGACCAAGAAGCTCGACGCTCATGCCGAGGCGCTGAAGGCGGCGCGATTCGGCGTCGCCGTCTGGGCGGCGGCCGGGCTCGATTCGCTCATCGTCGAAATGCTGCAGGGCATGATCACCGAGCTCAACGCCACGACGCGCTTCACCGGCGTGCCGATCGGCGGGCGCTCCGGCGCGACCGGCGTGCTGCAGGCTTCCGCCTGGATGACCGGCTTTCCGCCGCGCACCGGCTTCGGCCGCGGCTATCCCGAGCACGACACTTGGCGCTTCGAGGCGAGTCGCCTCGTCGACAGTGGCGAGGCCGACGCCGCTTTGTGGATTTCCGCCTATGACGGCGAGGCACCGCCCTGGGAGCGCGACGATATTCCGCTCGTCACTCTCGGCCCGGTCGGAGCCAAGGTGAAGCGCGGCCTGTTCATCGCCGTCGGCAAGCCGGGCGAGAATTACGACGCCGTGGAGTTCGCGCAGGAGACCAGCTCTTTGGTGCTGCGGCGGGCGAGCGCGCCGGCCGAGCTGCCGACCGTCGCAGAGGCGATCGCCGCCATCAGCGCCAGATTTTCGGAGGATTTGCCGTGCTGATCCGTCTGCGCGGCGGTCATGTCGTCGATCCCGCGACTGGCGTCGACGGCGTCGCCGACGTCTATTTCGAGGATGGGCGGATCGTCGCTCCGCCGCAGGGTCGCGAGCCGGACGAGGACTATGACGTCTCCGGCCATATCGTCATGGCCGGCGCGATCGACATCCATTCCCATATCGCCGGCGGCAATGTGAATTCGGCGCGGCTGCTGCTGCCCGAGATGCACCGCTCGATCCGCGCGCGCCTCGACGGAACGCCGCTCGCGACCGCCAAATGGTCGACCTTCGAGACCGGCCGCCTCTATGCGCAAATGGGCTTCACCACTGTGGTCGAGCCCGCCGTCGCGCCGCACCACGCGCTGCAGTCGCATTTGGAGCTCGGCGACGTTCCGATCATCGACAAGGGCGCGCTGACGGTGCTCGGCAATGACGACTTCCTGCTCGCCGCGCTGCGCGAGCGGGAGAGCGAGACCGCCATCGCCGATTATGTCGCGCAGACCGTCGAGGCGACGGGCACGCTCGGCCTCAAATGCATCAATCCCGGCGGAGCGGACGCCTTCAAGCAGAATATGCGCGCCTTCGGCCTCGACGAGATCGTGCCCTTCTATGGCGTGACCTCGCGGCAGATCTTCAAATCGCTGCAAAAGGCGACGCAGGCTGTCGGCATTCCGCATCCGCTGCATCTGCACATGAACAATCTCGGCATCGCCGGCAATATCGACACGGCGCTCGCGACGATCGACGCCGCCGAGGGCCTGCCGATGCATCTCGCCCATGTGCAATTCTACGCCTATGGCCTCGAGGGCAAGAACGCCTTCTCCTCCGCGGCCCCCGCGCTCGCGGCCAAGATCAACGCCAATAAGAATATCACCGTCGATGTCGGCGCCGTGATGTTCGGCGACACGGTGACCATTTCGTCCGACGTGCTGCGCCAGTTCAACAGCCTGTCGGGCGCGATCCCGAAGAAGGGCGTGATCTTCGACGGCGACGCCAATGGCGGCGGCGTCGTGCCCTACGCCTATCGTATCTCCAATTACTACAACGCCATACAATGGGCGGCGGGCCTCGAGCTGTTCCTGCTGATCGAGGATCCGCTGCAGGTCTTCTTCACCACCGACCATCCCAATGGCGGGCCCTTCACCACCTATCCGGAGCTGTTCGCGCTGCTGATGAGCGCTGAGCTGCGTGCGCAATGGATGGAGCGCCTGCCGGCCGAGGTGCTGGAGATGACGTCTCTCCCGTCGATCAAGCGCGAATATACGCTCCATGAGATCGCGCTCATGAGCCGGGCCGGGCCGGCGCGGCTCTATGGCTTTACCGATCGCGGCCGTCTCGGCGAAGGCGCCGTCGCCGATATCGCCGTCTATAAGCCGCAGAAAGACAAGGCCGGCATGTTCCGCAACGCCGCCTATGTGTTCAAGGACGGTGAAAACGTCGTGCGCGACGGCGTCGTGACGCGCTACACCAAGGGCAAGACGCTGCGCGTGCGCCCCGGCTACGACCGCGCGATCGAGAAGCGTCTCGACGCCTATTACGACGAGCTCTATGGCCTCTCGCGCTCGATCTTCGACGTGCCCGAGGCGGCGCTCGCCGGCCGAAGCGTCTATGCGGAGGTCGCATGCCGCAATTGATTCGCCATTGGCAATTGATTCGCCCTCGGGAGGACGCGTCATGCTGACCCGTCTCTACGGCGGCCATGTCGTCGACCCGGTCAATGGCGTCGACGGCGTCGGCGACCTCTATTTCGAGGATGGCCGCATCGTCGCGCCGCCCGAGGGACGGTCGCCGGACGTCGAGCATGACGTCTCCGGCCATATCGTCATGGCCGGCGCCATAGACATCCATTCCCATATCGCCGGCGGCGGCGTGAACACCGCGCGGCTGCTGCTGCCGGAGGCGCATCGCGCGCATCGGCCGCGGCCCGCCAACACGCCGCTCTCGACGGCCGGCTGGTCCACTTTCGAGACCGGCCGCCTCTATGCGCAAATGGGCTACACCACGGTCATAGAGCCGGCGGTGTCGCCCCATCATGCGCTGCACGCACATCTCGAGCTCGCCGATATTCCGATCATCGACAAGGGTTTCTTGACGGTGCTCGGCAATGAGGACTTCCTGCTCTCGGCCTTGCGCGACGGCGAGGGCCAGAACGCCGTCGTCGATTATATCGGCGCGACGCTGGAGGCGACGCGGGCGATCGGCGTGAAATGCGTGAACGCCGGCGGCGTCGACGCCTTCAAGCAGAATATCCGCCATTTCTCGCTCGAGGATGTGGTGCCGGAATACGGCCTCTCCTCGCGGGAGATTTTCCAAAAGCTGCAGCAGGCGGTGAACGCGACAAAAATCCGCCATCCGCTGCATCTGCATATGAACAATCTCGGCCTTCCGGGGAATGTCGAGACCGCGCTGGCGACGATCGACGCTTCGCAGGGCCTGCCGCTACATCTCGCGCATGTGCAGTTCTACGCCTATGGAACCGAGGGCAAGAACGGCTTCTCCTCCGCGGCGTCGAAATTCGCCGAGAAGATCAACGCCAATAAGAATGTCACCGTCGACGTCGGCCAGGTGATGTTCGCCGATATCGTGACGATCTCCTCCGATGTGATGAAGCAGTTCAACAGCCTGCCCGGCGGGCGGCCGAAGAAGGGCGTCATCTTCGACGGCGACTCCAACGGCCTCGGCGTCGTGCCCTATTCCTACCGCGTCTCGGACTTCTTCAATGCGGTGCAATGGGCGGCGGGCCTGGAACTGTTCCTGCTCTGCAATGATCCGATGCAGGTGTTCTTCACCACCGACCATCCCAATGGCGCGCCCTTCACCACCTATCCGGAAGTGTTCGCGCTGCTGATGAGCGCCGACAAGCGCGCGCAATATTGCTCGCGCCTGCCGGCCGATGTGCTGGAGCTGACCAATCTGCCGGCGCTGACGCGCGAATATACTTTCTATGAGATCGCGACCATGACTCGCGCCGCGCCGCGCAAGCTCTATGGCTTCGAGGATCGCGGCCAATTGGGCGCGGGCTCGGTCGCCGATATTGCGGTCTATAAGCCGCAGCCCGACAAAGCGGCGATGTTTCGTAGCGCCGCCTATGTCTTCAAGGATGGCAATCTCGTCGTGCGCGACGGCAAAGTCTCGCATTACACCAAGGGAAGGACGCTGCGCGTGCGGCCCGAATACGATCGCAAGATCAACAGTCGCCTCGAGAAATATTACGACGGCCTCTATGGCCTGCCGCGCTCCATGTTCGAGGTGCAGGATGCGGCGCTCCCCGCGACGGCGGGCTTCGCGGAGGTTCCATGCCGCAATTGATCCGCAAGGGAATCCGCATCGACGAGAGTTTCGCCGAGGCTTTTCCGATGACCGGCTCCGGCGTCGTCGTCACGGCGCCGACCCGCAAATGGGCCCTGCAGGCCGCCACCACCATGACCGGCTACGCCACTTCGGTCATCGGCTGCGACTGCGAGGCCGGCATAGACCGCGAATTGTCGCCGCGCGAGACGCCGGACGGGCGTCCGGGCGTGCGCGTTCTGCTCTTCGGCTTTTCGCCCAAGAGCGTCGAGAAGGCGCTGGTCAATCGCATCGGCCAATGCGTGCTGACCTGTCCCGGCAGCGCGCTCTTCTCCGCCTTCGATGGCGAGGCGAAGATCAAGGTCGGCGACTCCATGCGCCAGTTCGGCGACAAATGGCAGATCTCCAAGGCGATCGACGGCCGCCGCTATTGGCGCGTGCCGGTGATGGACGGCGAATTCCTGGTGGAATCGGCGGTCGGCCTCACCAAGAAATCGGTCGGCGGCGGCAATCTGCTGATCATGGGCGAGGATTGGGCGAGCACGATGCGCGCGACCGAGGCCGCCGTGGAGGCCGTCCATGAGACGCCCGACGCCATAGCGCCCTTTCCGGGCGGCGTGGTGCGCTCCGGCTCCAAGGTCGGCTCGAAATATAAGGGCATGGGCGCCTCGACCAACGACGCCTATTGCCCCACACTGCGCGGCGCGACCAATAGCGCGCTCGACGCCGACATCGGCTGCGTGCTGGAGATCGTCATCGACGGTCTGACCAGCGAGGCGGTCTCCGCGGCGATGCGCGCCGGCTTGAAGGCGATCATCGCGCTCGGCCCCAAACAGGGCGCCAAGCGCGTCGGCGCCGGCAATTACGGCGGGAAACTCGGCCCCTTCCACTATCATTTGAAGGATCTCGTGTAAGTGAAGCCGCTTCTCTTCACGCTGAAAGCCGAGCCCGACCAGCGGCTCGACCTCTCGCCCCTGACGCCGGACCGGCTCGTCGGCCGCTCGGCGAAGGAGATCGAGTCCCTCTCCATAGGCACGACGCGCGAGAGCGTGACGGTCGGCGACCTGTTCAAGGTCAAGCTCGGCGACGTCGCTTCTGTGCGCTTCGACGGCGGCTCCGACCGCTTCGATCTTCTCGGCGCAAAGCTCCTGCCGGGCTTTGCGATCCATGTCGAGGGCGATGTCGGCGCGCAACTGGGCCGCGCCGCCAAGGGCGGAACCATTACGGTCGCCGGCGACGCCGGCCCCTACGCCGCCTCGCAATCGGCGGGCGCGAATATCGATATTTATGGCGACGCCGGGGATTTCCTGGGCGCGCCGCTGGCGGGCGAGATTCCCGGAATGTCGGGCGGGCGCGTCATCGTGCGCGGCAGCGTCGGCGCGCGGTGCGGAGATCGGCTGCGCCGCGGCATCATCATCGTCGAGGGCGATGCGGGCGAGGATTTGGGCGCTAGAGCCATCGCCGGCACGATCATCGTGCTGGGTACGGCCGAAGGCGAGCGCATCGGCTATCTCAACAAGCGCGCATCCATCGTGCTCTCCGAGCAGCGCGAGCTCGGACCGACTTACGTGGATTGCGGCGCGCATAATCTCGGATTCGCCAAGCTCTTCGCCAAATCGCTGGCGGCAGAGAGCCGCGGCGCCTCGCGCCTGCTCTCCGGCCGGCTGCAGCGCTTCGCCGGCGACACGGCTGTGTTCGGCAAGGGCGAGGTGCTGCTGCCGGCGTGAGCCAAGCGCAGCGGCGTCCGAAGCGCCGACGTCGAACATCAGCCGCTCGACGAGCGCTCGGGCCGTTCTGCTGCGTTTTGCGTTCGGCCTTCTTCCAGCCCGGACGCGAGCGTCGCGAGCAGCGCCCGCGCCGCGGCGATGTTCTCGACCTGCATTTTCGCCGATAGAGCGTCCATCCACTCGGCTTGCAGCTTCATCACCTCTCGATACGCCGCTTCGCCCTGCGGCGTAGGGCCGAGCAGCTTGGCGCGCGCGTGCTTCGGATTGGGGCTGTAGAGCGCAAAACCCTCCCGCGCCAGCTCGTCGCCCAAGCGCTGGACGCCCTGCCGGCTCTGCGACAGGCGGCGGCCGATTTCCGCTATGGTCGCCGCTCGGTGGACGATAACGCCCATGACCTGCCAACGGGCGGCGGTCAAGCCAAAGGGCGCGGTGAGCCTATTGCCGAACTCCGTCAAGCGGCCCGCGGTCAGCAATATCTCCCATACGAGCCCGCTCAGGGCTTCGCCGCGCGGCGTAGGCATGATGGATCTCCCTGAACAGCCGAGATATTGACAATATATTGTCAATATGGCAAAAGACAACATATTGTCAATTGAGGGTGCGTCATGACTCCGGCGGAGCTCGTCGAGGGCCTCTATGAGGATTGTCTCAACAAACGTCAGCTGGACCGGCTGGACGATTATCTGGCGCCGGGATTCGTCGGCGCGAATGGCGAAAACGGCCCCGAAGGCTTCAGGCGGACGATCGAACGCATGGTCACTGCGTTTCCCGACCTCCAATTCGAGATCGAGGATTTGTTCGCGGCGGAAGACAAAGTGTGCCTGCGCTGGCGATTCCGGGCGGCGCAGCTCGGACCGTTGGCCAGCGTCGCTCCGACAGGCAAGATGGTCGTTCAAGAGGGGATCGCCATCTATCACGCCTCCGACGGCAAGCTCACCCGAGCATGGCTGCAAGTCGATCGATTGGGTGTCTTGCAGCAGATCGGAGCGGTGACGCTTTGACCGCGCCCGCGAGGCGGAACGCCTGATCCGAAATCTCATTCGTCAGCGAGCCGCCGGCCTCATATGGGAGGATTGCCCGATCACAGCCGCGCGGGGCCGCCGCGGCGAACGTCGTTCCTCTCGCAACTTCCATAGGTTGCGGCGACGTCGGGAAGATTTGACAACACGCCGTCTCAAATTGCCGAATTGCGTGGGGCAGAGCTTCATGCTAGTCAATCGCCTAGCTCAAACCTGCCGGCTCATGCGGCCAAGCGCAAAGCAGCGAGAAGCGGGATGAGACATTCGCCTCGAAAGGGCGATTTCTTCGAACGGAGGAGATGAACATGGCCTGGACCGCCCCGGTGATTGTCGAAGTCTGCGTCGGCATGGAAATCACCAGCTACGAATCCGCTGAAATCTGAACGGATTTCGTGCTCGCCGCTTCTCTCGTGAAGCGGCCGAATTCAGCGAGCCGGTAAGAAGACCGCTCTCCTCGCGGAGGCGACCTTCTTACCGGCTCGTAATTTTTTGGCGCGCCATCGCCTGAGGCGGTCGGGCGCTGCTCGTTCCCGCCCTGCGCCATAATGCGCGAACGCTCGCGTCGGCGCCTCTCGCGCGACGCATACGACGTCTTCTCACGCGACCTCTCCTCATGCGCGATCTCGACAATCGCACGCCGCCGGCGTTACGCTCGCAATGAGACGGCCGAGCTTTTCATCGCGCCATCGCATCGAAGTGAGAGAAGACACGACCGGCCCGCGGCGGGCGCCGGCGTCGTCGAGGAGGCCACATATGAATATGATCGTCCGCAATCTCGTCGGATCGCAGGATGCGTCCATCCGCTCCGCAGCCTATCGCACCATCTGGCGCTGGCATTTCTATGCGGGACTGTTCTGCCTGCCCTTCGTCGTCGTGCTCTCGCTCAGCGGCGCGGTCTATCTCTTCAAGCCGCAGATCGACGCCTGGCTCGACCGGCCCTACGACCATATGGCGCTGAATGGCGCACCGCAATCGCTCGACGCGCAAGTGGCGGCGGCGCAGGCGGCTCTGCCCGACGCGCGGCTGACCGCGCTCGAGCTGCGCGCCGATCCGGCCGACGCCGCCCGTGTGACCTTCATAACCGGGCGCCGCGGCTCCGAGGATTTCGCGATCCAGCGCGTGCTGGTGCGTCCCGACACGCTGGAAGTTCTCGCGGTTCAGGACGACAAATACCGCCCGTCGCAGCTCGCCTCCGCCATTCACGGAGATCTGCTGCTGGGGACGCCCGGCCATGTGCTGCTGGAGCTCGCCGGCGCCTGGGCCATCGTCATGATCGTCAGCGGCCTCTATCTCTGGTGGCCGCGCGACGCGAAAGGCTTGGCCGGCGTCGCCTATCCGCGCCTCGCCGAAGGCGGCCGCATTTTCTGGCGCGACCTCCACGCCGTCACCGGTCTGTGGGTGTCGTTTTTCGCTCTCTTCCTGCTCGTCACGGCGCTGCCCTGGACATTGGTCTGGGGCGAGAGCTTCCGCTATGTGCGCAATATCGGCGAGACGATGCTCGTCCATCCCGATTGGACGACGGGGCCAGCTGACGCGCGGGAGCAGCGCAAGGAGCAGTTCCAGCAAGCCGCGCCCGCGCCGAGCGAACATGCGGAGCACCATGCGCATCACGCCGGCGCCATGACGGCGACGCGCGTCGGTTTCGATCGAATCGCGCCGATCGCGGCCGGGCTCGGCCTCGCCGAGCCGGTGATGATCTCGCCGCCCGGACCGGAGGGCGCCGCTTGGAAGGTCCAATCGCGAACGCAGAACCGCCCGCTGCGCAGGACGATCGAATTCGACCCGGCGAGCTTCGAGCAATTGCGCGAGACGGGCTTCGCCACGTCTCCGCTCATCGACCGCATCTTCGGAATCGGCGTCGCCGCGCATGAGGGGCAGCTGTTCGGCTGGCTCAATCAGCTGCTCGGCCTGCTGACCGTCATCGCCTATCTGCTGCTCGTGGTCTCTTCCGTCGTTTTGTGGTGGCGGCGGCGCCCGCGCGGCGCTCTGGGCGCGCCGCCGGCCTTCTCGCCCGAGCCGCGCCTCGCGCCTTTCATGCTGAGCCTCATCCTCGCCCTCGGCCTCTTCCTGCCGACGCTCGGCCTGTCTCTCCTCGCCGTGCTCGCGGCGGAAACGGTCATCCGCCGCGCTTTTCCGAGCGCGAGCCGCTGGCTCGGATTGCGCCCGATCGGCGCCGCGCGCCAACCCTAGCTGCGAGGTATGATTTCATGAGAGCCGGCCTTGCCGGCTCTCATAAATCGATACAGGATGCGCCCGCCGGAGCCCGAGCTCCCACTACGAGAAACGGCGGACCATCATGACTTCCACCATAAAAATTTCCGCGCTGGTCGGATTTGCGGCCGCGGGATTGTGCCTCGCCGCGACCGCTGTCGCGGCCAGCGCCGACGCTGCGCTCCTTTCCGACGCCAAGCGCATTTTCGCGCCTCTGCCGGCCGCGCCGAGCGCCAAAACGGATCAGGCCGAGCTCGGCCGGCGGCTGTTCTTCGAAAATCGCGTTTCCGCAGACGGCAATGTGAGCTGCTCGCATTGCCATCTGCCCGAGAAGCAGGGCGCCGACGGGCTGCCGAAATCCTTCGGCGTGCTCGGCAAGATCAATCCGCGCAATGCGCCGACGATCTTCAACGCCGCGCTGCAATTCAAGGCGCATTGGCGCGGCGATCGCGAGACCATCGAGGAGCAGGCCGAGAAATCGCCGACCGGCGCTGTGAGCTTCGGCAATCCGGATTTCGCGACGGTGATCGCCAAGCTGAAATCCATCCCCGGCTATACGGAAGCCTTCGCCAAGGCCTTCCCCGGCGAGGCCGATCCGGTGACGCAGAAGAACTGGGGCAAGGCGCTCGGCGTCTTCGAGCGCACGCTGCCGCAGCCGACGCGCTTCGACGCCTTTCTGAAGGGCGACGCCAAGGCGCTGACGCTGGCCGAGCAGGCGGGCCTGCGCAAATTCATCGATGTCGGCTGCGCCGGCTGTCACGACGGCGTCGGCCTGGGCGGAACGTCATTCGCCAAATTCGGCGTCGTCACCGATTATTGGAAGGAGACCGGCGTCGCCGAGCCCGACAAGGGCCGCGCCGATGTGACGAAGAACGACGCGGACCTCTATGTGTTCAAGGTTCCGAGCCTGCGCAATGTCGCCAAGAGCGGACCCTATTTCCACGACGGCTCGGTCGCCGATCTGCCGCAGGCCGTGCGCGTGATGGGCAAGACGCAATTGGGCGTCGATCTCGCCGACAAGGATGTGGAGGCGATCACGGCCTTCCTGGGCGCGCTGACGCAGCCCGTGCCGGCCAATTATTCCGCGCCGACGCCTTTCCCCGACGCAGCGGCGAAAAAATAAATCACGGGGCCTCGACCCCTTAAAAAAATGGCGGCCCCGAGATTCGGGGCCGCCGTTTTCGTTTCAGCCTTCTTCGTCGGTGTCGATGTCGCCGTCGATGAGGCCGGCGACGTCGTCGTCTTCCTCCTCCTCATTCTCGAGGAAGGTGTCGTCCTCCTCGGCCGCGTCTTCGATTTCGACATCCTCGTCCACATCGATCGCTTCGGCCTTGGACTCGCTGGCTTCGACCTCGTCCAGGGAGACGATTTCGGCGTCCTTCTCGCCTTCGGCCGGCTCGTCCGGATCGGCGTGGCGCGCGGCGATTCGCGTCGTCACGACATGGAAAATCGCTCCGCACTTCGGGCAGACGACCGGATCCTTGTTCAGATCGAAGAATTTGACGCCACAAGACTGACATTGGCGCTTGGCGCCGAGTTCGGGTTTGGCCACGGTCCTTGCATCCTCGAGATAGAGCGGCGTGGGACCGCCCGTGGGAGACTTTGGTCGGGCGCTCGGTAGTTTGCCCTTGCCCGGCTGTCAAATGAGAAATGGAAAGCGAGGCTGTCAAGCCGATCCCGCAGAAAAGCCCTGGTTTGCACGACGAATCACCGAAAACCCCGTGTCTGGGCCCGCGCAGCGGTCGGATGGGCCATTGCCAAGCGCGGCGCGACTTGGCATATCTCTCTTCATCGCGGGTGTAGCTCAATGGTAGAGCAGCAGCCTTCCAAGCTGAATACGAGGGTTCGATTCCCTTCACCCGCTCCAGCTTCCGCCTTCCTCGATTCTCTCAACGCGGCCCATTCTTCTGCGGCGTGCGCATCGCCGCCAGCAGCGCGTCGCCCAGCGCGCCTGCGCCCTTTTGCGGCTCGGGCTGGCGCATCTGACGCGGGCTCGCGCCGCCCTCGCGGCGCTGGCCTCCGGCGGGCGCCTGGCGCTGATCGGGCGTGTCGTCGAGCCGCATGGAGAGCGCGATGCGCTTTCGCGGCGCGTCGATCTCCAGCACCTTCACCTTGACGATATCGCCGGGCTTGGCCACCTGCCGCGGATCCTTCACGAAAGTCTTGGACATGGCCGAGATATGGACGAGTCCGTCCTGATGCACGCCCACATCCACAAAGGCGCCGAAGGCCGCCACATTGGTGACGACGCCCTCGAGAATCATGCCGGGCGTGAGATCGGAAATCTTCTCCACGCCCTCCTGGAAGGTCGCGGTCTTGAAGGCGGGACGCGGATCGCGGCCGGGCTTCTCCAGCTCGGCGAAAATATCGGTGACGGTCGGCAGGCCGAAAGTCTCGTCGACGAATTGCGCCGGCCGCAGCTTGCGCAACTCGGTCGCATTGCCGATGAGCTGCTTTATGTCGGTCTTGGCCGCCGCGAGAATGCGGCGCACGATCGGATAGGCCTCCGGATGCACGCCGGAGCGGTCGAGCGGATCGTCGCCGTCGACGATACGCAAAAAGCCCGCGCTCTGCTCGAAGGCCTTGGGGCCGAGACGCGGCACTTTCTTCAGCGAGTCGCGCGTGCGGAAGGGGCCATTCGCGTCGCGATGCGCGACGATGTTGGACGCGAGCAATTCGCCGACGCCCGACACGCGCGCCAGCAGCGGCGCGGAGGCGGTGTTGACGTCGACGCCGACGGCGTTGACGCAATCCTCGACGACGGCGTCGAGCGAATGGGAGAGCTTCACCTCCGAGACGTCGTGCTGATATTGGCCGACGCCGATCGCCTTGGGCTCGATCTTCACCAGCTCGGCGAGCGGGTCTTGCAGGCGGCGCGCGATGGAGGCGGCGCCGCGCAGCGTCACATCGAGATCGGGCAATTCGCGCGAGGCGTATTCGGACGCCGAATAAACCGAAGCGCCCGCCTCGGAGACGACGATTTTGGTGAGCTTCAGCTCCGGGAATTTCGTCATCAATTCGCCGGCGAGCTTGTCGGTCTCGCGCGAGGCCGTGCCATTGCCGATGGCGATGAGCTCTATCGCGTGCTCGCGCGCGAGCTTGGCGAGAATGGAGAGCGATTCGTCCCAGCGGCGTTGTGGCTCATGCGGATAGATCGCCGTTGTCGCGACGATCTTGCCGGTCTTGTCGATGACCGCGACTTTGACGCCGGTGCGAAAGCCCGGATCGAGGCCGAGCGTCGCGCGCGCGCCGGCGGGCGCGGCGAGCAGAAGATCGCGCAAATTCGCCGCGAAGACGCGAATGGCTTCATCTTCCGCGAAGCGCCACAGACGCGTGCGCAGATCGACGGAAAGATGTAGCTCGATCTTGGTGCGCCAGGCCCAGCGCACAGTGTCGAGCAGCCAGCGGTCGCCCGGCCGGCCGCGATCGGCGATGGAAAAACGCTGCGCGATCTGACCCTCATAGCCGACGACGCCTTCGCTCGGCTCGGGGAGCATCTCGAGATCGAGCATCTCCTCCTTCTCGCCGCGGAACATCGCCAATATGCGATGCGAGGGAAGCTTCACCAGCGGCTCGGAGAAATCGAAATAATCGGAGAATTTCGCGCCCGCAGCCTCCTTGCCGGCGCGCACTTTCGATTTCATGAGACCCTGCGTCCAGAAGGTCTCGCGCAGGCGGCCGATGAGATCGGCGTTCTCGGCGAAACGCTCGACGAGAATGGCGCGCGCGCCCTCGAGCGCGGCGGTCGCATCGGCGACATTCTTCTCGGCGTTCACGAAAGGCTCGGCCTGCGCCTTCGGCTCGCGCTCGGGATGGCCGAGCAGAGCTTCGGCGAGCGGCGCCAGGCCGGCCTCGATCGCGATCTGCGCCTTGGTGCGGCGCTTGGGCTTGAAGGGGAGATAAATATCCTCGAGCCGCGCCTTATTATCGGCGTCCATGATCGTCGCGCGCAGCGCATCGTCGAGCTTGCCTTGCGTTTCGATCGATTCGAGAATCGCTTTGCGGCGCTCTTCGAGCTCGCGCAAATAGCGCAGACGCTCCTCAAGATGGCGCAGCTGCGTGTCGTCGAGCTGGCCCGTTGCCTCCTTGCGATAGCGGGCGATGAAGGGCACTGTCGAACCTTGATCGAGCAGAGCGACGGCGGCCTCCACTTGCCAGGGTTTCGCGGAGAGCTCCGTGCTGATTCGTTCGACGATCGACGCCATGCGCTATCCCTGTCGGCTGTTTCTGGGGAGCGCGTTTCTAGCGTTCGGCGTGGCGACAAGTCAAAAGCGAAATGTCGAAAGCGAAATTCTGTGGACATCCTCGGTTCGGCGTGGAGCCGCCGATTATTTGCGCGATTCGGGGAGATGCGGGTGATCCGGCCAGCAGCTTCGCTGCTCGATCTCGAGCCGCGCGTCGCTCGCCGCGCCGAGCCAGGACGGAGCCGTCTCCAGGCGCGCGAGATAATTGGTCGGGAAGTCATGAGGATCGGTCTTGCGCCAGCTCGTCAGCAAATCGCAATCGGCGATGGCGAAAGCCGGCACGACGAATGCGCGCTTGATCTCCATCGCCGGCGTCGCGGCGGAGACGATCACAATGGCCGATATCAGGGAGGCGAGCAGGCCGCCGTCGCGGGGCGTCGACACGGCGACTCGCGCGAAGGCGAAAGCGAGGACGAACAGCGCCGGAATGGAGGCGCGCATGGCGAGATCATTGTTCGGGCCGAAGGAATAGAAGGGAAGCGCCAGCAGCACGACAATGGCGGCGACGGTGAGCGCGCGGTCGCTTCTCGCGAGCGTCTCGCGCGCGGCGAAGAGGAAGGCCGCATGCGGAATCTCGACGAGAATGAAGGCGACATAGAGGATGACGAAACCTGGAATGGCGATCAGCCAGCCATGTTTGACGGATTCGGCGTCGATCGTCAGATAGAGCGCGATCGGCAGAAAGCAGAGACCCGCGGCGGCCGCGGCGATATTGCGCGGCGAAAAGAGGCCGCGGCCGAGCCGCAGCGCGCAAAAGCCGATGAGCGGCGCGGCGCCGACGGCGGCGAGCGGCGACCAGAGCAGAGTCGCCGCGAAGAGAATGGCGAGGATCGCGAGATCGATCTCCCCGCGCGCGAAGAGGAGAAGCAGCAGCGCCGCCCACCAGCCCGGCAGCGCATGATTCGGAACCCAGAATAATTGCGTGACATGCGAGGAATATTGGATCGCCGAGCTCCACCATTCGAGATGGTCCGGCAGCTCGAGCCCGTCGCGGAGCAGCTGCGGAAGAATATCGACGCCGCTGAACAGGACGAAGATCGCGAGAAAGGGCGCGACGCGCGCGCCGGCGAGACGCGCGACGAAATAGAGGCAAGAGCCGAGCAGCAGCGCATTTTGCGCGAGCATGGCGACATGCGCGCCGAAAAGCCCCGTGTAACGCCCGATCGCGGCGGGCAGGAGATACATGCCGAGCGGCGCGCGCAGCAGATAATCCTGATTCTCGTAGCGATAGAAGAGCGGGAAGCCCTGCCGCGTCAGATCGGAGAGCACGGCGTCGCGCATCAGCCAGTCAAGATTGGCGTAGAAGAGATGCGTCTCGCCGCCGAGCAGCAGCAGAACGACGGCGAGCGCGAGGCAGGCGACGAAAATTTTCGCGTCGATCGGCGCGGCGAGAATACTGTCGGGCTTTGGACGGAAGGAGAAGAGGAGGAAAGCGGCCAGCGCGCAGCCCGCGAGAACCGGCGCTGCGCCTATGACGCCAAATCCGAGAGCGAGCGCGGCGTTGGAGAGCAGGAAGGCGAGAATGCTCAGCCGCAGCAGCAGCAGATTGCGCAAGAGCGGCGCGCGCGCGTCTTTGCGCGCGGCGGCGGCTGCGTCTTTCTCAGGCGATGTCGTGGTGGTCATGTCGGCGCCGGTTGTCGCTTGTCTCAGAAGTTGATGCGCTCGCGCTCGAACACCACGGGCTTGCGGCGCACTTGCGCATGGATGGCGAGAATATATTCGGCGAGCACGCCGATCGAAAATAATTGCACGCCGCCGAAGAAGAACACCGCGACGATGATCGTCATCACGCCGGGCGGCGCCATTTGGCGGAAGAAGACGAGCCCGAGCGCGAGGCTGAGGAAGGCGTAGGCGAGCGCCAGAGCCGCTATGCCGAAGCCGAGGAACAGCAGCAGACGCAGCGGCGCCGGGGTGAAGGTGACGAGGCCGTTCATGCCCTGATCGACGAGCCGCAGCAGCGTGTTCTTGGTGACGCCGCGCCGCCGCTCGACCCATTTGTAGGGGACGCCGACGGCGGTGAAGCCGCATTCGAAGGTCATCATACGCATGAAGGGATAGGAATCGTCGATCGCGCGCATCGCCTCGACGACCTTGCGATCGACGAGCTGGTAATCGCCGACGCCGGGCGGCAAGGTGAATTCCGAGAGGCCGGTCAGCACGCGATAATAGAGCCCGCGCGCCACGCGCATGATCGCATTCTCTTCGCGAATCTTGCGAATGCCATAGACGATCTCGTTTCCGGCCTCCCAGAGCTTCACGAATTGCGGCAGCAGCTCCGGCGGATCCTGGAGATCGGCCGGTAGGAAGAGGAGGATCGCGTCGCCGCCGGCCGCCATCACGCCATTGAAGTTGGAGCGCATCGGCCCGAAATTGCGGGCGTTGAGAATGACCTTCACACAAGGATCGGCGGCGGCGATCTCGCGCAAAATTTCGACGCTGCGGTCGCTGGAGGCGTTGTCGCAGAACACATGCTCGCGGCGATAGTCTCTCAGCTCGCCGTCGAAGAGCGCCGCGACGCGCGCATGGCATTCGCGAATGTTGAGCTCTTCATTGTAGCAGGGCGTGACGATGGAAATGGTCTTCATGCGCCGCCGCCTCCCGCGCGGAAAACGAAGTCGCGATTGAGGAGATAGGAGAGCGTCGCGAGCACCGGCGTCAACGCCGCCTGAGCGAGCGCCGCCTCCGCGCCATAATGCTCGAGCGCGCGCAGCGCGAGCGCGTCGACGAGGAAGAGGGCCGCATAGACGGCGATGAAGCGGCCGAGAAAGCGCGAATCGCTGGAGCCGAAGACGAGGCGTCCGATCGACAAGAAATTGAATAGCGCGCCGAGCGCGGTGGAGACGCCGGCCGCGACGACCGAATCGAGCGTCGCGCGCCAGACGAAATAGAAGATCGCATAGCCGAAGGCGGTGTTCACCAGGCCCACCGCGAAGAATCGCAGCGCCCGCGCGCTCGGCGCGAGAGCGGCCGCGTCGAATCGGAAATCACGCTTGTCGTCGGCCAATTCGTCCGTCCATGCGCTCGGCGTCGCTGTCGCGGCGGATCATGGCTTACGAAAGGTTAACGCTCGGCTTACGCCGGCCGGTTCCGCAGCGGCGCGACGCGCGGCGCGGCGGATGCGCGTCAACCCTTTCCGCGCTCGCGAATCGCCGCGCCGGGCCTGCGAGCGCGCGGCGAGGGCGAATCGCCGCCGCCGCGAGCGCCGCGCGAGCGCGCCCAGGCAACCGAATTCGGGACGAAAAGGTAAAGGCGCGGCGCCCGGAGGCCTCGCGCGGGCGCGAGGGGCTCGCGATATATGGACGAATATGGGGCCGCGGCCTCGAGACCTCGCGCGAACGGCGCGGCAACGCCGCGAGATCGCCGATTCGTGCCCGCTCCGTTCCGGCATGATTCCAAACCTTAACGCGATGGTCGTCGCAACGTCGTGATTCGCATGTTGACAAGCCGCCAGGACGGAGTCCGCGTCGGACCTCGCGCTGCTCGCGGTCGATCCATGCTGCAAAATATGAGATTTAGAAGCCCTAGTGTTCGTGAGGCGGGTGAGAGACCATATCTCGAGCGAACAGAGCGTGACTCCGAGCTCGTAAGCGATTCGGCCGCGATTCGTTCGTCGCCTGTTCGAAGTCTGAAATGGCGTCGTCTCCGCTGTTCTAATCCGGGACGTGCGCCGCTATCGATTCTGGCGTGGGCTCGCGTCAGGGCTCCAGGTGAAATATAACGCAGAGCCATGGGCCCTATGCTCACCGCCAAGAGACCGGCCGCGCCGGGCGTCCGTCCGTCGACCGCCGGCGTCGCCGCCGTTCTGGGGCCGACCAACACCGGCAAGACTCATCACGCCATAGAGCGGATGCTCTCCTATCCGACGGGCATGATCGGCCTGCCGCTGCGCCTCCTCGCGCGCGAGGTCTATGCGCGAGTGGCGGAGCGTGTGGGGTCGGACAATGTCGCGCTCATCACCGGCGAGGAGAAGATAAAGCCGCGCGCGCCCGCCTATTGGGTCTCGACCGTCGAGGCGATGCCGCGCGATCTCGATGTGGATTTCGTCGCCGTGGACGAGATTCAGCTCGCCGCCGATCTCGACCGCGGCCATGTCTTCACCGATCGCCTGCTCTATTGGCGCGGCCGCGTCGAGACGCTGCTGATCGGCGCGGAAACCATGCGCTCGCTGATCGAGCGGCTGTTGCCGGGCGTTCCCATTTTCACGCGGCCGCGGCTGTCGCATCTGAGCTTCGCCGGCGAGCGCAAGCTCGCGCGCCTGCCGCCGCGCAGCGCCATCGTGGCCTTCTCCGCCGAGGACGTCTACGCCATAGCGGAATGGATCAAGCGTCAGCGCGGCGGGGCGGCCGTCGTGCTCGGCGCGCTCTCCCCACGCACGCGCAACGCCCAGGTCGATCTCTTTCAGAACGGCGATGTCGATTACATCGTCGCCACCGACGCCATAGGCATGGGCCTCAATCTCGATGTCGACCACATCGCCTTCGCCTCCGACCGCAAATTCGACGGCTGGCGCCATCGTCGCCTCACCGCCGGGGAATTGGGCCAGATCGCCGGCCGCGCCGGGCGCAATATGAACGACGGGACGTTCGGCTCCACCGGCCGTTGCCCGCCCTTCGACGAGCAGACGGTCGAGGCGCTGGAGAATCACTGGTTCGATCCGCTGGTCGCGCTGCAATGGCGCAACGCCGATCTCGATTTCGAATCGATCGAGGCGCTGGTCGAATCGCTGGAGCGCGCCTCCCCCGACGAATGCCTGCTGAGGGCCCGCACCGCCGAGGATCAGATGGTGCTGGAAGTCGCGGCGCGCGACGAAACTGTGCAGCGCAACACGAAAACCAGAGCCGATATTATGAGACTCTGGGACGTGTGCCAGATTCCCGATTATCGTAAGACCTCGCCCGCCGCCCATACCGAGCTCGCGCTCGCCGTCTATGGCTATGTGGTGCGTCGCGGATTGATCCCAGGCGATTGGTTCGCAAAGCAAATCGCCGCCGTGGACCGTATCGACGGCGACATTCACACCCTGTCCGCGAGGCTCGCTCAGGTGCGGACCTGGACATTCATCGCCAACCGATCCGGCTGGCTCGAGAATCCAGAGCATTGGCAGAGCGTCGCTCGTCAGGTAGAGGACAGTCTGTCCGACGCGCTGCACGAACGCCTCACGCAGCGTTTCGTCGATCGCCGCACCAGTGTGCTGATGCGCCGCCTGAGAGAGAATGCGATGCTCGAAGCCGAAATCACTACTGCCGGCGACGTAATGGTCGAAGGTCAGCATGTCGGACAGTTGCAGGGATTTCGCTTCACCGCCGATCCACAGGCGACGGGAGAAGCGGCCAAGGCGCTGAACTCCGCGGCGCAGAGGGCGCTCGCCGGCGAGATAGAGGCGCGCGCCGCCCGCGTGTTCGACGCGGTGGACGACGCCTTCCTGCTGGGCAATGACGGGACCATTCGCTGGCTCGGCGAGCCCGTCGGCAAGATCGCGCCCGGCGCGGCGACGCTGACCCCGACGGTGCGGCTGCTGGCCGACGAGCAATTGACCGGCGCATCGCTGGAGAAAGTGCAGCAGCGCCTCGATCTGTGGCTGGCGCAGCACATCAAGAAGCTGCTCGGCGCGCTGGAGGAGCTCGAGAAGGGCGAGGGGCTCGAGGGCGTCACCCGCGGCATCGCCTTTCAGCTCGCCGAGGAGCTCGGCGTTTTGGAGCGTAGCCGCGTCGCCCGCGAGATCAAGACGCTCTCTCAGGAAGACCGCGCCGCCCTGCGCAAGAAGGGCGTGCGTTTCGGCGCCTATCACATTTATCTGCCGCAGCTGCTGAAGCCGGCGCCGCGCTCGCTCGCCGCTCTGTTGTGGGGCTTGAAGCATGGCGGGCTCGACAATCTGAAGGGCCTCGAGGAGGTGCCGCATCTGGCCGCCTCCGGCCGCACCTCCTTCGCCGCCGATCCGTCGATCTCCAAGGGATTCTACCGCGCCGCCGGCTTCCGCGTCTGCGGCGAGCGTGTGGTGCGCGTCGATATTCTCGAGCGCCTCGCCGATCTCATCCGGCCGGCGAGCGCCTATCGGCCGGGCGTGACGGCCGGCGACCCGCCCGCCGGCGCCGCCGATGGCGAGGGTTTCGTCGTCACCGTGGCGATGACCTCTCTCACCGGCTGCGCGGGCGAGGCCTTCGCCTCCATATTGCGCTCGCTCGGCTATCAGTCGGCCGAGCGCCAGGGGCCGGCGATCACCGTGCCGTTGCTGGCCAAGGCGGCGACCGAGCCGCTCGCCCCGACGCCGGCCGCGCCTGTGGCCGAGGATGGCGAAGCGGGCGCCGAGCAGGCCGAGGCGCCGGCCGAGCAGACCGCGGAATCGCTCGTCGAGGAGGCCGAGACTCTCGTCGAAGCGGCAGAGGAGGCCGAGGCGGCGGACGTCGTTGCGGAGAGCGTCGAGCCCGCGAACGTCGAGCCGACCAGCTCCGAAGAGACCAGCTCCGAAGAGGCGAGCTCCGAAGCGACCAGCGCTGAAGAGACCAGCGCTGAAGAGGCCAGCGCCGAAGCGCCGGAGGCGGTTGCCGAGCCCGTCGCCGCCGAGCCCGTCTCCACGGAGCCGGCGCCGATCGAGATTTGGACGCTGCAGCGCCACGTTCCGCAGGCGCCGCGCCGGCGTCATGGCGGCGCTCCGGGCGCGGGCCAGGAAGAGGGCGGCCGCTCCGCGCGGCCCTCCGGCGAGCGTCAGCGCGGCCCGCGACCGGGCCAGGGGGGCGGCGGACGCCGCCCGGAGCCGGGGGAGGGCGCGCAGGCCGAGCACAAGCCGCGTCCCGACGCCCGCAAGGAGAGCGGCTTCCGCTCCGGCGGCGGCAAGCCTCGCGGCGACAATCCGCGAGGCGACAATAATCGGCCGCCGCGGGACGACCGCCGCCGCGGCAATGGCGGCTTTTCGACGCCGGAAAAGCGGGAGAGAGAGCGGCTTCCCGACCCCGATTCGCCCTTCGCCAAGTTGTTGGCGCTGAAGGCCGAGCTCGAAAAAAAGGGCAAGAGCTGAAATTTTGCCTCAAATGACTGGTCTTGTCCGACCCATGCCGAAGCGGCCGCGGGATCGCTCGGGGGTGGGATCGCGTCGACTTGCCAAATCCGGATCGTTCGGCCTATTGCTGGCGTGATCTTAGGCGCGCTGGCGCTGGCCGATGCTATCGGGCCTCGTCGATCCCGAATGCCGGCCGTGGGCGAGATCCTGTCCGCGGCCGTCGTCTCGTGGCGAGCGCGGCGTCGGACGAAGGCCTTCCACCGAAAGGCGATACATGACGAAGATACTTCCTGTCATTATGTGCGGCGGGGCGGGCACGCGCGTATGGCCCGAATCGCGGGAGTCGCTCCCGAAACAATTTATCCCGCTCATCGGCGAGAAATCGACCTTTCAGACGACCATCGAGACGCTGTCGGACGAAGCCTTCGACAAGCCGGTCATCATCTCCAACGCCGATTATCGCTTCCTGGTCACCGATCAGCTGCGTGAGATCGGCGCCTGCGCCGATATCGTCCTCGAGCCCACGCGGCGTGATTCCGCCGCCGCCGTCGCCGTCGCCGCAGGTCTCGCCGCCCGGCGCTCGCCGCAGACGATCGTCGTCGTGCTGGCCGCCGACCATGTCGTGCGCGACAGACAAGGCCTCGTCGAGCTCTGCAAAAAGGCGGCGGCCGCCGCGGCCGAGGGCCATATCGTCACGCTCGGCGTCAAGCCCGACAGTCCGGCGACCGGCTATGGCTATCTGCGACCGGGCGAACGGCTTTTCGGCGAGGTCTCCAAGCTCGAGGCCTTCGTCGAAAAACCCGATCGCGACACGGCGCAGCGCTATATCGACGCCGGCTATCTGTGGAACAGCGGCAATTTCATCTTCCGCGCCGATGTGATGCAGGAGGAGATCGCGCAATTCGAGCCGGCGATCTTCGAGGCGGCCGAAAAAGCGATCGACGCCGGGCGCCGCGATCTGGATTTTCTGGTGCTGGACGCCGAAGCTTTCGCGCGCGCGCCCAAGACCTCCATCGATTACGCGGTGATGGAGAAGACGCGCCGAGCCGCGGTGATCGAGGCGGACATCGGCTGGTCGGACGTCGGCAATTGGCGCGCCGTTTGGGAGCTGACCGAGCGCGACACGGCCGGCAATTCGGTGCGCGGCAATGGCGTGATCCGCGACTCGCGCAATGTGCATGTGCGCTCGGACGACACTCTGACGACGGTCGTCGGCGTCGACGACGTCATTGTGGTGACGACGCAGGATGCGGTGCTGGTGCTCGGCCATGAGCATGGCGACAATGTCAAGCAGCTCGTCGATCAATTGAAGCGCGAGAACCGCCGCGAGGCGGGCGAGCACAAGCGCATCTTCCGTCCCTGGGGCTATTATCAGTCGGTGGATTCCGGCGATCGGCATCAGGTGAAACGCATCGTCGTGAAGCCTGGCGCGCGTCTGTCGCTGCAGAAGCATTTTCATCGCGCCGAGCATTGGATCGTCGTCAAGGGAACGGCGGAGGTCGGCCGCGATCAGGAGACGCTGCTCGTTCACGAGAACGAATCGATCTATCTGCCGATCGGCTGCATTCATCGCCTGAGCAATCCCGGCAGAATCGACCTCGAGCTCATCGAGGTGCAGACCGGCTCCTATCTCGGCGAGGACGATATCGTGCGTCTGCAGGACGTCTACAACCGCGGCTGACGCGGTTTGCGCTCGGCGAGCCTCTGAGCTCGCGGTCCAGGGAGCGCTTTGGACCGCGAGCTTTCAGTCTCGCATCGTAGCCGCCGGCATTTCGGCTCATTGCCCGCGGCTCTGCATGCTATAGCGCTCGAGCAGATCGGCGAGCGCCGCATCCCGCGCGGCGCCCTGCTTGCGCAGATTGAAATAATGCTGGCAGAGATCGCCGAAGGTCTGCTTGTTCTGCGTCACGGCGGAAATGCGCGCGAGACTTTCGATCAGCTCCGCTTCGTCCTCCGCCGCGCCGATTTCCGCGAGCATGTCGCCGAGCTGGCCGGCGCGATTGGCGAGCATGCGTGGCGATTCGAGAAAATGCGCGCCGCCGGTTTCGAGCGCCGCGCGCAATCGCGCCACCCTCGCCTCATCGACCGGCGCGCCGCCGCTTTTTCGCGCCGCGAGCCAATAGGCCGGATCGACGCGATCGATCGGCGTCAGCCATTTCGGCAGCGCGTCTCTACCCTTCACCTCTGCGACGGGGCGCTGCGGGGCCGTGTCCCCGCAGGCGCAGAGCAGCGCCGCCAGCGTCGCGCAGAGGGCGGCGAGACGCGGCGCCGCCATCGTCACTTGCCTTGCAGCTTTTTGACGAGTCCCTGCAGACCGTCCTTCAGGAAAGTGGTCATCGCCTCGCGCGCGGCGTCGTCGTTGAGATTGTCCGGCGGCTCATTGCTGGTGTCGCCGCGATAGAGGCGGCCATACCATTGCACCTCGCTGCCGCCGCCGGCGGCCGGCTTCACCGCCAGCGTCGCCGAATAGGAGCTGATCGGCAGCGCGTCGAGATTTGCGTCCGACATGCGATAGCTGAGCTTCATCTGCTGCGGATCATATTCGTCGAGGCTCTCGGTCACGACGCCGCCCTTGCGCAGCGTGATCTCGCGGACGGCGCCATTGGCGTCGCCGCCGGTCGCCTTCACGCTGGCGACATCCGGATGCCAATCGAGCGAGCCGAAATGGCCGACGAGCGCCCAGACGGTCTTGGGATCGGCGGCGACGGTGATCTTCTCGTCGACCTTGATCGGCGTCGGGCCATGCGCCAGCGCCGGCGCTATGGATAGAAGGAAGGCGAAAAGGGCGATTTTCGGTTTCATTGGAATCTCCTCGGACGTGCGGTTGCGAGACGGGAGCGCCGGCGTCGCGCGAAAATTTCGGCGAGCGGGACGATGAGATAGAGGGCCGCGAAGCCCGCCAGCGCGGCCGCCGCGAAGGCGGGGCGCAGATCGACGGGCGCGAGGCTCGGCCGCGGACGCGCGACGGAAAGAAGCGCGGCGGCCAGTCCGTCCGGCTTCTCCAAATGGGCGTAGGCGAGGCCGGTGCGCTCGGCGAGCTGGCGCAGATAGGGCTCGCGCACGGAAGAAAGATGCTCCGAGCCGATCGTCATGGCGCCGCCGAAGGGCGCATTGCGCGGGTTGTAGCCCTCGCGCTGCTCGACGCCAGCCGGCGGCAGGCCGAAGCGGCTCTCATGCGGCACCTCGTCGGCGCCATAGAAGCCGATCTCGCGGCCGCGATCGTCGAATTTCGGTATGGGCGCCGGCTCATAGCCGCCGGCGCCGAGGATGAGGCCCAAAACCTCTCCGCTCTTGCCCTCGAAGACCGGCGCGCCATAGGCGGGCGGCGGCGGCGCCTCCTGGCCGTCGGTGACGAAGACGAGATCCGCGTCCACACGGCGCGCCATTTCGATGGCGCGGAAGAGACCGGCGGAAATGCGGCTGTCGCCCTCCCAGGCCATGCGCCAGTCGAGGCCGGAGATCGCCGCGTCGATCGCCGCGAAATTCTCGCAGACGTCGACCGGCTCGAAGAGAAGGAAAGGCTCGCGCTCCGTGAAAATGGCGAGCCCGACGCGCGAGGGGCAAGGCAGATCGGCGACCAGCCGCCGCAGGGCCTGCTTGGCGAAATCGATGCGGCTCGCCGGCGCGCCGCCCAGCGCATAATCGCGCGTGTTCATGCTGCCGGTGATGTCGAGCGTCAGCAGTGCGTCGACGCCGTTGCGCACGGCGCTGGCGCGCGGAAAGACAAAGGCCGCGACCAGCATCGCCGCGGCGAAGGCGAGCGACAGAAAACGCGCGTCGCGCAGCCGGGCGGTCACGGCAGCCCCTTGGGCGCGCCGGGAATGTCGGTCCAGATTTTTTTCGGATCGGCGGGGAGCTCGTCGCCGCCGGAATGCTCGAGCTGCGGATTGTCGCGCACGAGGCGAGCGGCGACGTCGAGATTATATTTCGCGTCCCAAAAGTCCGGCCGATATTGCAGCGCGCGGCGATATTCGCGCCGCGCCAGCTCCACGAAGGGCCCCGCCGGCTCCAGCTGGCCGCGCTCCAAGAGATCGAAGGCGTGGCGCAGCAGCGCGTTGCCGAGATCATAATGGGCGAGCGCGGCGAGCGCCTCGCGGCCGGCGGCGCCCAGCGGCTCCAATAGCGCGCGCGCCTTGTCGAATTCGTCGCGCTTCGCCAGAAAACCCGCGCGCGCGGCGAGCAGCTCCGGCGTGGAGGCGGCGTCGGTCTCGACGTCGCGGCCGGCGGCGAGCGCGCCAAGGGCGGCGTTGTCGGCGCGGGCGCGCCATGCGGCGAGCGCGCCCTGTAGCGCCCCGGCGAGCGCCGCGCCGAGCAGCAGCAGCAAAAGCGTCGAGCGCCAGCGCGCGACGAGACGCGCGATCGTCTCCCACGCTCTCCGCATCGTCTGCGCGCGCGCCGCTTCGATCATGCGGGCCTCCTCGCGGCCGATCGCGCCGACGGGGCGCGCGCGGCCTGCTTCAGACTCGTCTCCGCAAATTTCGCCGCGAGCAGAAAGGACGAAGCGAAGGCGGCGACGAGAAGCGCCTCGCTGGTCAGATCCTTGCGCGGAATGCGCTCGGCGTAGCGGAAAGGCCGGCGCTCGAGCCGGTCGATCTCGGCGATGGCGTCCGCGACCGCGGCGGGGCCCTCGGCCTCGAAAGCGTGATAGGGGACGCCGAGCGATTTGAAGAAGAGATCGAGATGGCGCTCCGGCAAGGCCTGCGGCGTGTCCAACTCGTCGGCGTCGGGCTTGTCGCTGAAGCCCTTGGAGCCCTGCGTGCGCAGGAACAGCCAATAGAGATTGGGCCGAATCTTGCGGAAGTCGGCGCGCAGCTGATCCTGTATGCGCGGATCGATGACGGCGGCGCCGTCGGAGACGAGCAATATGACGCGCGATTCGACCTCACCGCCGGCGGGCAGTTGCGAGAGCGCCATGGCTAGGCCGCGGCCGATATTGGTGTAGCCGAGACCCGGCCGGTCGATCGCCTGAACGGCGGCGCGCACCGCCTCGCGATGATCGGTCATCGGCATGACCAAAATCGGCGAGGTGGCGAAGGCGGTGACGCCGAAGAGATCATGCGCGCGGCGGCCGACGAAATCGCTCATGATGCGCTTGGCGGCGGCGGCTTTCGATTCGTCGCCGCCCGCGGGCGTGCGGCCGGCGAAGGTCTCGTTCATGCTGGCGCTGCGATCGATGAGGATCGAGATTTCCGCGCCCTCGCCATAGCGCAGCACAGAGCGGCCCTCGCGATAGGGGCCGGCGACGGCGAGCGCGCTCGCGCCGATCGCGAGCATTGCGAAAAGCCGTAAGGCGAGGGCGACGACGCCGGAGAGCGCGTCCTGCGGAGCCGCCGCGACAGAGGCGACGGGCGAAGGCCGCAGCGCCGAGAAGAACAGCGGCGCCAGAACCAGCGGCAGCAGACACAGCGCGAGCGGAGAGGCGACGCCAAAGCTCATCGCGCGCTCCTTTCGAGCGCCGCCAGCGACCTCGCCAGCGCGACGATATCCGCCAGACTGAGATCGGCGCCCATGTTCGCGACGCCGAAGAAGAGCGCGCGCGATGTCGCGAAGAAGCGCTCGAGCGGCTCTTTCGCGGAAACGAGCGCCGTATTGTGAGAGAGAAAGGCGCCGAGATCCTCGGCGAAGATGCGGCGCCCGGCGGTTTCGTCGATCGCGCGATGCAAGGCGAGCATCGCCGCGCGCCGCGCCGTCTCGTCGCCGCGCCGCGTCAGCGAGGCGATGCGACGCGCGGCGGCCGCGAAGACGCGGGCGCGACGGCGATGGAAAGGCGGCCAGCCGCGATCGTGCGCGACCAGGATCGACGCGCCGAATGCGAGCGCGAGAAAGACGCCGGCGCGAATGGCCGGCGTCGTGGCGTCGCCTTCCGCGACGCTCGCGTCGGGACGCATATAATCAGTCGGATCGTCGCGTCGCTGCGGCAATACTTCGCGCAGCGGCGAAACGCCGATCTCCCAGGCGGGCGCCTGCACGGTCTCGGTCGCGCCCTCGCGCGTGAAGCGCAGCGAGAAAGGCGGAATCTTCAGCTCGCGCACGTCGAGCGCGACATAGAAGAGCTGATAGGTGAGCTCGACATTCCAGCGCGTGAGGCCGTCGCCCGCCGCCTCTTCCCGCAGGCGCATGTCGCGCAGATCGAGCCAATAATCCAGCGCGCCGGGGCGTGGCAGCGAGGCCGTCTGCAGGCGCAGCGCGGAATCGGCGACGATCTCGAGCCGCGCCGTCACCAGATCGCCGACGAAAAAGCCGAAGCTGCGATCGGCGTAGAGACGCACGGATTTCACCTCCGCCGCGGCCGCCTGGCCGATGAGCGCGAGGAGAAGAGAAAGGGCGAGAAGGCCGGCGCGCATCGGTCAGAGTCCGAGCAGATGACGCGACAGCGCGTCGGCGTCGAAGGCGTCGCTGATGACGAAGGGCGGGCGTCCATGGGCGAGAGCGAGGCGGCGCAGCGCGTCGCGCCGCTCGGCCTCGCGCGCGATCCAGCGGCGGCGCAGGCCCGGGCGCATGAGCACGAGCCGCCGCGCGCCGCTCTCGAGATCGTCGAGCTCGACGAGGCCGAAGCGCGGAAGATCGCGCTCCTCGGCGGAATCGCCGATGAGGATGGGCGCGAGATCATGCTGCGCCAGCATGCCGAACAAACGGGCCGCGAAGCCCGCCGGCCAGCGGAAATCGGAGACGAGCAGCACGAGCTTGCGGCGCCCGGCGATCAATCCCGCGGCTTCCGTCAGCCCTTGCGCCGAAGCGCCGCGCGGCTGCGCGCCGCGCATGCGCTCGGCCGCCTCCATCGCCGCGCCGCGGGCGCGCGTCGCGGGCAGCAGCAGATCGCCGCGCAACGTCTCGTCGCAGGCGACGAGGCCGAAGCGATCGCCGATGCGCGTCGCCGAGAAAGCCAGCGCCGCGCAGAGATCGGCGACGATGTCGAGCCGGCGCGCGGCGCCGTGAAAACCCATGGAGGCGGAAAGATCGACGAGCGCATAGACGTCGATGGAGTTGCGCTGCTCGAAGCGGCGCACATGGGTCTCGCCGATGGGATCGCGCATGGTGGCGCGAATGTCGATGCGCCGCGCGTCGGGAAATTGGATGAAGCGCGCGTGATCGCGGAACACGCCTATGCCGCCGACGTCGACGCCGCCATGCGCGCCGATGGAGCCGTTGGAGACGCGGCCGCGGGGACGATAGGCGATGTCGAGGCGCTCGGCCATCACGCCCCGTGTCTCAAGGCGCCGGAACTGTGGCGAAGGCGGCCCGGCAGAGATCGCGGACGATGTCGTCGCCGCGCATCGCATAGATCGGGTCGACGAAAATGCGATGCGCCATCGTCTCCAGGAAGATTTCGCGAATATCCTCCGGCGTCAGCGCGTCGCGGCCCTCGAGCCAGGCGCGCACGCGGGCCGCGCGGACCAGAAAAGCGACGCCGCGCGGGCTCGCGCCGCCGCGCACTAGGCCGCGCATTTCAATGTCCGGCAGAGTGACGCCCGCCGCGAGCGGATCGCGCAGCGCATCCCACAGCTTCGCCACATAGGCCTGCAGCGTCTCGCTCGCGCCGACGCGCGTCTGGATGAGCTCGGCGACAGAATTGAGCTCGCGATAATCGAAGATCGGCTCGCCTATGTCCTCGAGCAGGCGGTCGACGTCATGGAAGCGCGGATCGAAGATCAGCGCGCGGCGCGCCTCCGCGTCGCTCGGCGTCTTCATGGAAATTTCCATGAGGAAGCGGTCGCGCGCCGCGGCGGGAAGCTCGAAAGTTTCTTCCCGCTCGACGAGATTGCGATCGGCGAAGACCTGCAGCGCGGGAAAGCGATATTCGCGATTGAAGGCGGAGACGCTGCGCTCGGCCATGAGGCGCAGCAGCAGAGAATGCACCTGCGGGCGGGCGCGGTTGATCTCGTTGAAGAAGAAGATCGAGAGATTTTCTGCCTGCCGCAGCACGGGGCCGGGCTCGACGCGCGGGCGGCCGTCGTCGGCGAGATAGGTGTGATAGACGAGGTCGCTCGGCATCAGATCGACCGTGCCCTCGATGCGCGAATAGGCACCTCCGAGCGCGCGCGCCACGGCGCGCAGCAGCGTCGTCTTGCCGACGCCCACATCGCCCTCGAGCAGCACATGGCCGCGCGCGAAAATGGAGATCGTCACCAGACGGATGACGTGGTTCTGGCCGATGACGGCGCGCGAGACGCGCCTTTCGAATTCCTGCGCCTTGGCGCGCCAGTCGGCCAAGGTCGCGTCGATTTCGGCGGTCTCTTTCACGCGCAGCGAGTCCAACATCTCGTCGGAAGGAAAGACATTACGGCCACGATCCCGGGAATTGGGCCCGACGCGTTGTTGTCGAATGACGCCGGACCCGGACCGTGGCCGCAAGACTGCCGTCCCCGGGCGCGGGGGCGGCTTTTTTTCGTTCGACTTATTGCGGGATCTGGTTCACGTCATAGACGAATTTGCCAGTCTTCTTGAAGTGCTCGACGCGCTTCTTGTTGCGCTCTTCCATGGCCGCGATGGCGGACTGGTTCTTGGCGAGCTCTTTCGGGTCGTGCTTGGGATCGTATTTCGAGCCGGCGACCTTGTCCGGGAAGCCGGGCTTGGGCTCCCAGCAATCGCCGGGCGCCTTGCACTTGGTTCCGTCATAGGCCGAGGCCGCGCCGATCGCAGCCGCGTTCATGACGAACACGACGGCGACGGCCGCCGCAATCTTCAAAACTCCCATCGTGCCTTCCTCCAATTATCGCGCGGCTCTCGCCGCGTCCGTCGCGCCGCTGTCGCGAACGCGACTTTCATTTTCCCGTCTTTCATTTTCCCGAGGTCTTGCATTGACCCGGGGGATCGTCGGGGAATGTCTCGTGTCCGGGATAGGGTTTGAACTTCGCGCGCTGCTCCGGCGTCAGCCAGGTCGCGCCGGCCACGGGATCCTTGTAGAGATGGCGGACCCAGGCCATGACCTTCAGCATCTCGTCGAGCTGGAGATTGGCGTATTGCGGACCCATGGACGCCTGCGCGCCGCCGAAGATGGTCGAGAAGAACCCCTCGTCGGTCGCATTCTGCGGATAGGTCCAATAGGAATCGTTGAGGCCGGGGCCGATCTTGCCTTCGCCGAGATGGCCGTGACAGCCGGAGCAAGCGGAGAGGAAGAGCTGCTCGCCCTGCTTCAGACAGCTCACGTCGCCATTGTAGGGATTGACGCCCGTCTGCAAGAATTGCTTGACGCCGGCCGTGTCCTTGCCCTCGGGAAGCGCGTCGTCGAAATTCAGCACTTCGCCGGTGATCGTGTTGCGAAACGTTATGCCCGCGTTTTGCGCGATCGCCGTGAGGGCGATCATGCTGGCGAAGGCGCCGCCGGCCAGGACATAGGCCTTTTTCTTGGTGGATTTCATTTCTGTCGGTCTCTTCGAATGTTCGCCGGGCTCGTTTTGGTTTGGAGCGCATTCTGATCGCTCGAACGGAGCCGTTCGAGCGGAACGCGCTCTAATGCGCCGCGACCGGATTGACGATGGGCAGCAGCGGAACGCCTTCCGCCGTGAGGATTTGGTCGATCTTCGGTTTGGCGCGCTCGAGGCCTGCGTTCACTTGGCCGAGCAGCTCCTTGTCGGAGAGGCGCACGCCGACCGACTGGTCGTAATGCTGCCCGATCTTCTGACCGTCGCTGCGCTTGGAATCGTCGTCGATCAGCGTCATGCGCAAAGGCGTGGGCGAGGATTTGACGAAGCGCGCCACATCCGGCGCGAAGGCCGCAGCGAGCTCGGCATTGCCGCTCGCTACTTCGCCGATCATGCGCGCAGGATCGATCTGCGTGTATTGATTGCGCGGGGAGCGGAAATTCACGAGCGAATAGAGATAGGCCATGTCGCTCTCATATTCGCCGATCTCCTTCAGCATCGCCTCCGCCGGAGAGCCGAAGGGCACGGCGATATGATTGAAGGATTTTATGCGCGGGTCGGACCAGGATTTGATGTCGAGATTGCTCTGCGCCTTGGTCACGAACACATAGCCGGTGCGGAAATAGGGCTTGCTCGTCAGCACGCGGGGATCGCCCGTGTCGAGTCCGATGACGACGTCGCACTGGTTCTTGTCGAGATAGTCCCTGACGAGATAGATCGCGGGCTTCGACGACCAGACGAACTGCGCCTTGCGTCCCATTGCTTCGGCGAGCGCGGCGCCGATGCGATTCTCGAGGCCGGTTTCGTCCTTGAGGGAGAGAGGCGACTGCGCTTCGGAGGCGCAGATGCGCAGAGTGTCCGCCGTGCTCGCGGAGGCGGCCGCCGAAGGCTTCGTCTCTTGCGCCATGGCGCCGGCGGACAGAATCGCCAGGGCGAAGCCGGAGGCGACGAGACGCGAAGGGGTGATACGCGACATGTGATCGATCCGATGGGTTTGCATCGTGAGGCAAGGCCGCCCGGACGCCTTTGACGCATCCGGGCGGCGTGCTGGTCGGTCGCGAACAGGGGAGGACGCGACCGACGTCTGCCGATGGATCAGCGAGCCTTGTATTCGCCGAGGCTCAGATCGTCGTAGGGGCCTTTGCCGCCCAGCGAGAAGACGACCACGCCGCCGCCCATCTGGGTGTAGTTGGCGAGCTGCTTGAACGCGCCCACCGCGCCGAGGCCGGCCGTCGGATCCTGAAGGTCGAACACGAGGCCCACTCCCGGCCAACCGCCGACGCCGTAGAGGATCGCGACGTATTCGGTGCCCTTGTGGTTATAGACGATCGGATAGCCGAGCACGCCCGAGGGAAGCTTGAACTTCCAGAGCAGCTCGCCGGTGTCGCTGTGGCGGGCCTTGATGAAGCCGTCCAGCGTTCCGTAGAACACGATATTGCCGGCCGTCGCGGTGGTGCCGCCCCAAACGGCGAAGCGCTCGGCCTTCTCCCATTTGAACTGGCCGGTGATCGAGTTGTAGGCCTTGATCTGGCCGAGACCCTCGCCCTTCTGACGATCGCCCTTCGGACCCGGATACATGTTCAGCGTCGCGCCGACGAAGAACTGACCCGCGCGATAGGGAAGCATGAAGGGCTCCCAATCCATGCAGATATGGTTCACGCCGAGGAAGAACAGCTGCTTGGTCGGATCGTAGGAGTCGTGGCCCTGATTGTGATAGCCCATCGCGGAGGGACAAATGTCCTTGCCGAGATGATCCATGCGGGTGCCATACTCCGGATCGCGAACCGGCAGGCCGCTCTTGAGGTCGACCGTCTTGAACACATTGACCGTGTCGTCGATCTTGTCCGCGGAGATCAGATCGCCATTGGTGCGGTCGAGCGTGTAGACGATGCCGTTGCGGTCCGGATGGGTGAGAAGCTTGCGCTCCTTGCCTTCCTTGTCCTTCTGCTCGGTGAGCGTCAGGAAGTTCACGCCGGCGAAGTCCCACTCGTCATGCGGGGTCTTCTGATAGCCGAACTTGGCCTCGCCCGTGTCGATGTCGCGGCCGAAGATCGTCATCGTCCATTTGTTGTCGCCCGGACGCATCGTCTCGTTCCACGGCGCCGGATTGCCCGAGCCGTAGTAGAAGAGGTTCGTGCCCGGATCATAGGCGTACCAGCCCCAATTGGTGCCGCCGCCGATCTTCCAGGCGTCGCCTTCCCAGGTCGAAGTGCCGAGGCCCTTCTGGCCGTAATGGGGGTTCTTGCCGTTGAAGTCCTTGGCGAGCAGCACGTCCTCGTCCGGGCCGGTCGCATAGGCGCGCCAGGACTGCTCGCCGGTGTGAACGTCATAGGCCGTCACATAGCCGCGCACGCCGAGCTCGGCGCCAGAGGAGCCGACGAGAACCTTGTCCTTGATGACATAGGGCGCGATGGTGAGCGTCGAGCCGACCTTATAGTCGGAGTTCTCGACCTTCCACAGCAGCTCGCCGGTCTTGGCGTTGAGCGCCTCGATATGGCCGTCGAGCAGCGTCTTGAGGATCAGCGGCGGCGTCTTGGCGTCGCCCGGCCAATAAGCGAGGCCGCGGTTCACGAGGTCGCAGCAGGCGACGGCGCGCGCGGCGGCGTTCTGCTTCGGCTTGTCCTGCCACAGGATGCGGGTCGGATCGTCGAGATCGAGCGCGAAAGTGTTGTTCGGGAAAGACGTGTGAATATACATCTTGCCGTCGACGACGAGCGGCGCGCCCTCGTGGCCGTTGAGCAGGCCGGTCGAGAACGTCCACGCCACCTTCAGATTCTTCACATTGTCGGTGTTGATCTGAGTCAGCGTGCTGTAGTTGTCCGAGTGATAGTTCTTACCCGGCATCACCCAATTGTCTTCGCTCTTGGAGAGCTGATCGAGCTTGTCGTTGGCCGAAGCGACGCCGATCGGCGCCACCGTCAGCACGGCGAGCAGCGATACCGAATTCAGTAGTTTCCTCATCGACGAGTCCTCCTGCAACAGCCATCGCCCGGCGAATCGCAGAGCGGAATGGAGATGTCGCCTCGTGAAACAACGGCTCGCGATCTTTCGAGCCATTCTTGTTTGTCGGCCGCCGTCCTCGACGTCGTCGCAACGCATTCGCCCGAAAAAGCGAGGGTCGGGGCCGGCGAGATATAGGTTTTCGGCCGCGCCTCTGTCTGTATGATTTGTCGGTAATCTCACGCGGGAAGAATCGGCATAAGCGGCGTTTCTTCGTCACGACTCCGGGGGAGGGGGGCCTGATTGCGCCCCCGTCGCGCCGCGATGTCGACAAAGTGGTATGGCCTTTGAAGCCGAGGTCGAGCCGATTGCCATTCGTTCCATTTCAGGACGGCGAGATTCGCTCCGATCGAAAATGAGATCCGGGACGATCCAGGGATGATGGTCTCGAGAAGGATCGAGATGGAAAGGCGTATCAAACTGACCGATATCGACCGCCCGGACGAGCCGCTGGAAGTCGAGGTCGAATGGATCGCCGGGACGACGCTGCGCGCGCTCGTCCCGAATACGTCGATCCGTTTCGAACTGAGACGGCCGAACGAAGAGGCGCCGTTCGAGGGAACGCTGGGCGGCCGCTATTTCGCTTTCGAGCCCCAGCCTGCGACAGGCAAGCCGACGACGCGGCGAAAATAGGCGCTCGCGCCTCCGCTTCGAGCCGGCTCCGACCGCGTCGCGCTTCCGGTCGGCGGAGAATGAGCTTTCGTCGGACGGGTCGGGAAAAATTCACCGCGGGAGCGCTCGGCGTCCCCCGGTCTATCGCCGAACGGCGCAGGAAGACGCGCGCGCTTGTCGTCTTTTGGACAAAAGCGAGCCCTGGTTTTGGACCAAGCGAGATCAAGGGAGACCTGCACGGCCTGCGCCGCGGCGGTCTCGTCATCGGCGGCGCTCCCGCTTCGCTTGTGAGAGCGGCCGTCGCGCCGACATGGCGAAAGGTCGAGGGTCCGAGCGGCGCGCATCGCGCGAAAAACGGCGAGCGTAAAAAATCTTCGCGAGGCGAGATATAGCGACGCTCGCGATCTATCCCTTTCTGCACGGGCGAACTCGCCGCGCGATTGACAATGATGTGACGATCGCCGCGCTCGCTGCAATCGAAACGTCGTTCATGTGTCACGAAACGGCAGCACGCGGCGCCTAGCTTTTTCGCCATGCTGCTCGCTTCGAATCGTCGACTTTCTCTCGAACGCCTCGTCCTCGCCGAGACGCTGCTCCTGTGGCGAGATCGTCTCTCTCGGGCCGATCTCGCCGGCGTGCATTTCGTGACTCTCTCCACGAAATCGGCATTCGGCCGAATGCTCGCGATCACGATCAGCAAGCTCGGCAATGGATGGATCTATCCGATCCTCGTGGCGGCGATCTTCTCTCTCGTCGGCCTCGAAGCCTGGCCGATCGTCGCGCTCGGCGGACTCAACGCCGCGCTGCTGCACACGCTGTTCCCGATCATCAAGAAGCGCATCGGGCGCAAGCGGCCCTTCCATGTCGATCCACGACTGACGTCGCTGTTGAAGATTCTCGACGAGCATTCCTTTCCGAGCGGCCATATGATGACGCTCAGCGGCGTGCTCGCGCCGATCGTTCTCGCCTGGCCTTCGGCCGGCGCTTCCGCCGGCGCGTTGGTGCTCTCGATGGCGTGGTCGCGCATCGCCACGGCGCATCACTATCCGAGCGATGTGCTGGGCGGGCTGACGCTCGGCCTCGCCATGGGCTATCCGCTATCGGCCTGCATTCTCGGCCATTGGTGATCGCTCGCCGACGCCGAGCGCGCGCGCGAGCGAAGTTTTCTCTTCATGTGCATAGATCGCCATTTCGTCGGCGACCTTTGTTCCGAGCGCATGTTCGAAAGCCTCGCGATTGGCGCAGGCCGATAGGTCGCGACGTCCGCCCTCGCCGAGATTGGACTGGAATATGCCCGCCGCGCTCACCGGCAAAAAATCTTCGTAAGTGATCGGCTCGGCGATGAGTGCGCCTTCGCGCAGCAAAGTCTCGACATCGCCTCTCGCGCTCCGATTCTCGCCGGGCGTATAGCGGAAGAAAGCGAGGCCCTGCGCGCGCAAAGTCGCGGCGTCATCGGGGAAGGCGGCGAAGCGGCTTTTCAACTCGGCCCGATAATCGCCCGTCGCGCCGTCGCGCGGCGCATTGGCGGCGAGCGTCTCCGCCAGCAGCCTGTCATAGAGCGCGCGCCCCTTTGCGGTGAGCGCCGCGCCGCGCTGTTCGATCTCGCCGAAGCGCGCGCGATGCTCGCCGCGCGCTTCGTCGCGTCCGGAAAAACGCACCGGCTCGGCGATGGCCTTGAAGCTCGTCTGGCGCAGCAATATCGGAAATTGCCGAGGCGGCGGACCTTCGACGATCGATTTCGGATCGAGCCCGCGCTCGGCGAGCGCCTCTTGCACGGCGTCTATGTCGAGCGTCGGCAGAGTGAGATGATTGATATGCGGGCCATGGAAGCAGACCACATCGGCGACGAGCGGATGCGCCTTGCGATAGGCCTCATAGACGCCGGCCGTGACGGTCGCCTCGCCGCGCCAGCGGAAAGTGTGCAGCGCCTCATGCACGAAGTCGATCGCCTGCGCTTCGCCGAGTCCGCCATTGGCCTCGAACAGCTCGATGAGATGCAGACAGCGCGGCGTGAAAATGCGTCGTCGGGCGAGAATTTCCTGCGCCTCGCGACGCAAATCCTCGCCTTCGATGAGCTCTGGACGCAGCAGCGAGGTGAAGATGCGGAAGGGGCAGCGCCGCAGCGATTCCGCCGCGACCGGCCGGAAGCAGGTCGAATGAACCGGCACGCCGGCGGGCGAGAGATCGTAATAGCCGACCGGATACATGCCCATGACGGCGAAGAGTCGACGCAGCCCCGCGAGCTCCTCGGGCCGTCCGACGCGAATGGCGCCGTGTCGCTCGACCCCGACGAGATCGAAAGCGCCGGAGCGGCGAAGCCGCGCCTCGAGCGCAGGATCGCGAGCCAGCGCTTCGCCGTCGATCTCGCCGACGATGCGCGTCATCTCCTTATAGCGCGGCACCTCGTCGCGATACATTTGCGTCATCGCCGCGGAGAAGATCGAGCGGATCGTATCGGCGGAAACATGGGTCTCGGTCATGTCGGACTCCTCGAGATCGATCGGCGCAAGGATCACACGTCGAAGACGACGCCTTGCGCGAGCGGCAGAGCGCTCGAATAATTGATCGTGTTGGTGGCGCGGCGCATATAGGCCTTCCAGGAATCGGAGCCCGCCTCGCGTCCGCCGCCGGTCTCCTTCTCGCCGCCGAATGCGCCGCCGATCTCGGCGCCCGAGGGACCGATATTCACATTGGCGATGCCGCAATCGGAGCCTTCGGCCGAGAGGAAACGCTCCGCCTCGCGCAGATCGGTGGTGAAGATCGACGACGCCAAGCCGTGGCTCACATCGTTCTGCATATGCAGCGCCTCGCCCAGATCGCGATATTTCATCGCATAGAGGATCGGCGCGAAAGTCTCGCGCCGCGCGACGGGCGCGGGCTCCGCCAGCTCGACCAGCGCCGGCCGCGCATAATAGGCGTTCGGGCGCTCCTCGGCGAACAGGCGTTGGCCGCCGTAGATTTTTCCGCCGATCGCAGCGGCCTCGTCCAGAGCCTTTTGCATGGCGCGATAGGAATCGCCGTCGATGAGCGGGCCGATGAGCGTCTTGCCTTCGCGCGGATCGCCGACCGGCGCGGACGCATAGGCGAGCGAGAGCCGACCGATCAGCTGATCGTAGATCGAGTCATGCACGATGAGGCGTCGCAGCGTCGTGCAGCGCTGGCCGGCCGTTCCCATGGCCGCGAAGGCGATGGCGCGCACGGCGAGATCGAGCGAAGCGGACGGGCAGACGATGGCGGCGTTATTGCCGCCGAGCTCGAGAATGGAGCGCGCGAAACGCTGCGCGAGGCGCGGCCCCACGGCGCGCCCCATGGCGGTCGAGCCCGTCGCCGAGACGAGCGCGACGCGGCGATCGTCGACCAGCGCTTCGCCGAGCTCGCGCCCGCCGATGACGAGGGCGGAGAGTCCTTTCGGCGCATCGCCGAAGCGCGCGACGGCGCGCTCGAACAGAGCCTGCGTCGCGAGCGCGGTCAGCGGCGTCTTTTCCGAGGGCTTCCAGACGACAGCGTCGCCGCAGACGAGCGCTATGGCCGCGTTCCAGGCCCACACCGCAATGGGGAAGTTGAAGCTCGTGATGATTCCGACGACGCCGAGCGGATGCCATGTCTCCATCATGCGATGGCCGGGTCGCTCGGTGGCGATGGAGAGGCCGTAGAGCTGCCGCGACAGGCCGACGGCGTAGTCGCAAATATCGATCATCTCCTGCACTTCGCCGCGCGCCTCGGAGACGATCTTGCCCGCCTCTATGGTGACGAGCTCGGCGAGCTCGTTCTTGGCGGCGCGTAATTCCTCGCCGAGCAGCCGCACCAATTCGCCGCGTCGCGGCGCAGGAATATTGCGCCATTTGCGAAAGGCGGCTTCGGCCTCGCCGATCGCGGCGTCTAAAGCATCGCTGTCTTGTGTTTTTACTCTGGCGATGACGTCGCCGGTAATCGGCGTCTTGCTGTGTAATTTTCCATCACGGAATAGCGCGGACGGAACAGTAATACGTGAAAGCAACTCTTCAGCTCGCGCTGCTATATCGCTGGATGCTGTACGAGATTCCATGGTTGTGCTTCCCATCTCGTCGTTTTGCTGTTTTATTTGTCTCGCAAATAGCTCGTGTTCGATGTATTTGCAATGAGAACGTCGGGGCGGCGTAACGACGCGCTCCGCTCGTGAATGGCTCGCAGAGGCTTTGTGTCCGTGAGCCGTCGATCGTCCGCACTGATGAAAATCGTCGAGGCGACGCCCACATAACGAACAAGCGAGGTCATTCGTTCATGAACGCCAACGTCAAATCCGCCGACAATCCGCATCGCGCCCGCAATTATGCGCCGCTTCCCGTCACGCTCTCGCGCGGCGAAGGCGCGTTTTTGTTCGATGTGAACGGTCGGCGCTATGTCGATATGATGAGCGCCTATTCCGCCGTCAGCCACGGCCACGCGCATCCGCGCATTTTGAAAGTCCTGACCGAGCAGGCGCAGCGTCTCGCCGTGCCCTCGCGCGCTTATTACGACGATCGTCTCGACGCCTTTCTCACCGAATTATGCGAGCTCACCGGCCTCGATGTCGCTTTGCCGATGAACACCGGCGCCGAGGCGGTGGAGACGGCGATCAAGGCGGCGCGCCGCTACGGACGCCGCGTGCGCGGCCTGAAGAATCCCGAGATCATCGTCGCCGAGGGCAATTTCCACGGCCGCACGACGACGATCGTCGGCTTCTCGTCGGAGCCTTCCTATCGTGACGATTTCGGTCCCTATGGCGGCGGCTTCCGCGCGGTTCCCTATGGCGATCTCGCCGCGACGCAAGCGGCGATCGGTCCGGACACGGTCGCGATAATGGTCGAGCCCGTGCAGGGCGAGGCGGGCGTCATCGTGCCGCCGGTCGGCTGGCTCACCGGCCTGCGCAAGCTGTGCGACGAGCGCGGCCTGCTGCTCATCGTCGACGAGGTGCAGGCGGGGCTTGGGCGCACCGGCGCCTGGTTCGCGTTCCAGCACGAGAATGTGAAGCCCGACGGCGTCATGCTCGGCAAAGCGCTCGGCGGCGGCGTGCTGCCGGTCTCGGCCTTCGTCGGCACGCGCGCGCTGATGAATATGTTCACGCCCGGCTCGCATGGCTCCACCTTCGGCGGCAACACGCTCGCCGCGGCGGTGGGGCTCGAGGCGCTGCATGTGATGCGCGACGAGAAGCTCGTCGAGCGCAGCCGCACGCTCGGCGAGCATATGCTGCGCCGTCTGCGCAATATCGACAGTGTGGCGCTGCGCGACGTGCGCGGCAAGGGACTTTGGGCCGGCGCCGAGATCGATCCGCGCTACGCCACGGGCCGCGAGGTCTGCGAGCGGCTCTGCGAGAAGGGCGTGCTGTCGACGGTGACGCATCACAGCGTCGTGCGCTTGTCGCCGCCGCTCGTCATCACGCGCGAGGATCTCGACTGGGCGCTCGATCGCTTCGAGGAGACGCTCGCCGAATTCGTCGAGCGCGCGCGTCCGGCCAAGCGCGCGCTGGCGAGCTGATCGCCTGTCATCATTGCGGCGCCGAGGCGAAGTAGAGTCTCGGCGCCGTCTTCGTTTCGGCGAGCGAAAGGACGCAGATGACGCAGCCGCATCCTATGTTCGAGCCCGCGCGCGCGCCGCGTGAGCAGCAGCGCCAGCGCGTGCTGATGTGCGCGCCGGATGATTTCGACGTGCGCTATGTCATCAATCCTTGGATGGAGCATCAGATCGGCCGCACGACGCATTCGCTCGCGCGCGATCAGTGGCAAAATCTGCGCGCGCTCGTCGCGCAGAGCGCGGAGGTCGAGCTGGTCCCGCCTGCGGCGGGCCTGCCCGATATGGTGTTCGCCGCCAACGCCGGCTTCGTGCTCGGCGACATTGCGGTCGTCAGCCGCTTCCGCGCCGAAGAACGGCGGCCGGAGGAGCCCTTGTTTCGCGCCTTTTTCGCGGCTCGAGGGTTCCAAATCGCGCCCTGGCCCGAGGCTATTCCCTTCGAAGGCGCGGGCGACGCGCTCATCGATCGCGGCGCGGATGTCGTCTGGTGCGGCCATGGCATGCGCTCGGCCGATGAGGCGCCGGCGACGCTGGAGACGATCATCGGACGGCGCGTCATCGGCTTGCGGCTCGTCGATCCGCGCTTCTATCATCTCGACACTTGCTTCTGCCCGCTCGCCGGCGGCTGGCTGATGTATTATCCGCCCGCTTTCGACGCCGCCTCGCGCGCGGCGATCGAAAAAATCGTTCCGCCCGGGAAGCGCCTGGAGATCGACGAAGCCGATGCGATGCGCTTTGCGTGCAACGCCGTCGATCTCGCCGAGAGCGTGGCGATGAACGACGCTTCGCCGCAATTGCAGAAGCGCTTGCGGGACGCCGGCTTCGCGCCCGTTCTCGCGCCGCTCTCGGAGTTCATGAAGGCGGGCGGCGCCGCCAAATGCCTCACGCTGAAGCTTTCAGAGCGCTAGACGCCTCGCCCTGTGGGATCGTCATCGTGAATGTCGCGCCGGCGCCGAGCTGCGAGCGCGCCTCTATGCGCCAGCCGTGCCGTTCGCACATGGATTTGCACAGAGCGAGGCCGACGCCCGTTCCCGGATATTGCGTGAAGCTGTGGAGCCGCCGCAGCGGCTCGAATATGGCCTCGGCGTATTTGGGCTCGAATCCTATGCCGTCATCGACGATCGAAATGTGCAGCTCCCGCCCCGCGTGCTCCACTGAAAAGCGAATGTCGGGCGCGCGGTCCGGCTTGCGATATTTGATCGCATTGGACAGGAGATTGGCGAGGCAGCGCTCGAACTGCGGCCTGTCCGCATTCACGATCACGCCCGGCGGAACGGCGACGACGACCTTCGCACGGGTCTGCCGAAGCAGCTCGGAAAAATCCGACACGACGGCCTCGATCTCCTCGCGCACGTCGAGCGGCTGCAGTCGTGGCGGCGTCGACACCTGCCGCGAATAGGCGAGCAGCCCGTCCACCAGCTCCCGCGCCCGCAGGGCCGAGCGGCGCACCACTGCGCTCGCATGTTCCGCCTCGCGCAGCTCGTGTCCGGCGAGCGAGGCGGTCATGATCTCGGCGAAGGCCGCGATCTTGCGCAGCGGCTCCTGCAGGTCATGCGAAGCGATATAGGCGAAACGCGCCAGCCGCTCATTGGCGAGCTGCAGCTCGTTCGCGCGCTCGACGAGCTGACGCTCGATCTCCTTGTGATGCGAGATGTCGAAGACGGTGACGGCGACGAACAAGCGTCCGTCATCGTCATGGATGGGGGCGAGGCCGACGTGAACGGGAAATTCGGCGCCGCTCTTCTTGCGGCCGCGGACGTCCTTGTCGACGCCGAGCAGAATGCGGCGCGGGGATCGGTAATAGTCCTCGCGCAAATGGACGTGGCGCGCGCGCACATCGTCGGGCAGCAGCATGTCGACGGTGCGGCCGACGAGCTCTTCGGCCGAGTAGCCGAACATGTCCTCGGTCGCTTGATTGACGTAGAGAATATGATCGTCGCTCAAGAGGAATCGCGCCGCGAATGCGGATTCGACGATCATCCTCAATTGTTCGGGCGTCGCATGCATGAGCGCGGACATAGGGTGAGCCTTGGGCCCCCCTATATGGGCAAGCGCCTCACGCAGAGCGAGTGGGGTGCGGCTTTTGGCCGTCGATCAGCGCCTTCAGCGCGTCCAGATCGATCGGCTTGACGAGGTGGCGGTCGAAGCCCGCCGCCTCGCAGAGGCGCCGCACCGTGTCGCCGCCGGCGCCGGTCGAGGCGAGCAAGAGAATGTCGCGCCCCTCCGGCAGCGCGCGCAGCTCGCGCGCGATCTCATAGCCGTCCATGCCGGGCAGGCCGAGATCGAGCAGAGCCACATCGGGCTTGAAGCTCTGCGCCGCCTCGAGCGCGCGAAATCCGTCGCTCGCGACGCAGACCTCGTAATTCTCGAGGCGCAGCAGCTCGGCCATGGCCTCGCAGACGGCGGCGTCGTCGTCGACGATCAAGACTTTCCGCCGCGTCGGCTTCGTCTCCGGCGGCGCCGATCGCGGGCCGTCCAGCACGTCGCGGACTTTGCGCGCCAGACGATCGATCGAATAGGGCTTGACGATGAGCTCGACGCCGGGATCGAGCACGCCATTATGAACGACGGCGTTGGGCGTATAGCCCGTGGTGAAGAGAATCTTCAGATCGGGCCGGCGCCTCCAGGCTTCCTCGGCGAGCTTGCGGCCATTGGTGTCGGGCATCACCACATCGGTGAAGAGCAAGGAAATGTGGGGATTGACCTCGAGCTGGCGGAGCGCGGCGGCGGCGCTCTCGGCCGCGAGCACATTGTAGCCGAGCTCCGCGAGCGTGTCGGCGGTGAGATCGCGCACGCGCACATCGTCCTCGACGATCAGGATCGTCTCGCTCTTCTCGCTGCGCGGCGCGGCGCGCGTATGGGTCGCGGTGGCCGTCGCGCTGGCCGAGCCATGATGGCGGGGCAGATAGAGCTTGATCGTCGTTCCGAGCCCCAGCTCCGAATAGATGCGGACATGGCCGCCCGATTGCCGCACGAAGCCATAGACCTGGCTGAGGCCGAGCCCCGTGCCGCGTCCCGACGGCTTGGTGGTGAAGAATGGATCGAAGGCGCGCTCGACAGTCTCGCGGCTCATGCCGGTTCCGGTGTCGGTGACGGCGATCAGCACATATTGGCCGGGCGGAATCCCCACCTCGCGCGCGGCGTATTCCTCGTCGAGATAGGCGTTGCTCGTCTCGATCGTGAGCTTGCCGCCCTGGGTCATCGCGTCGCGCGCATTGAGCGCGAGATTGAGGATCGTGGTCTCGAGCTGGCTGGTGTCGGCGAAGGCGCGCCACAGCCCGCCGGCGAAGACCGCTTCCAGATTCATATCCTCGCCGAGCGTTCGGCGCAGCATTTCGGCCATGCCGGAGACCATTTTATTGGGGTCGATCGGCTCGGGCGCGAGGGGCTGACGGCGCGAGAAGGCGAGCAGGCGATGCGTCAACGTCGCCGCATGTTCGGCGCCTTCCAGCGCGCCGTCGAGATAGCGGAGCGTCTCCGCCGGGTCGGTCGAAAGACGCCGCTTGGCGAGATTGACGCTGCCGATGACGACGGCGAGCATATTGTTGAAATCATGCGCGAGGCCGCCGGTCAGCTGGCCGATCGCCTCCATTTTCTGCGATTGCCGCAATTGCTCGGCGAGATGCTCGCGTTGCGCCGCTTCCGTGGAGAGCGCCGCATTGACGTCGCGCAGCTCGGACTGGGCGGAGGCGATCTCGCGGAGCCGGCTGCGCAGCAGGCCGATCGTCGCCGCGCCGATGAGAATGGTGATGGAGATGGCGAGCGCCGCTCCCACGCGCAGCAGCGAGCTGTTCTTCTCCACGAGGCGGGATTGCGCGTCGATCATCTGCTGCTGACGCCCGGCCTTGGCGTCGAGACCGGCGCGCAGGCGCTCCATGATCTCCTTGCCGGCGCCCTCGCGCACGATGGTCACGGCTTCGTCATGCTTTCCTGCCGCCTGCAGCTCGACTGTCTTGCGCAGCTCGGCGAGCTTGTCTGTCGCCAGCGCGCGCAGCGTCTCCAGCGCATCGCGCCCTTCGACAGATTCGGCCGTTCCGCTCAGCGCGTCGAAATCCGCGCGGATGCGCGCCGTCGCGGCGTCGAGCGGGGCCAGATAGGCCCGGTCATTGGTCAGCAGATATCCGCGCTGCGCCGATTCCGCCTCCTGAAGGCGGTCGAGGATATGATGCTGGACCTGCCTTTCGCCGATAAGCTGTCGCACGTCGCGATAGTCGGTCGCCTGTTTGCCGACGAAAGCGAAAGCGGCGAACAGCGAGGCCGCGAGAACCGCGAACCCCGCATAGAGAAGCAACGACGTGTCGATGAATTTGCTGCGCATGAACATCCTCTCGGCGCGACGGCGGGTTCGTCCGCTCGGCGCGAGCGGCCTGGTCTCGTCCGGCCAAAAATCGAGTCGGAGCCGGCGGGCGGCTTGTCGCGCGCCGGCGAATTTCCCAATTCTGTCTGTTGGCCTGCGGCGCAATCGCCGCTAGCCTGCCGAATTCTCCAGGGGTCCGATCCTCTCCTCATGGCCATGCATCTGTCGCACCTTTTTCATCCGGCGGTTTCGGCATGGTTCGCCGATCATTTCCGCAATGCGACGCCTGCGCAAGCGGAAGCTTGGCCGCAGATCAAATCCGGCCGAAATGTCCTGATCGCGGCCCCGACCGGCTCCGGCAAGACGCTGGCCGCCTTTCTCGCGGCGATCGACGATCTCGTTCGCCAGGGCCTCGCCGGGACGCTCCGGGACGAGACGCGTATCGTCTATGTGTCTCCGCTCAAAGCGCTTTCCAACGACGTCAGCCGCAATCTCGAGGCGCCGCTCGCCGGCGTGCGCGAAAAGCTGAGGCTCGCGGGCCTGCCCGATGTCGACATAAGCGTGCTGGTCCGCACCGGCGACACGCCCACGGCCGAGCGCGCGCGCATGCGCAAGCGGCCGCCCCATATTCTCGTGACCACGCCCGAATCGCTCTATGTGCTGCTCGGCTCCGAATCGGGCCGCAAAGCGCTGGCGACCACGCGCGCCATCATCGTGGACGAGATTCACGCCGTCGCCCCCAATAAGCGCGGGGCGCATCTGTCCCTGTCGCTGGAGCGGCTCGCCGCGCTCTGCGGCGACGGGCTGCAGCGCATCGGCCTCTCGGCGACGCAAAATCCGATCTCGTCCGTGGCGCATTTCCTGGTCGGCGCGGGATCGGACGGGGCGCCCGTCCGCGAGCCGGCGATCGTCGATTCCGGGCATCACCGCGCCCGCGATCTCGCCATAGAAGTTCCCGGCGCGCCGCTCGAGGCGGTGATGTCGGCCGACGTCTGGCGCCAAGTCTATGATCGTCTCGCCGAGCTGATCGCCGAGCATCGCACCACGCTCGTCTTCGTGAACACGCGCCGCTTGGCGGAGCGCATCGCGCGCGAATTGTCGGATCGTCTCGGCGAGGCGGCCGTCACCTCGCATCACGGCAGCATGGCGAAGGAGCATCGCCTGCTCGCCGAGCAGAGGCTGAAGCGCGGCGAGCTGAAAGCCCTTGTCGCGACAGCGTCGCTGGAGCTCGGCATCGACATAGGCGATGTGACGCTCGTCTGTCAGATCGCCTCGCCGCGCTCCATTGCGAGCTTTCTGCAGCGCGTCGGGCGCTCCGGCCATGTCGTCGGCGGCCTCCCCAAGGGGCGGCTGTTTCCGCTCTCGCGCGACGATCTCGTCGAATGCGCGGCGCTGCTCGACAGCGTGCGGCGCGGCGAATTGGACAGGCTCACCATTCCGCATCGCCCGCTCGATGTGCTCGCCCAGCAGATCGTCGCCGAGGTCGCGGCGCAGGAGTGGGGGGAGGCCGAGCTCTATGAGCGCTTCAAGAGCGCCTGGCCCTATCGCGCGCTCACGCGGGCGGAGTTCGACGATGTCGTGAAAATGCTCGCCGAGGGCTATGCGACGCGGCGCGGACGGCGCGGCGCGCTGCTGCATCACGATGCGGTGAACCATATGCTGCGCGAGCGGCGCGGCGCGCGCATGACCGCGCTCACCTCCGGCGGCGCGATTCCGGAGACTGCGGATTATCAAGTGCTGCTGGAGCCGGAGAATCATATCGTCGGCACGGTGCATGAGGATTTCGCCGTCGAGAGCATGGCCGGCGATATTTTCCAGCTCGGCAACGCCTCCTATCGCGTGCAGCGCGTCGAGCGCGGGACATTGCGCGTCGAGGATGCGCAGGGCCAGCCGCCGACCATTCCTTTCTGGCTCGGCGAGGCGCCGGCGCGCGCCGATGAGCTCTCTCTCTCCGTCTCGCGCCTGCGCGCGGAGATCGCCGAACGCCTGCGCGGCGACGCCAGCGGCGCAGAGGCGCAGCGCTGGCTGATGGAGGAGGTGGGCGTCGCTCCGCCCGCCGCCGAGCAGCTCGTGGAATATCTCGCCGGCGCGCTCGGCGCCTTCGGCGGCGTGCTGCCGACGCAGGATTGCCTCGTGCTCGAGCGCTTCTTCGACGAGGCCGGCGGCATGCAGCTCGTCGTGCATTCGCCCTTCGGCGGGCGGATCAATCGCGCCTTCGGCCTCGCTCTGCGCAAGCGCTTTTGTCGCAAATTCAATTTCGAGCTTCAGGCGGCCGCGACAGAGGACAATATCCTGCTCTCGCTCACCACGGCGCATAGTTTCGAGCTCGCCGAGGTCGCGAAATATCTGCACTCCAACAGCGTGCGCGGCGTGCTGGTGCAGGCGATGCTGACGGCGCCCATGTTCATGACGCGCTGGCGCTGGACGGCGGGAATCTCGCTCGCGCTGCCGCGCTTTCAGGGCGGCAGAAAGACGCCGCCGCAATTTCTGCGCATGCAGGCCGAGGATCTGGTCGCCGCCGTCTTCCCGGATCAGATCGCCTGCGCCGAAAATCTCGCCGGCGAGCGCGAAGTGCCGGACCATCCGCTGACCAATCAGACAATCTGGGATTGTCTGCACGAGGCGATGGATATCGAAGGGCTCGAGCGCCTGCTGCGGCGAATGGAGTCGGGCGATGTGCGCGTCGTCGCCTGCGATCTCACCCAGCCGTCGCCGCTGGCGCTGGAGGTGCTTTCCGCGCGGCCTTACGCCTTCCTGGACGATGCGCCGCTCGAGGAGCGCCGCGCGCAGGCGGTGATGGCGCGCCGCTGGCAAGATCCGCAGAGCGCCTCCGATCTCGGGCGGCTCGACGTGGAGGCGATCGAGCGCGTGAAGTCGGAAGCCTGGCCCGAGCCCATAGACCCGGAGGAGCTGCATGACGCTCTGCTGTGGATCGGCTGCCTCACGGAAAGCGAGGTCGCCGCCGCGCCGGATTGGGCCGGCTGGCTCGAGGCGCTGGCCCGCGACAAGCGCGCGACGCGTTTCGAGACGAAACAAGCGGTCTTCTGGGTCGCGGCGGAGCGGCTGACGCAATTTTACGCCGTCTGGCCGAAGGCGCGTCTCTCGCCGAAGATTTCGCCGCCCGAGGAGCAGGCGCAGGCGCCTTGGTCGGCCGAGCAGGCGCTGATCGAAATTCTGCGCGGCCGGCTGGAAGGTCTGGGCCCGGTCACGCAGACGCGCCTCGCCGCCGCGCTCGGCCTCGAGCCGACGAGCCTCGCTTCGGCGCTCGTCGCGTTGGAGGCGGAGGGCACGATCATGCGCGGGCGCTTCCTGCCCGGCGCCAATGACGAGCAATGGTGCGACCGCCGCCTGCTGGCGCGCATCCATCATTACACGATCAAGCGTCTGCGCGCCGAGATCGAGCCGATGGCGGCGCGCGATTTCCTGCGCTTCCTCTTCGATTGGCAGCATGTCGCGGAGGACGCCCGGCTGAAAGGCCCGGAGGCGCTGCCCGCGGCGCTCTCCGGCCTCGAGGGCTATGAGGCGCCGGCGGGCGCCTGGGAGACGGAAATTCTTCCCGCGCGGCTCTCCGATTACGAGCCCGCCTATCTCGATTCGCTCTGCCTCGCCGGCCGCATCGCCTGGGCGCGGCTGACGCCGCCCGCCGCCGCCAAAGGCGGGCGCGTCGTCACGCCGGTGCGCAGCTCGCCCATGGCGCTATTGGAGCGGCGACGGCTCGGCGACTGGACCTCGATCGCCACGCCCGCCGAGCCGTCGGCGCTGAGCGGCCGCGCGCAAATGGCGTTCGAGACTCTGCGGGCCGAGGGGGCGCTGTTCTTCGAGGAGCTCGCCGAGGCGTCGCGCCTGTTGCGCTCGGAGCTGGAGACGGCGCTCGGCGAGCTGGCCGCGCTCGGCCTGGTGACGTCGGACAGTTTCGGCGGGCTGCGCGCGCTGCTCGTGCCTTCCGAGAAGCGCAAGCCTTTCGACGGCGCGCGGCGAAGGGGCAAAGTGCTCTCCTTCGGCATGGAAGGCGCCGGCCGCTGGTCGCTGATCCGCCGCGCCTATGCGGCGCCCGGCTCGCAGATGCGACATGCGTCGGTCGAGCATGTCGCGCAGGCGCTGCTGCGCCGCTATGGCGTCGTCTTCTGGCGGCTGCTGGCGCGCGAAGGCGGCTGGCTGCCGCCCTGGCGCGATCTCTTGCGCGTCTATCGAAGGCTCGAGGCGCGCGGCGAAATTCGCGGCGGGCGTTTCGTCGCCGGCTTTTCCGGCGAGCAATATGCGCTGCCGGACGCCGTCGGCCTGCTGCGCGAAATCCGCCGGCGACCGGCCTCGGGGCAATATGTGTCGCTCTCGGCGGCCGATCCGCTCAATCTCATCGGCGTGCTGACGCCGGGCGGAAAGCTCGCCGCGCTCACCGGCAATCGCCTGCTGTTTCGCGACGGACTGCCGATCGCCGCGCTCGCGGGCGGCAAAATCGAATTTCTGACGAGCGTCGACGAGGCGACGCGATGGGAGGCGGAAAAGCGCCTCATCCGCTCCGCGGCGCGCGGGCAGCTCGCCGATCTGGCCTGAGCCGGCTCGTCGCCACGCAACCAAGACCGCATCGGTCGGGGACGGCGTCGGAACGATGCGGGGTCAACGACTGCGGGGGCGGATGCTGGAAGTGACGTCCCATTCCTTGGGCCCGCCCTCGGGGGCCAGCGCATTCGGCTTCGGCCGCACGGGCGGCAGCGGCGCCGCGAGAATGAGGCTGTCATTGACTCCGCGCGAGGCCTGCGCCTGGAAGGCGGCGAGCGGCGGCTGGCCGGGCGTGTCGACATCGTCGTCGTCGGGGCCATGGGCGAGGAGCTGCGGATCCTGGCCCGGCGGCGGCGCGACGTCGCGCGGAACCGGCTTGCAGATGCGCCGGTCGCCATTGCGCCCATGCATGGCGAGATCGACGTGAATATGATTGTAGTGGAAGGCGTTGGAGCCCGGCGACAGCACGGTGGTGAAATGCCGGCAGGAGCCGCCATGCACCTCGGCCAGAAAATCCTTGATCTGCTGATCGCCATGCGTCCAATCGCGCACGATCGATATTTCGCGTCCGTCGGCGAGCACGAAGCCGCCTATGTCGAGCGCATTGCCGAATGAATGTTCGGAGAGCGGCGCGCCGGCCTGGGCGTTCATGCCGCGGCAGGCGTAGGAGCCCATGGAATTGATCTGCGCCACCGGCTGGCCGAAGCGCGCCATGGCCGAGGGCTGCACGACATCGACGAGCCATTGGTCGAGCTCGGCGACCATGGAGCAGTCGAGCGTCGCCCTGGCGTTGAAGGCGACGGCGCCGCCCTGCAGCGCCGTGACTTTCAGCGGCCGAGTCATTCCGCAAATGCCGGGGCCGTCGATCTCGGGCGCGAATTGCACATAGGCCGTGGGCTGCACGCGCTTTTCGGCGAGGCAGGCGTTCTCGGCGTTGGCGCGCCAGGCCGGGCGCTGCGGCTTCGCCATGAATCCGCAGCCCGACAATCCAGCCGCGGCGAGCGGCGTCAGGACGAGGAACAGCAATGGCGAAATGCGGCGAGCCATGGCCGTGACAATGGCGTCGGAAGCGTTAACGCGCGGTCGAGAAATTTGGTTAACGCAGCATTCGTAGGGCGTTAGGACGAGCTGCGAGCCGTCCCGAGATTTCGAATTGACGAATCTATCCGTATCATCGCTTAGTGCAAACCGAGCCCGCTTTCAGATGGGGCTCGAACCCTTTCGATGTTCGAATTTATGAGAGAGTTGAAAAATGTCGACACGATTCTGTCTCGCGGCGGCGGCGATCGCCGTCACGACGGGCTGCGCTCTCGCGGCCGATCTTCCCTCACGCAAAGCGCCGGAGCCGATCGCGGCCCCTGCGCCGCCGGCGATCTGGACCGGCTTCTACGCCGGCGTGAATGCGGGCTACGCCTTCCAGTCCGACAGCAGCCTCGCTCTGTCGTCGGTTTCCCTGTCTCCGCTCGCGCCGATCATCGCTTGGGCGGCGGAGGCGAATGGCGCCTTTCCGGCGGGCTCGGACGGCTTCATCGGCGGCGGACAGGCCGGCTATAATTTTCAGCTCGGCAATTTCGTCCTGGGATTCGAGGCGGATTTCCAGGGGATCGCCGCCGGCGGCGGGGGCTCCAGCGCCTTTGTCGCCGCGCCGTTCGGCGCCAACACCTTCTTCTCGCAAAACACGGCGTCGCAGAGCCTCGACTATCTGGGCACGGCGCGCGGGCGCGTCGGCTATCTGCTGACGCCGACGCTGCTGCTCTATGGGACCGGCGGTCTCGCCTATGGCGGGGCGCGGACCAGCGCTTCGGTGTTCCAATTCTCCGCCGCCAATGGCTTCTTCGGCGGGGGCTCGACGAGCGCGTCCGATTTGCTGGTCGGCTGGACGGCGGGCGGCGGCGCCGAATGGAAGTTCGATCGCAATTGGAGCGTGAAGCTCGAATATCTGTATTACGATCTCGGCCGCCTCGAACGGGATTTCATCCTCGTCCGTCCGGCCGGCCCCTTCGCCGCGTCCCATACTTCGGCGCGCTTCGACGGCCATATCGCGCGTGTGGGCGTGAACTATCACTTCGACTTCGGCCCGGCGCCGGTCCTCGCCAGATATTGACGCGTCGCCGCAACGAAAAGCGCCGCGGCCCTTTCTGGCCGCGGCGCATTTTTTCGAATGCGAGGACGATCAGCTCTGCGGCTGGCCGTGATCGCGGCGGGCGCGCATGAAGGATTCGAATTCGTCGCGGTCGCGGGCGCGGCGCAGTTCGTCGATATGATCGGCGAATTCGCGCTCGGCCTCGGCGAGCTTGCGGCGCTCCTCCTCGAGGCGGGCGAGCTCGCTCTCGCGCCAATCGTCGAAGGCGACATTGCCCGAGGAGCGCATGAAGCCGGGACCGCGCCAGCCGCCGCCGGAGGAGCGGCCGCTCGGCTGGCCGGTCGCTTCTTGCCAGCGCGCCTGCACATCGGCGGCGCGCTCCTGCGCGAAGGCGAAGAGATCGCCCTCATAGCCGAATTTGCGCTGCCAGACCTTGAACAACAGAATGGCGAGGCCGATCGGCCAGAAGACGATGAAGCCGAGCACCATGGCGAAAATTTCCAGCGGCTTCCACGACCGTCCGCAGTCGCCGAATCGATCGCGCGCGTCGTAGCCCATTCCGCCAGGGGCGGCGCCCATGCGGTTGTGACGATGACAGCCCATGTTCGGACTCTCCAGTTCCTTCGCTCATCGCGGGCTCGCGCGGACGATCCGGACGACGCCGCCGCGATGTGAATGTAATATACATTAACATCGCTGTTTCGCCAAGGGGGTGCGTTCGATTCGGGTTTTGCGCCGATTTCGTTTCTCGCGCCGCCGCGCGCTATCCTGCGCAAGTCTTTCTGGCGAATCGCTTTCATGTCCGAAATTTCCGAGGATGACGCGCGCGCTCTCCTCGCTCTGGCGACGCTCGTCGGCGCCGGGGCGCTGCCTTTTCTGTTCCGTCTCGCCTTTGGTCGCCGCCGGCCGCGCCGAGGCCGCTCGCGCGCCGCCGTCGCGGTCGCGCTGGCGCTCGGCCGGCCGCGCCGCCTCGTTCTGCTCCGCGCCGTCGGGGCGGAGCGCCTGCTCCTGCTCGGCGACAAAGCCGATGTCGTCGTCGAATCCCATGTGGCCGCCGCCGCGTCGGCCGACGTCGTCGCGCAAGCGCCGTCGGAGCTTGCCGGGCTGTTTCCGCTCGGCCTCGTCTCGCTCGCGGCCGGGGTCGCGGTGGGGACGCTCTGCGGCGTCTTCCGCCTCGTCCTCGATGCGGCCGGGCGCTTGCGCTCCGCCATCCCGGACTGGTTTCAGGCAAATCCCGCGCTGGGCGCGGCGGCGATGGCGCTCGGCGCGGCGGTCGCCACGGCCCTCGCGGCTTTTCTCGTGCGTCGCTTCGTTCCGGCGGCGGTCGGCAGCGGCATTCCGCATGTCGAATCGGTCATCGACGGCGCCGAGCCGCCATCGCCGCCTCTGCTGCTGCCGGTGAAATTCGTCGGCGGGGTTCTGGCCATCGGCGCCGGCCTCGCGCTCGGCCGCGAGGGGCCGTCGGTGCAGATGGGCGCGACGCTCGCCCATCAGTTCGGCCGCTTCTTCCGCTATGACTGGCGCGATCAGCAATCGCTGCTCGCGGCCGGCGCCGGGGCGGGGCTCGCCGCGGCCTTCAACGCGCCGCTCGCCGGCGCCGCTTTCGTGCTCGAGGAGCTGCTGCGCCGCTTCGACATGCGCCATGCGACCATAGCGCTCGGCGCCTCGGTCGGGGCCATTTCCGTGGTGCGCCTCATCGCCGGGCCGACGCCGGAATTGAGCGTCGCCGCGCATTATCCGACCGGCCCTCTGGATGTTCCGCTCGGCCTCGCCCTCGGCGCGGCGACGGGGCTGGCGAGCCTCGCCTATAATCGCGCCATTCTCGGCGCGCTGGACATAGCCGACCGCTCGCCTTGGCCGGCCGAGGCGAAAGCCGCGCTGGTCGGCGCCGGCGTCGGCGCGCTCGGTTTCTTCGCGCCCGATCTCGTCGGCGGCGGCGATCTCCTCACACAGAAGACGCTGGACGGCGCCTTCGCGCTCGAGGTCTTACCGCTCGTCTTCGCGCTGCGTTTCGCGCTCGGCGTCGTCTCCTATGCGGCGGGGACGCCCGGCGGATTATTCGCGCCTCTGCTGGCGCTCGGCGCCGAGATCGGCCTGTTCTTCGGCCTACTGATTCCGGGCCTGCCGATTCCGGGCGAGGACGCGCAGACGACGGGAATGAAATTCGCGCTCATCGGCATGGCGGCTTTTTTCGCCGCCGTGGTGCGCGCGCCGCTCACCGGCATGATCCTGATCACCGAAATGACGGACAGCTCCGAGCTTTTGCTGCCCATGCTCGCCGCTTGCTTCGGGGCCATGGCCATCGCCGCCGTCTGCCGCAACGAGCCGATCTATGACGCGCTGAAGGAGCGCTCGGCCCGTCTCGCGCGGCGGGCGGAGACGTGACCTCAGCCTGGCGCGGTTTCCGCTCGGCGGATGGCGGCCTCCATCAGATTGCGCGCGGCCGCGTCGAGCACGGGGACGGGATCGAGGCCCTTGGCGGCGTCGAGATGGCCGGAGATCGACAGCATGGCGACGCCATGGGCGAGCGCCCACAGCTGCAGCGCGAGCTTGCGCGCGCCCTGCGCGGGCGCGCCGCGCTGCTGGAGGAGGGCCACGACCGAGCGCCAGAGAATGTCCAGCGCATGATCGGCGGCGTCGGCCGAGGCCTCGGTCGAGAGCGTCGCCACCGAGCCGAACATGGCGCTGTAGAGGCCGGGCTCCAGGCGGGCGAAGGCGAGATAGCCGGCGCACATGCGCCACATGGCGGTCGCCGCGTCGGGCCGTCCTTCGTCCCAGGCTTTTTCGAGCGCCGAGCCGAAGGAGAGGAATCCGCGCCGCGCCACCTCGTTGAGCAATTCGTCGCGGCTGGCGAAATGGCGATAGGGCGCCGCCGCCGTCACGCCGACGCGCTTGGCCGCCTCGGTGAGGCTGAGACTGGCCGGCCCGCCTTCGGCGATGAGCTCGAGCGCCGCTTCGACCAGCGCCTCTTTGAGGGCGCCATGGTGATATTTGCGCTTGATGGTCATTCGGGGCGGCGTGCGTGGAGAAACGGCGTTCGCGCAGCCGTCGCACAGACTGGCGTGGAAGGGAAGCGCGCCGATCGCGCCGCGCAGCGGGGGAGACGGCGACGCCCTCGCCTCCTGCGGTGTTCCGCGCTCCCTTCTCGATTGCGGCGATCGCGACGCTTGACGCGCCGCCGCTCCTGCGCAAGTCTCGGCTTCGCCCGGGGGAGCCTCGCCGCTGGCGCGCTGCTCGCGCGCGGCGAGAGGCTGAGAGGCCGATAGCTCGACACAGCGGCTCGGCGACCCTTAGAACCTGATCCAGTTCGCGCTGGCGTAGGGAGGCCGCATGTTCCTGATTTACCTCGGCTGTCTCAGGCCGCACACATGCTGATCTGCGTGATCGGAGCCGGCGTCGCCGGCCTGACCGCGGCTTTCGAGATCGCCCGCGTCGGCGCGCCCTTCGGCGCCGAGGTCGAGCTGATCGAAAAAGCGGCGGGGCCGGGACGCGGCTGCTCTCATTACGCCGGCGGCATGATCGCGCCCTGGTGCGAATTGGAGAGCGCCGAGCCCATCGTCGCCACGCTCGGCGAGGAGGCGCTCGCCTTCTGGACGCAGCAGGTTCCCGTCGCGACGATCGCCGGCAGCCTCGTCGTCGCGCCGCCGCGCGACCGCGCCGAGCTCAGCGAGTTCTCGCGGCGCACACGTCGCTTCGAGAGGCTGGACGAAGACGGCCTCGCCGCTCTCGAGCCGGCGTTGGCCGGGCGTTTTTCGGGCGGCCTCTATTTTCGCGAGGAGGCGCATCTCGAGCCGCGCGCGGCGATGCGGGCGCTGTTCGAGCGGCTCGAGACAATGGACAATGTGAGAATTCGCCTCTGCGCCGAATCGGCGCCGCAGGCGGATTGGACCATCGACTGCCGCGGCTTTTCCGCGCGTGGCGAGCTGCCGGAGCTTCGCGGCGTCAAGGGCGAGATGCTGGTGCTGCGCAGCGAGGAGATCGAATTGTCCCGCCCCGTGCGTATGCTGCATCCGCGCCATCCGGTCTATATCGTCCCGCGGGGGGAGGGGGTGTTCATGGTCGGCGCGACGATGATCGAGAATGAGGAGCGTTCACGCGTCACCGCGCGCTCCATCGTGGAGCTGGTCAATTCGGCTTTCGCGATCCATCCCGCTTTCGCGGAGGCCGAGATCGTCGAGACGGGCTCGGATGTGCGGCCGGCTTTCCCCGACAATCTGCCGCGCATCTCGCGCCGGGGCCACACGCTCTACGTCAATGGGCTCTATCGGCACGGCTTTCTGCTGGCGCCGGCGCTGGCGCGTCGCGTCGCGCGTTTTCTCTTCGCGGGCGAGTTCTTCCCGGAGGTCATGAATGCGGATCAGGGTGAATGGGCAGACGCTCGAGGTCGAGGCGCCCACGCTCGAGCGGCTCATAGAGGAATTGGGCTTTAGCGAGCAGACCGTCGCCACGGCCGTGAATCAGGAATTCGTGCGCGGCAAGGACCGCGGCGAGACGCTTCTGGTCGAGGACGATGCTGTCGAGATCGTCACGCCGCGGCAGGGAGGGTAAATATTCGGATGAGCAAGCCCGACGACCTCGTCGTCTATGATGCGAGACTGTCCTCCCGTTTCCTGCTCGGAACGGCGCGCTATCCTTCGCCTGCGATTCTCGCCGAGGCGATCCGCGCCGCGGGCGTGGAGATCGTCACCGTCTCGCTGCGGCGGGAGGCCGGGGGCTCGCGGGCGGGCGAAAGCTTCTGGCGGCTCATTCGCGAGATCGGCGTGCGCGTGCTGCCCAACACAGCCGGCTGCCGCACGGCCAAGGAGGCCGTCGCCACCGCGCAAATGGCGCGCGAGCTGTTCGGAACCAATTGGATCAAGCTCGAGGTCATCGGCGAGGAGGACACGCTCCAACCCGATGTGTTCGGCCTCGTCGAGGCGGCGCGCATCCTTTGCGACGACGGCTTTTGCGTCTTTCCCTATACGACCGAGGATCTCGTCGTCGCGGACAAGCTGCTCGACGCCGGCTGCCGCGTGCTGATGCCCTGGGCGTCGCCCATCGGCTCGGGCCGCGGGATCAATAATCTCTTCGGCCTGCGGGCGCTGCGCGCGCATTTTCCCGATACGCCGCTCATCGTCGACGCCGGCCTCGGTGCGCCCTCGCAGGCCGCGGCGGTCATGGAGCTCGGCTTCGACGCGGCGCTGCTCAACACCGCCGTCGCCCGCGCGCGCGATCCCGTCGTTATGGCGCGCGCCTTCGCGCTCGCCATAGAGGCCGGCCGCGCGGCCTATCTCTCCGGCCTCATCGAGCCGCGCGACATGGCGGAGCCTTCGACGCCGATCCTCGGCCGGGCCTTCGACGATGGGCGCAAGGCGTGAGCGCGCTTTTGCTCGATCCCTTTTATCTCATCGTCGACTCGGCGGACTGGTTGCCGCTGCTGCTGCCGCAGGGCGCGCGGCTCGTGCAATTGCGCGTCAAGGATCGCGAGGAGGCGGCGCTGCGCGAGGAGATCGCTCGCGCCCGCGATCTCTGCGCGGCGCATGGCGCGCAGCTCGTCGTCAATGATTATTGGCGGCTCGCCATCGATCTTTCCTGCGATTTCGTGCATCTGGGCCAAAGCGATCTCGACACGGCCGACATCGCCGCGATCAGAGCGCAGGGAATAAGGCTCGGCGTCAGCACCCATGACGAGGCCGAGCTCGAGCGGGCGCTGGCGCTCGCCCCGGATTATGTCGCGCTGGGGCCGATCTATCCGACGCTGCTGAAGCAAATGGCCTTCGCGCCGCAGGGGCTCGAGAAGATCGGCGTCTGGAAGCGCCGCATCGGCGAGATTCCGCTCGTCGCCATCGGCGGGCTGACGCCGGAGCGCGCTCGGGCGGCGCTGGCGGCGGGGGCCGACAGCGCCTGCGTCGTCACCGATGTTCTGCGCTCGGCGGACCCGCAGGCGCGCACGCGCGAATGGGTCGCGGCGACGAGGGGCGAATAGCGCGTAGAGCTATTCGCTCTCCCTCACGACGCTCCGCCGATCGGCCATTCGCCCTTGAAGACGCCGCCTTCATTGTCATGCGCCTCGACGCGGATCGTCTTGGCGCCATTGGGCTTATAGACGAAGCGGAAGGACGGATCCTCGGAGAGCGATATGCCGCCCTCCATGGAGAAGATCAGCGCGTCGCCCTGCCGCACCTCGACCTTGTCGACATAATGGGCGGGAATATAGGCGCGGGTGATCGGGTCCATCTGCAATCCCGAATTATTGGGATGGCGGATCATGATCTGCGCCTCGTGAAGAGCGGGGTTCTCGCTGGCGAACTCCCGATATTTCATCTTGCCGAGATTGCTGGCGGCCTCGTCCTGGTCCTTGATGGCCGGCGCCGAGCAGCCGCCCGAAGCCTTCACGAATTTCACCACGGAATGCAGCGCGCCGTCCGCCGTTCGGCCGACGACATGCACATTTGTGTAGGAATTCACCCGGACGCGCGTCTCGATCTTTTGGACGCCGGCGCCCTCGCCGAAGGAGAAGGCCGCGGCCATGGGCATGGGATTCTCGTCGATGACCAGCGTCGCCGCGCGCAAGGCCGGCTCGACGAGGGAGATCGTCATCGGCACGATGGCGGCGTCCTCGGCCCGCTTCGGCGCATCGAGCGCCACCACGCCCTCATGCGGCGTGATCGCGCGGCCGTGGAAAATATCGGTGACGAGGCCCGGCCAGGGATCGATCTTGGGCTCCTGGGCCATTGCGACGCCGGCCGACAGACACAGGGCCGCCACGGTCGCGAGACGAAGACGAAGGAGACCGGATCGCGAGCCTTCGGGCGCGCTCTCGTGCGGCGTCTTGCGAGCCGGAAGGCTCGCTGTCCAAGGGCTCATCTGCGTTCCTCCGGCTTTTTTGAAATCATAGCTCTCTCTGCGTGGCGGGCTCAAGGGGCCTCCCATTCGAGCTCGGCGAAACCGGCCGTGGCGTTGCGGGCGTGATAATCGTCGAAGAGCAGCCAAGCGGGCCTCTCGCCGCGGCCGGCCGTCTTCACCGATTCGGCGAGCGTCGCCCCTCTCGCGACATCGGCCCGCAGATCGCGGGTGAGGTGGTCGAGATAGGCCTTTTGCGCGTCGAGCGCCTGTGGCCAGGGCGCGACGGCCGGCCCATGGCCCGGGACGACCCGGACCGCCTCGATCGCCCGCAATTCGTCGACGACGGCGAGGAAGCCGAGCAGGCTGCCGTCGATGATCGGCACATGGCGCAGAAACAGGAGATCGCCGGCGAATAGCGTGCCGCTCCGCCGATCGAGCACGGTGAGGTCGGCGTCGCTATGGGCGGTGCGCCAGGCCTTCAGCACGATCTGGCGGCCGCCGAGATCGAGAATCGTCTCGCGCTCCACTGTGAGGCTCGGCGGAACCAGAATCACATCGTCGACGAGGTCTCCCATCGTCTCGCGGAAAGAAGACAGATAATGCGGGCCGCGCGTCGCCATGGCGCGCGGCAGATTTTTGTGCCCGACGAAGACGGCTCCCGTTCCTTTGAAGGCAATATTCCCGAAAATATGGTCCGGATGGACATGTGTGTCGACGACATAGCGGATGGGCTTGGTCGAGCGCTGTTGCAATGCAGCGAGAAACGCCTCCCCCTCGGCGCGGCTGCCCCCCGTGTCGATGACCGCGATCGCCTCCTCGCCGACGATCGCTCCGAGATTGGCGATGTCGCCCGCGTTGTCGCGGGTCATCAAGGCCATCTGGCCCTGATGGACGAATACGCCGGGCGCGATCTCCGTCAGCTCGAAGCTGTTCGCGGCGCTCGTGACGAGACAGAAGAACGCGATGGCGAGCTGTCGAATAGTGCGTTGCAGCATGGGTTTTTCGACCTTGTTTTTCGCGGGTTTCATGCGAGAAATCAGGAAAGTCGGGAACAGGATTTGGGGATTGCGCTTCAATTCTGTGCGACATATTATCCCGCCGTTTCCGACCTAAAAGAGGCTTTCCGGCCGGGAACCGGAAGGCGTCTCGACGGAGATATGGGCGGGGCTGCGGGCGCGGCGTTTCCGCTTGATCGCCGTGGCAAGAATCGCGGAAACGGCTTCCCAAAGCCAGTGGCGTCGGAAAGGCGCGATGTCGGCGGCGTGGCCGGGCCTTTTGCACGGTGATGTCGTCAGGAGGAAAAGCTCATGCATAAGCTGTTGTTGTCGACTTCGGTGGGGATTCTCGCGCTGTTCGGGGCCGGCGTGGCGAACGCCGCCGACGAGCTTCTCGATCTCCAGAAGAATCCGAAGGATTGGGTTTTGCCGACCGGCGATTACGCCAATCTTCGTTATTCGAAATTGAAGCAGATCACGACCGAGAACGTCGGCAAGCTGGCTCCGGCCTGGAGCTTCTCGACCGGCGTGCTGCGCGGCCACGAAGGCGCGCCGCTGGTGCTCGGCGACGTGATGTATCTGCATACGCCGTTCCCCAATATCGTCTACGCCCTCGACCTCAACAACGAAGGCAAGATCCTCTGGAAGTATGAGCCCAAGCAGGATCCGAGCGTCGTTCCGGTGATGTGCTGCGACACCGTGAACCGCGGCCTCGCCTATGGCGACGGCAAGATTTTCCTGGCCCAGGCCGACACCACCCTCGTCGCTCTCGACGCCAAGACCGGCAAGCTCGTCTGGTCGGTGAAGAACGGCGATCCCTCCAAGGGCGCCACCTCGACCGCCGCTCCGCATGTCTTCAAGGACAAAGTGTTCGTCGGCATCGCCGGCGGCGAGTTCGGCGTGCGCGGCAGCATCACCGCTTATAACGTCAAGGACGGCAGCCTCGCTTGGCGCGGCTATTCGGAAGGCCCGGACTCCGAGGTTCTGCTCGACCCCGAGAAGACCACCCATCTCGGCAAGCCGGTCGGCAAGGATTCGTCGCTCAAGACCTGGGAAGGCGATCAGTGGCAGATCGGCGGCGGCACCACTTGGGGCTGGTATTCCTATGACCCCGAGCTGAACCTCGTCTACTACGGCTCCGGCAATCCCTCGACCTGGAACCCTAAGCAGCGTCCGGGCGACAACCGCTGGTCCATGACGCTGTGGGCGCGCGATCTCGACACCGGCGTCGCCAAATGGGTCTATCAGATGACGCCCCACGACGAGTGGGATTACGACGGCATCAACGAGGTGATCCTGGCCGATCAGACGATCGGCGGCGTCAAGCGCAAGACCGCCGTCCACTTCGACCGCAACGGCTTCGGCTACACGCTCGACCGCGTGACCGGCGAGCTGCTCGTCGCCGAGAAGTATGATCCGGCCGTCAATTGGGCGACCAAGGTCGATCAGGACAAGAACTCGCCGACCTACGGCCGTCCGCTCGTCGTCTCCAAATATTCGACCGAGCAGAATGGCGAGGACGTCAACACCAAGGGCGTCTGCCCGGCGGCTCTCGGCTCCAAGGACATGCAGCCCGCGTCCTTCTCGCCGGACACCGGCCTGTTCTATGTGCCGACCAACCACGTCTGCATGGACTATGAGCCCTTCCGCGTCAGCTACACGGCGGGTCAGCCCTATGTCGGCGCGACGCTGGAGATGTTCCCGCCGCCCGGCGACAGCCATATGGGCAATTTCATCGCTTGGGACGCCCGCGCCGGCAAGATCGTCTGGTCCAACAAGGAGCAGTTCTCGGTCTGGTCCGGAGCGGTCACGACCTCCGGCGGTCTCGCCTTCTACGGCACGCTCGAGGGCTATCTGAAGGCCGTCGACGTCAAGACCGGCAAGGAGCTGTATAAGTACAAGACTCCGTCGGGCATCATCGGCAATGTGATGACCTATGAGCACAAGGGCAAGCAGTATGTCGCGGTGCTTTCGGGCGTCGGCGGCTGGGCCGGCATCGGCCTCGCGGCGGGCCTGTCCAAGAGCAATGAAGGCCTCGGCGCGGTCGGCGGCTATAAGGCGCTGTCCGACTACACCGCTCTCGGCGGCGTGCTGACCGTCTTCTCTCTGCCCGATTACGCTCTGCCGATCGTCGCTCCGGCGAACTGAGGCGGCCAATAAAAAGATCAGCGCTCGGCGAACGCTCCTGGCGCGCGCCGAGCGCCTTGTTTGTGTGGATGGAAACTGCTGGAGGATGGCGTAATGAGACTGCCGCTCGTCGGGGCACTTGCCCTGAGCGTCTTCATGGGTGTTGGAACGACCGTGCGCGCCGAAGCGCCGGGCGACCCGACCGCGGTCAAGGAAGTGGACGGCAAATGGTTCGACGCCAAGGGCGACCCGACCTATAAGGTCCAGGCGGACGGCGCGGTCGACTGGTACACTTTCTCCGGCTATCGTCGCTATCACGCGGAATGCCATGTCTGCCACGGCCCCAACGCCGAAGGCTCGACCTATGCGCCGGCTCTGAAGAATTCGGTCAAGACCTTCAATTACGCCGAGTTCTACGGCATCGTCGTCGGCGGCCGCGAGAACAAGCAGGCGGGCAACGACAGCGTCATGCCGGCTTTCGCGGACAATAAGAACGCGATGTGCTATATCGACGACCTCTACATCTATCTCCGCGCCCGCTCGACCGAAGCGGTCGGCCGCGGCCGACCGGAGAAGAAGGCCGAAAAGCCTGCGGCTTTCGCCGAAGCCGAAGCGAAATGCATGAGCGCCAAATAGTGGACGAGCGCCAGTCGAGGCTTCGCGCGTCTGCCGACGGCGGAACCGGCCGAAGGCTCGCCATGGCGCGTCGTCTCGCATTTTCTCTGGTCGCCGTCGCGGGCCTGCTCGCGACGGCCCCGGCTCATTCCCAGTCGCTTGCCCAGTCGCCGGTCCAATCGCCCGGCATCGTCGCCCGCCCTCAGGGCGTCGACGACGCCCGAGGGTCGATCGAGCTCGTCGATCCCAAGGTTCTGCGCGTCTGCGCCGATCCGAGCAATCTGCCCTTTTCCAATCGCGCCGGCGACGGCTTCGAGAACCGGCTGGCGGAGCTCTTGGCGAAGAAGCTCGGCAAGGATCTCGCCTATTCCTATTATCCGGGCGCGACCGGCTTCATCCGCAACACGCTCAACGCGCATTTGTGCGATGTGGTGATGGGCATGCCGCAGGGCGACGATCTCGTCCAGCCGACCAATCCCTATTACCGAACCTCCTATGCTGTGGTCTATCGCGCGGGCTCCGATCTCGAGGGGCTGACCTCGCTCGCCGATCCGCGCCTCGCCAAGGACAAGCGCATCGGCCTCGTCGCCAACACGCCGCCCGGCAATCTCTTGGCGCGTTATCGGCTGCTCGCGGCGGTCAAGTCTTATCCGCTCGTCGTCGACACGCGCGTCGACGCGCCGGCGGCCGATATGATCCATGATCTCGAGAGCGGAGCGATCGATGTCGCTATTCTCTGGGGGCCGATCGCCGGCTATCATGTCAAAAAGTCGGGCGGCGGGCTGAAGGAGGCCCTGCTCACAGGGGACAAGGGCGCGCGAATGAGCTTCCGTATCGCCATGGGGGTCCGCCATTCCGATCAGGAATGGAAGCGCGAGCTCAATCGGCTCATCGCGCAGAATCAGAACGAGATCGACAGATTGCTCGCCGAATTCGGCGTGCCGCTGATCGACGAGGCCGACGCGCCGATCACGCCGGCGCCGTGATGCGAAGTCTCGAGATCGCGCGCGGTTTCGTCGCAGCGCTCGGCATCGCCAGTCTCGCCGCCGGACCCGCTGTCGCGGAGCCCGCGCCGGAGCCGGAAGGCTATCGGCTCTCCGATTATCGCGCCGCCGTTCCCGCCGCTCTGCGCGGCGCGCGCGTGATCGACACGCCGCAGGCCTTTGTGCTCTGGCAGGACCAGGCGGCGATTTTCGTCGATGTTCTGCCGCGTCCGCCCAAGCCCGCCGGCCTGCCGCTCGACGCCGTCTGGCGCGACAAGCCGCGTTTCGACATTCCCGGCAGCGTCTGGCTCCCGGAGACCGGCTATGGCGAATTGCCGCCGGCCTCGCTGCGCTATTTCGAAAGCGGCCTCGAGCGCGCGACGGCGAAAGACAAGCGCCGTCCGCTCGTCTTCTATTGTCTCGCCGATTGCTGGATGTCGTGGAACGCGGCGAAGCGGGCGCTCGCGCTCGGCTATTCCAATGTCTCCTGGTTCCCGCAAGGCACAGACGGCTGGTCCGCCGCGGGGCGCCCGCTGGAGCCGCGCGAGCCCGAGCCCCGCAAGGACTGACCCACTTCCGATCCGCCGAAGCCGTTTCGCGCGTCGGCTTGACGCTTGTCTGAATTTCATGATACTTAGAGTATCATGAAAGCTCCGACTAAGCGAAGCTATGTTCAGACGGCCCGCGCCGCCGCATCGCGCGAGACCGAGGACGCGATTCTCATCGCGTTTCGCGCCTTGCTCGAAGAGCGCTGGTACGATGAGCTGACCTTGGACGAAGTCGCGCAGCGCGCCGGCACGACGCGCCAGACGGTCATTCGCCGGTTCGGCGGCAAGGCCGGGCTGCTCGCCGCCTTCACCCGACATATCGGCAAAGAGATCGCAGCGCGTCGCGCCGCCATCCGGCCCGGAGACCTCGCGGGAGCCGCGGCCATTCTCGTCGCCGACTATGAAGCCACTGGCGAGACGGTTTTGCGCCTGCTCTCGCTCGAGGGGCGCATCCCCGAGATCAGCGAGACGCTCGCGGTCGGCCGCGTCGGTCATCGCCGCTGGGTCGAGCTGACATTCGCACCGCGCCTCGATGCTTTCGCCGGCGATGAACGCAAATTGCGGCTCTCGCATCTGCTCGTCGCGACCGACGTCTGGACCTGGTTTCTGTTTCGCCGAACGCAGGGGAATTCGCCTGACGACACTGTGCGGCTGATGTCCGCGATGATTGCCGAACTCTTGGATTGAGGAGCGATGGATATGGCGTTTCAAAACGAGAAATCACGACTGCTCGTGCTCGGCTGGGAAGGCGGCGGCAATGTCCCTCCGACGATCGCCACGATCCGAGCGCTGGCCGCGCGCGGACACGATGTCCGTTTCATCGGCGACGACTGCATATTGCCGCAAGCGCGCGCCGCCGGCGCCCGCGCGCTGCCATGGACGCGCGCGCCCAATCGACGCGATCTCACGCCGCAGAGCAGCTTTGTGCGCGATTGGGAGCAGCCGAACGACACATCCGCCTTCTTCGCCTGGGCGCAGGGCGTTTTTCTCGCCCCGGCGCTGCGCTATGCGGAAGACGTCGTCGAAGCCGCGCAGGCCGAGCCGACCGACGCCATCATCGGTTCGGACGTTTTGTTCGGCGGAATGGTCGCGGCCGAAGCGCTCGGGCTTCCTCACGCGCTGCTGGCGGCCAATCTCAGCCTCGTCCCCTTGCCGGGCCATCCGCCTTTCGGCCCGGGCTTTTTCCCCGCCGGAAACGACGATGAGCGCCACCGGGATCGCGAGGTCATGGCCTCGGTCGAGCGTATGTTCGATGGCTTCCTGCCGCAGATCAACGCCGCGCGCGCCAAATTCCAGCTGCCGCCGCTGAGCCGGACGCTCGATCAGTTCCGTTCGGACCTGCTGCTGCTCTGCACGGCGAAGGCCTTCGATTTTCCCGTCGACTATTTGCCGGCTCACGTGCGCTATGTCGGGCCGCTCCTCGAGCAGCCGGCCTGGGCGCTCGAAGGCGCCGCGCCGCAATCCGACGAGCGACCGACCGTGCTCGTGTCTTTCAGCACCACCTATCAGAGACAGGAGGCCGCGCTCGCCGCGACGATCGAAGCGCTCGGCTCGCTTCCCGTTCGCGGCGTGGTGACGCTCGGCGTGGCGCTCGCGGGACTGGCGCCGGCTGCGCCGCCCAATGTCGAAATTCTCGACGGCGCCTCGCACGACGAGATCATTGCGCGCGCCGCCTGCGTCGTCACCCATGGCGGCCATGGCACGACATTGCGCGCGCTCCGCGCTGGCGCGCCGATCCTCGTTCTGCCCATGGGGCGCGATCAGAACGACAATGCCGCGCGCGTGGAATATCACGGCGCGGGCCTTCGACTGTCGCGCGACGCGAGCGCGGCGGAGATCGCCGCCGCCATCCGCCGTCTGCTGGACGAGCCGAGCTTCGCCGGCAATGCGCAACGGCTGGCGCTGGCGATCGCTGGCGAGGGCGGCGGCGCCGAGCGCGTCGTCGACGAGGTCGAGGCGATGATCCGCGCGGCGCGGGAGCCTCGGCGAAGCGCCGTCGGGGCGTGATCGCGGAACGACTCCAGGCTTTTGTTTCGACCGCTTCGGCTGGAAACGCTCTAGTCGGATTTCTTCGACAGGGACCACACCGCCGCGATGAAAAAGCCCTTGCAGAGGGGCAGCAGCAACAAAGTGGAGATGGTGGTCACCGAGAGCAGCAGCGCCGCCTCCGCGCCATAGGACATGGTTCCGCGCGTCTCCAGGAAGATGAGCAGCGGAACGATGATATGGGCGACGACGCCGATGGTGAGCCAGGCCGGCCCGTCGTCCGCGTCGACGCCGACGAAATTCTCCGCGCAATGCGGACAGGCGTCGGCGCGCTTCAGATAGCCGTCGAAGAGAGCGCCGGCGCCGCAGCGCGGACATTTGCGCAGGAAGCCGCGCAGCAGAGCGGTGGTCGTCGATGGCGTCGTCATGGTTTCACCGTCTGTCCGCGCCGGGCGTCACGCCGAGCTCGGCCAGGCTGAAGGCCAGCTCGGGCGCGAGCATGGGCTCGAGACGCGCGGAGCCCGCGAGCGCGACGATCTCGGCATAGCCCGTCGCGCCCAGCCGCCGATGGACGTGAGTCACGGCCTTCACGGCGTCGACGACCCAGACCTCGCGCACGCCGAAAGCGGCGTAGACGCCGATCTTGCGGCCTTTGTCATAGGCGAGGCTCGAATCGGCGATCTCGATGGCCAGAAGAACCGCCGGGCCATCGAGCGCCGTCAGCGGGAGGCCGCGCGGAAAAACGCAGAAATCGGGCTCGACGAAAGTGCGCGCGTCGAGGCGCAGCGTAGTCTCGGGGGCGACCTCGAGATGCTGGGGCGCCGCCTTCAGAAGGAAGCGATTGACTGCGATCTTCACCCATTCGTGTCGGGCGCCCTTGGGCGACATAGGCACGACCTCCCCGCCGATCAGCTCGAACCGCTCGTCTTCGTCGATGATGCCGGCGCGGAGCATTTCCTCGATTTCCGCCACGCTCCAGCAGCGCCGGGGGAGTCCCTCGGCGGCCTGGGTCTCGAGCGGGAGGCCTGTCGGGCGGAGATGCGGGTTCATGCGGCGCAATATATCGCAGTCGGGGCCGGATTTCGCGGTCAATATTGTCCGTCGAGCGAGGCTTCGAGCCGGGCGACCTCCGCCGCCGAAAGACCGAAGGAAGCGTAGACGATCGCGTCGATCTCCCGCTCCCTCGCCTCGATCCGGGCGGACAGGCGCGCCGCCTCCTCGGAATCGAGAGTTTCGCCGCGTCGGCGGGCGTCGTCGCAATTGGCGCGCGCCGCCGCCGCGAGCCGTTCGGCGCTCGCCGAATCGAGATCGGGGAGCGGCAGCGGCTCCAAATATTGCGTCTTCAGCCGCAGCCGCCATTTGCCGCCGCGCAACGGATTGGACACCGAATGGAGGACGAACCAGCAGAGCCGCGAATTGAGAAAGGCGAGCAGCGCGAGATCGGCGCAGGGCAGGCAGAAGGCGGTGGCGTCGATGAGCATGCCGCTTTCGTCGAACGCGAATTTCGGCCCTTGCGAAATGTCGGGAAAGACGATCTTCGGCGCCGCGAAACGCGCGCGATAGGCGAGCTGCGCCTGTTGCAACTCGAACCATCGCTGCTGCGTGGCGCGGCTTTCGAGCCGTAAGCGCAGCGGCGCGAGCCACGCCTCCACCGCGGGATATTCCGCAATGTCGAAAGCGCCCTTCGGCGCATCGACGAGCCAGTCCTCGCTCGCCCGGCGCCAGCGGCCGATGTCGCCGCCGCGCGCATAGGGCTTCAATATCTCGGCGCTGCGCGGATCGGCGGCGACGAGCGCGTCGCGCGTCGCGCCGTCGAGCACGAAAGCCTCGTTGAGCCCGGTCTTGATCCCCCAGAGCGGCGAGCCATAGACCTCGCGCAGCGTCTTGCGGCCATGCGCGATCTTGTCGCGCAGCAGCGCCAGCGCCTCGTTTTCGAAGCGCCAGACGGCGGCGCCGAGCCGCGCTTGCGGCATGCGCTCCGCGCTCGCCGCGAAGGCCGTCTCGAGCGTCTCAGGCGCGCGATCCTTCAACAGGAGAAAGGACAGATCGCCGCGCTCGGCGCTCTTCTTCAGCGTCACGATCGCCGGATAGGTGACGACGCCGTCGAAGACGCGCAAATCGCCGAAATCGACGACGCTCTCGATCGTCGCATGGGTGGTGAGGAAGCTGCGCAAAGTCTCCCCCGCGCCGGTGCGGAAAAAGCTCGACGAGGAGATGAAGCCCAGCCGCCCGCCGTCCTTCAGCAATCGCACGCCTTTCTCGAAGAAATAGGCGTAGAGATCGGCGCGCTCGGCGGCGACGGCGTAATGTTTCGTGAGATAGGGCTTCGCCGCTTTCAGATATTCCATCCGCACATAGGGCGGATTGCCGAGGACGATGTCGAAGCCGCCGCGCGCCGCACTATCGTCGATGAGGCTGTCGCCGGCGCGCAAATTGTCGTGCGGATCGTTTGGATCGAGAGCGAGCCCGAAGGCTCGCGGTCCAGTCGTCACCTCGGACCGCGAGCTTTCAGCCTCGCTCGTCGCGGCGATCTGCGGGCATCGGCTCCACAGCGCGCGGCGCGCGGCTTTCACCGCGCGCGCATCTATGTCGACGCCGAAGAGATTATTGGCGATCGTCTCGCGCGCCGCATCGAGCAAGATCGTCGCGCCGAGCGCCGTCTCCTCATAGCGTCGCGCCATTTCGTCGAAGGCGGCGTCGAGAAGCGCGCCATCGCCGCAGGCGGGATCGACGATCTTGAAGGATCGAAGAGCGTCGAGCCATGCGCGCCAGAAGGCGGGCGTCTCGCATCCGCCATGCTGCGCGACGAGAGCGGCGCGCCGCTCGTCGAGCGTCAGCGCGATGGTGCGGGCGACGAGAAAACGGGCGATGGGAGCGGGCGTGTAGACGACGCCGCGGCGCTTGCGGGTATTGGCCGCAACGGGTTCATCCATGACGGAAGCAAATATCGACGAGCGACGGCGGCATTCGTGCGCTCACGCCGCGGCCACATGCTCCAGCAGGCCGGCCGCCTTCATTTTCATATAAAGGTGTACGGGATCGATGTCGAAACCATTGGGCCAGGTCGGAGCGCCCATTTCGACGAAGACGCGATTGAAATAGGCGGCCTCTCGCAAGGGCTCGATCATTGGTCCGTCTTCGGCGATCATTCCGGCAAGATCGCAGACGCCCTGGGAACTGTCGGTAAAGCGCACCCATAGCTTGAAGCCGTCGAGGGGCTTCAGCTTGATCACATCCACCATGGGAAATTCAGCCATCGTGGTCGGGGCCCGCTATGCGCTCGAGGGGCTGAAAAGACAGCCCTCGGCGCCAATTTTCTTCCAGCTCCGGCTTTCGAGCCAGCGCCCATTCTCGGACGATTCGCGCCGCTGTCGGCGGCAACTCGCCCGAGATGATCTTTCCATCGGCGATCCTCACCAGCGCTTTCGCACGGCCATAGCGCGCATGGAAATGCGGTGGGTTGGGTCGTCGAAAAACATCTGAATGGCGATGCCGTAGAACGAAGCGATCGTCGGCATCGCCGCTGACTCAATTGTCCAAGAAGCTCCGCAGCTTCCGGCTTCGGCTCGGATGCTTCAGCTTCCTCAGCGCTTTCGCCTCGATCTGGCGAATGCGCTCTCTGGTCACCGAGAACTGTTGGCCGACCTCCTCGAGCGTATGGTCGGTGTTCATGCCGATGCCGAAGCGCATGCGCAGCACGCGCTCCTCGCGCGGCGTCAGCGAGGCCAGCACGCGGGTCGTGGTCTCGCGCAGGTTCGACTGGATCGCCGCCTCGATCGGCAGAATAGCGTTCTTGTCCTCGATGAAATCGCCGAGATGCGAATCCTCCTCGTCGCCGATCGGCGTCTCGAGGCTGATCGGCTCCTTGGCGATCTTCAGCACCTTGCGCACTTTTTCCAGCGGCATGGCGAGCTTCTCGGAGAGCTCCTCCGGCGTCGGCTCGCGGCCGATCTCGTGCAGCATCTGGCGCGAGGTGCGCACGATCTTGTTGATCGTCTCGATCATATGCACCGGAATGCGGATCGTGCGCGCCTGATCCGCGATGGAGCGCGTGATCGCCTGCCTGATCCACCAGGTCGCATAGGTCGAGAACTTATAGCCGCGGCGATATTCGAACTTATCGACCGCCTTCATCAGGCCGATATTGCCCTCCTGGATCAGGTCCAGGAACTGCAGGCCGCGATTGGTGTATTTTTTGGCGATGGAGATCACGAGGCGCAGATTCGCCTCCACCATCTCCTTCTTCGCCTGCCGGGCCTCGCGCTCGCCCTTTTGAACCATATGGACGATCTTGCGGAACTCGGCGATCTCGAGGCCCGTCTCGGTGGCCAGCGCGTGAATCTCGCCGCGCAGCTCCTTGATCCGGTCCTTTTCGTTGGCGACGAATTCCTTCCAGCCGCGCGAGCCGAGCTTGGAGACGCGCATGATCCATTTCGGATCGAGCTCCGAGCCCTGGAATTTGTCGATGAAGTCCTCGCGCTGCACGCCCTGCGCATCGGCGAGGCGCAGCAGCTTGGTCTCATAGCCGATGAGGCGCTTGTTGATGTCGTAGAGCTGCTCGACCAGCGCCTCGATGCGGTTCTGGTTCAGCGAGAGAGACTTCACATCGGTGACGATCTCTTTCTTGAGCTGCTTGTATTTGCGCTCCTGAGCCGGGGTCAGAGTCTCGTTCTTGAGCTTGTTCTCGACATTCTGGTCCTGCAGCCGGCGCAGCTTCTTATAGGCGTCGGCGACGCGGGCGAAGGTCTCCAGCACTTTGGGCTTGAGCTCGGTCTCCATGGCGGAGAGCGAGACGGAATTCTCGAGGTCGTCCTCCTCCTCGAAGGCCTCCTCGGCCGGCGCGCCGGCGTCGCCCAGCGCGGCCGGAGGGGTGCGCGGCGCGGTGGCGGGCGCGAGATCCGTCGGCGCGACCGGAGGCTTGCCGGCGTTCTTGCCCTCGGGCCCGGCGTAGGTCGCCTCGAGGTCGATGATGTCGCGCAGCAGAACCTTGCCGGCCTCGAGCTCCTCGCGCCAGATGATGATGGCCTGGAAGGTCAGCGGGCTCTCGCAGAGCCCGGCGATCATCGCCTCGCGTCCCGCCTCGATGCGCTTGGCGATGGCGATCTCGCCCTCGCGCGACAAAAGCTCGACCGAGCCCATTTCGCGCAGATACATGCGGACGGGGTCGTCGGTGCGGTCGGCGGGCTCGGACGTGCGTGTGGCGACGGCGGTCGCGCGGGGCGATTCGACGAGCTCGCCGCCCTCGGCCTCCTCTTCCTCCGCCTGCTCCTCGCCCTCGGCTTCATCGGGGTCTTCGCCCTCGGAGACGGTGATGCCCATCTCCTGGAGCATCGCATAGACGTCCTCGATCTGGTCCGAGGAGACTTCCTCGGACGGCAGAACGGCGTTGAGCTCGGTATAAGTGACGAAGCCGCGCTTCTTGGCGAGCTTGATCATCCGCTTGACGGCGGCGTCGTTGAGGTCGAGCAGAGGACCGTCGGCGGTTTCCACCGCGACCGCACCCTCGTTTTCGACTTTCTCGTCGTCTTTTTTCGCCATTCTTCGCTCCAAGCCCCACCCCACGCCGCCTTCCCGAGCCGAAGGCTGCGCCATGCCGGGATCGTTCACTTTTTCGCTCGCCGCATTTTAACGAAAACCACAGCGTCGATCGCAAGACAAGCCGGCTGACCCCGCAGAGGACCGTACCGATTCGCCCGAGCCCACAGTCGTGGCCAGGGCTTAACGTCGGCCTAACCAAATTGGTAGAGCTTTGGCTCGCCGGCCGTTCGGCTTGCGGGTCAAAGGCTTCTCAGCGAACGTCCCGACTGTGAACCGAACCCGTCGAGAGCGGCTTCGGTTCCATCGAGCGCGTTCAATTGCGCCTGAATATCGCTTAAGCGCGCGGAATCGTGGTCGTTGGGGGCCGTCGCCAACCTCGCCTCGATTTTCCGAAGTTCTTTATCTAATGCGCGTACGCGATGTTGCAAGACGAGAGCTTGGCGCAAGCTCTCCGCGGCGTCCGCCGGGGCCGCCTCGGCGCGCACGCTCCACAGGGTCGCATGGGCCCCCATGCCGGCCAACCGCTCGCAAAAAGCTTCTAGCCCGGCCGCGGCGGCGGCGCGAGCGAATTCTTCGCGCGCGCTCGCCCCGTCGGCGAGGCTGCGCACCAGCACGGCGAGCAGCTTCTCGCCCTCCGCCGAGGCGAAGTCGAGCGCCGTCACCGTCTCGAGATGGGCGGCGAGGAGCTCCGGGTGATTCATCAAAATCAATAGAATCAGCGCCTCTCTCGGCGAGATGGCAGGCGTCGTGCCGCGATAGAGCGGGGAATTGGCGAGGGCCGCGCCGATCGTCAGCGGGCCGCGGGATGGCTCGAAGTCCCGGCGGAAACGTTGCGGGCCGCCGCCGCCGCGGCGCATGTCCGGCCGGCGTGGCGACTGGCCGCGCGAGCGGCCGAACAGCGAATTGCAGCGGTCGGAAAATTCTTTTTGATAGTGACGGCGCAGCGTCTCGTCGGCGATGGCGCGGCCGAGCTCGCCGAGGCGGCGCTCGAGCGCGGCGCGACGCTCGGGCGTATCGAGCTGAATTCCTTCGGTCTCCCGCGCCCAGAGCAGATCGACCAGCGGGCGCGCGGCCGCAACCGCCGCGGCCACCGCCGAAGGGCCGGCCGAGCGGTAGAGCTCGTCCGGATCCTGCCCCTCCGGCAGCAGAGCGAAGCGCAGGCTGCGGCCGGGGCCGATCAGCGGCAGCGCCGTGTCGATCGCCCGAAAGGCCGCGTTGCGGCCGGCCTTGTCGCCGTCGAAGCAGAGAATCGGCTCCTCGGCGTGATTCCAGAGCAGGCCGCATTGCTCGGCCGTGAGCGCGGTGCCCAGCGGCGCCACCGTCTGCGGAAAGCCCGCCGCCGTCATGGCGATGACGTCGACATAGCCCTCGACAGCGATGAGATTGCCCGATTCATGCGCGGCTTTGCGGGCGTTGTGCAGATTGTAGAGCGTCGCGCCCTTGTGAAAGAGCGGCGTCTCGGGCGAATTCAGATATTTGGCCTTGGCGTCCTTCTCCATCGCCCGCCCGCCGAAGGCGATGACGCGGCCGGAGCGGTCGCAGATCGGGAAAATGATCCGATTGCGAAAACGGTCGTAGGGGACGGCGATACCCTCGCCATGGACGAGCAGCCCGGCCTCGATCATCGTCTCGACGCTCGCGCCCTTGCCCGCGAGATGATCGCGCAGTGCATAGCGCTCGCCCGGCCCGAAGCCCAGCCGAAACTGCGCCTGCTCCTTTTCGCCCAGCTCGCGGCGGGCGAGATAGGCGCGCGCCTCGGCGCCGGCGGGCCCGCGCAACTGCTTCTCGAAAAATTGCGCCGCCCATTCCAGCACCTCGGTCAGCGAGCCGCGGCGCACCTCGGCCTCCTGCGCCTCTTTGGTCTCGACCGGCATGGGCAGGCCGGCCATTCCGGCCAGCTGTTCGACGGCCTCTGGAAAGGTGAGGCCTTCCGTCTCCATCAGAAAGGCGAAGCCATCCCCATGCTTGCCGGAGGAGAAGTCATGGAAGAAGCCCTTGGGGTCGTTGACATAGAAGGAGGGCGTCTTCTCGGCGTTGAAGGGCGAGAGGCCCCGCCACTCGTGCCCCTCCTTCTTGAGCTTGACCTTCCGCGACACCACGGCCGAGACCGGCACGCGGGCGCGAATTTCATCGAGGAAGGAGGGAGGGTATCGCATCGTGCCCCTTGTAGCCGTGCGTCGACGAAAGTGAAGATGTTCGCGCGCGCCCCCTCCCCGATCCTCCCTCGCTTCGCGGGAGAGGGAGCAGATTCGAAGCTTCGCGAAACGTCGCCGCCACCCTCTCCCGCGAAGCGGGGGAGGGTGAGGGAGGGGGCCTTCCGGGCCTTCGGCTCGAATGACGCGGATCACTAGTAGCATTGTCGCTGCGCCCGGCGCGCGCGGCGTCGGCGATTGTGCCCGCTACTCACAATGGATCGCGCCGAGTCGACGCGATGCGATCGTATATACGTAGCTCGTCGGCGAACGCTATAGGCGCGGAGGGGCCCGCTCGCCAGCGGCGCATCGACGCCGTGCCGCGCTTCTATGTGAGAGAGCGCAGGCGCATTCACGCCGGCTCGGTCTCTTCGACCTTCTCCTGCGCCGCCGGAGCGGCGATGGGCGGCAGCTGCTTCGGCCGATAGGAGCCGTCGACCTCGGCTTTTTCGCGCACCGGGGCGCAATCCTCGCCGCCGCCGATCGGGCGAATATAATCGCCGGTCCAGGTCACATGTTTCGCGAGCGACTGGTCGTCGAGCGGATAGACCGAGGGCAGGCCGAGCGTCGCGGGCAGCTTCACCAGCAAAACCGTCGCGAGCCGATAGCCGAAAGTCTGGCTGTTCTCGATTTTCTCGGCTGGATTGGGCCCGAAGGGGCGATCGACGGAGAATTTGACGTCGGGGAAGCGCAGGAGCTTCAGACCATTCTGCGCGGCGCGTTCCGCCATCCACACCAGCGCATAGTCGGAGAGGCCATGCTCTTGGTAGCCGCCGCCGACATTGGAGTGGACGCCGGGGAACCATCGCTCCGCATAGAGCGGAAAGGCGCTCGCCGCATTGCGCGCGCGATGATAGTCGGTGAGCGCGATCGGCGTCGGCCGGAACGGCCAGCGACGCTCGTCCGCCGCCAACGCATGATAGGCGGCGTCGACGCTCGTGCTCAGCGTCACATTGTGGAAGCTGGTCTTGAAGAATTTGTCGATGAGCCGCCCGAAAATTTCGCCATAGGGCGCGCCGAGCGCGCCGACCGTGTCCCACACGCCGAGAAATTTGATCTTCGTCGGATAGGGATGGCAATTGTCGTCGCGAAACTTCTGCGCGGCGCCGCCGCCCGGCCGCCATTCGTCCGCTCTGTCCTTGTAATGGTCATAGGCGATGGAGACGAGCGGCAGATTCCAGCGTTGCAGAACGCCGAGATTGTGAACGAGCCCGGCGATGCTGCGGGCGGTGTAGGCGCCGCGGCTGAAGCCGAAGAGATAGATCTCGTCGCCGACCTCGTAATTGCTGACGATGAAGGCGTAAGCGTCCTTGATATTGTCGGAGATGCCGAAGCCGAATGCGCCGCCGATGACTTTCTCGTCTTTGCGCGTGCCGACGCCGGCGATGTAATGGGTGAGCTGCGGCCGGTCGTCGGCGTCGGCGAAATCCGTCGCCTGGAGCATTCGGACGACATTGGTGCCGCGCTTGGTCGGCTCGTTCCAGGTGCCGTCGCAGAAGATCACGAGTTTCTTCTTGGCCTTGATGTCGGACATAATCGTCTCTTTCGCAACGAATCGGAGCGTCGAAAAAAATCGCGCGCCGCAAGAAAAGGGATCGCTGCGACAGACGGCAAGGCCGCATTGCCGGCGTCGCGCGGGGCGCTCAGCCTAGCCGAGCTTTTCGCGTGACGCCAGATCGAGACACGAAACTCGTGAGACTCCGCTCAGAAAGGCAGCGGGCCTGTGATCGAGACGCGCACGGCCGGCGGCTCCATCGGCTTGAAATGACGGCCCATCACGCCGACCGAGCAGACATTGCCCGGCGCGACGCCCGCCTTGCAGAGGCCGTAGAGCGGATCGGAGGGGATCAGCGATCCATAGCCGTAGGTGATCATGTCCGAGCGCGAATTGGTGACGTTGAAAGCGTCCGCCTGAATGCTCCAGCCATTGTCGAAGCGATAGCCGGCGCGCAAATTGAGCGTTCCGGTCGCCGGAGATTTGAAGGCGCCGTCCGCGGTCAGCGGGCGCTCGCCGAGATAGCGATAGCGCAGCGCCGCGAAGGGGCCCGTCGCCTCGCCCACTTCGATCTGGCCCATGGCGACGATGTTCGGCGAGTCGGGAATGAAATTGCCGGGGGCGTTGCCGACGAAGGTTCCGTAGCCGATCGCATCGGGCGAGAGAAGATCGATCCAGGCCAGCGCCTGCTGCTGGTCGACGCCGCGGAAGCGCGCATGCGACAGCGACACGCTGCCCTCCATCCGCAGCCAGGAGGTGGGCGTGTAGTGATTGATGATCTCCACGCCATAGCGCCGGCTCGGCCGGCCGAAGGCAGTGCTGCCGGAATCGCCCTCGAACTGATTTTCCGAATCATTGTTCAGCCACCAGAGGGCGACCGAGGATTCGAGCCCCTCGAGCAGGCGCGTGGTTCGCAGGCCGATCTCGGCGCCGCGTTGCTTCACCAGCAGCGGGATGGTCGCCACGGAGGAGCCGTCGGCCGGGCTCAGCCGGGTCACGGTTCCGCGCACGTCGGTGGAATGCAGCCCCTCGCCGAAATTGAGGAAGAGCTCGGTCTGCTCGAAGGGGCCGACGACGATTCCGACCTTCGGGCTGCCCATCGTCGCCGATTTGGAGCCGCTGTTCCAAGGGCCGGTCCAGATCGGAGCGCCATTCCCGTCCTTGGGCGCGGAGAGCGGATCCTGCAGGCTGCCGACGCTGGCGGCGAAATAGTCGAAGCGCACGCCGCCGGTGGCGCGCAACCAGGGCGTGAAGCGAACCGTCGTGTCGGTCCAAAGGCCCACGCTGCCTTCCGCCACATGGCTGTTGACGATCGCGTCATAGGGCTGGCGGCGCCAGCTGTCCTGGAGGCCGATGCGAATATTGTCGTAGCGGCTCTCGAGGCCGATGCGCGATTCGATCGGCAGGCCGGCGATCTCGTATTTATAGGCGTGCTGCGCGTTGACGCCGAGCACCGTGCGCCGGTCGAACTGGCGGAACTGGTCGCCGATATCGGGATGCGAGAGGAAATAGGTGAAATTATTGTAGAGATCGAGCGTCGAGCGAATGGCGTAGGCTTCCACGCGCGAGGAATGCGGCCCTTCCGTCTGGCTCCAGCGCGCCGAGAGGCTGAAGCGCGAGGCGTCGCCGCCGTCCGTGCTATCGAGATTGCCCCACAGCGGAAGGACGCCGCCATAGACGGCGCGCGACGGAATCTGGTCGGTGGAGAACCAGCGGTTGGCGTAGGCCATCGCGGTGATCGAGAGGCCGTCCTCCTGCGTGCCGCGCGACCAGCGCAGCACCGAATTGATCTTGCGCATTTCATCCGGCCGCGTCCAAGGGCCGTTGTAGATGCTGGATTCGATGGCGGTCAGCAGATTGCCGCCATTCACCTCGAAGCTCTTGGCCCCGAGCAGGCGGCCATAGGCGAAGCTGCCACCCGTCGCCCGGAAGAAGCCGCGATCGAGCTTGTCGATATATTGCATGTCGACGGCGCCGGCCGAGGAGAAATCGCCCTTGTCGGCGTAATAGGGGCCTTTGCGGCCGACGACGGAGGAGAGCAGCTCCGGGATCAGGAAATTGGCGTCGGCATAGCCCTGGCCGTGGCCATGCGTGCGCATGTTGATCGGCATGCCGTCCAGCGTCAGCGAGAAATCCGTGCCGTGGTCGAGCTGGAAGCCGCGCAGAAAATATTGGTTCGCCTTGCCTTCGCCGCTGTGCTGCGTGACCGAGAGGCCGGGGACGATCTCGAGCGCCTCGCCCGGACGCGCGAAGGGAACGGCGTTGACCTGCTGGCCGCTGAACACGGTCTCGCTGGCCGCCTCGACCCTCACTCTCGCCTTTTGCGCGTCGTCCGAGCGCGTGGCCGCCGCCCCCGGCGTCGCGGCCGCGATCGGCGCGGCGACGTCGATGTCCGGCAAAGCTTCTTGCGCAACGGCGCCGCCGCCGAAAAGCGCGACCGTCAGGGCCAATGCGGAAATTTCGCCAATTCGCCGGCTGGTCATCGCTGCTCCCCCGTATGATTTTTTATTAATCTGATCATACGAGAGGGGTCGGGGTCAACGACGAGATCGACGACTCCGTACGGATTTACCCAGAGCGTTGCATTTCCGTCACAGGCCTCAGGCGTGAGTGTGCCCATGGTGGGGCTTTGGCGCGGAAGCCTCCTCGGGCGAATGGGCCTCCGCCGGCGCGACGACGAGCTGGCCATAGCGCACGCCGCGCTCGCCGATCACATGCTGGGCGAAATGCTCGACCTCGGACTTGGGCCCGCGCAGCAGCGACACCTCGAGGCAGGTCTCCGCGTCGACGTGAACATGCAGCGCGGCGATGGAGAGATCGGCGTGGCTGTGATGGTCATGCATCAGCCGCTTCGACAATTGCCGCGTCTCATGATCGTAGAGATAGACGAGCGCGCCGATGCAGGCGCGGTCGCTGTCGTCGACTTTCGGCTGCTTCATCAGGCCTGCACGCACGAGATCGCGCACCGCCTCGGACCGATTCTGATGGCCGCCGGCCTCCATATATTGGTCGAGAGCGGCCATGAGATCGTCGTCGATGGTCATGGTGACACGCTGCATATCGGAACGCTCCCCCCGCACGGCGGTCCAGGCTGGTCCGCATGTCATTGTTTTTACCCGTCCCACAGCGCCGCCGCAATCGCGCGGCGCGCCACGGGCGCGCGGCCTTGTCCATTTTCGCGACGTCGGGCATTGTGCGCGGCCCGTCCTGAGGCTTCGCCGGAGTCCGCGAAAATGAGCTGGTCGTTGAAATGCTTGCCGATCGTCGTCGCCGCAGTGCTCGCATTCGCCGCTCCGGCCTTTGCGCATACGGCCGATATTTCGACGGTCAAGATCGTCCCCGAGAAAGACGGAATCTACCGCGTCGAGGTCGGCTTTCTGGCGACCGATCTCGAGCGCATCTTCTCGCAGACCATGGCGGAGCGCGCCGGCGTCGATATTTCGCAGCCCGGCGTGCTGGAGACCGAGATCGGCAAGCTCATCCAGCGCCGCATCTCCCTGCATGACGCCGAGGGGCGCGCCTGCACGGGGCGCGTCGATTATTCGGGCGAGGATCCGACCAATGCCGACAGCGCATTGGTGAAGCTGAAGTTCGATTGCGCGAGCGTCCCCGGCCAGATTTTCTACGATGCGAAAAAGCTGCTGGAGGCCGCGGGCTCCAAGGGCAAGCATCTCGTCACGCTCACCGGGGCCAACGCCGGCGAGACGATGCTCTATCCCGCCGATCCGGCGCTCGATCTCTCCAAGCCGATGGAGACGGTCTGGCAGCTGATGTGGAAATTCGTCCAGGCCGGCGTCGAGCATATTCTCACCGGCTACGACCACATTTCCTTTTTGATCGCTATTCTGCTGTGGGCGACGCGCGTCTGGCCGGTGGTGAAGATCGTCACCGCTTTCACCGTCTCCCATTCGGTCACGCTGTCGCTGGCCGCGCTCGATATCGTCACGCTGCCCTCGCAATGGGTGGAGGCGGCGATCGCCGCCTCGATCATTTATGTCGCGGTCGAGAATTTCTTCTCGCGCCGCGTCGACGGACGCTGGCGCGACACGTTTTTCTTCGGCTTCATCCACGGCTTCGGCTTCGCCAGCGGGCTGAAGGAGCTCGGCGTGCCGGCCGACGCCGTGCTGCCGGCGCTCGCCTCCTTCAACATAGGCGTGGAACTCGGACAGGTGGCGATCGTGCTGGTCTTCGTGCCGGCCTTGCTCTTCATCGACAAGCAGACCGGCGGCAAGCGCAGCCCGCAGCTCGTCTATGCGCTATCGGCGGTCATCGCGCTGCTCGGCGCCTATTGGCTGCTGGAGCGTGTCGGGGCGCTCGATTTCCTGCTGGCGCATCTCGGTCATTCGGCCTGACGCGGCGGGAGCGCGGCGGCGATGGCGGCCGCGCTCCGACGGGGCGACGTCACGCTCATTTGGTGACGATGAAAGACCCGAGTATGCCGCCGAGCAGGGCGCCGATGATCACGGCCCCGATGGCGGCGGGAAAGCCGACGACGCCGGCCCCCATGACGGCGCCGAGCACGGCTCCGACTCCTCCGAAAATATAGGCGTTCCGCGTCAACATGCGGTCGACTTGATCTCCTTCGGCCATGGTGCTCTCCGTTATTTTTATCGCGAGCCCTTCGAGCAGGGCTGGCTCCGCATCTCTCTAGCTAGCGCGCCGATATCGGCGGCAAGGGCCCGTAGACGCGCAGGCGGGCGAAATCGCCGCGCGTTTCAATTAGGATGCTTCCCATGACTCCGGACGATCTCGTCTCGCGGCTGCTCTATCGGGACGGGCTGATGCTCGTCGTCGACAAGCCGGCGGGCCTGCCCGTGCATCGCGGCCCCAAGGGCGGCGACAATCTTGAGGATCATTTCGACGCGCTGCGCTTCGGCCTGCCGCGCTCGCCCGCGCTCGCCCATAGGCTCGATCGCGACACCTCCGGCTGCCTCGTGCTCGGCCGTCACCGCAAGGCGCTGGAGCGGCTCGGCAAGCTCTTCCATGACGGGCGCATCAAAAAGACCTATTGGGCGATCGTCGAAGGCGCGCCGCAGGCGGAGGAGGGCCATATCGACATGGCGCTCGGCAAGCTCGATTCGACGCGCGGCTGGTGGATGCGGCCCGATCCGCTGGGCCTGCCGGCGCAGACCTCATGGCGCGTCATGGGCCGCGGCCGCGATGCGCGAGGCGACGACATCGCCTTTCTGGAGCTGAAGCCGCATACGGGCCGCACGCATCAGCTGCGCGTTCATTGCCAGGCGATGGGCTGGCCGATCCTCGGCGATCCCGTCTATGGCCATGGCAAGCGCGAAGGCGCGCCGCCGCTGCATCTTCATGCGCGCGAGATCGACGTTCCGATGCGCGAGAACAAGGAGCGCATCGTCGTTCGCGCCCCCGCGCCGTCGCATATGCTGGACACGCTCGCGCTCTGCGGATGGAGCGGCGAGGAACCATGACCGGGCCCATCCGCATCTGCTTTTTCGGCGATAGTTTCGTCAATGGAACGGGCGACGACGACGGCCTCGGCTGGGTCGGCCGTCTCGTCGCGCGCGCGCGGCGCGCGGGCCGGGACGTGACCTCTTATAATCTCGGCGTTCGCCGCGACACCAGCGCCGACATCGCCGCGCGTTGGGAGGAGGAGGCGCGCCGCCGCCTGCCTGCCGGCTGCGACGCGCGCCTGGCGTTTTCCTTCGGCGCCAATGATTGCGCGGAGGATGAAGCGGGCGGCGCGCGCATGCCGCTCGAGGCGACGCTCGCCCATGCGGAGAAAATATTGCGCGACGCCGCCATGCTCGCGCCCGTTCTGATGGTCGGGCCGTTTCTACCGGGCGGGCCGCGCGTCGAGGCGCGCATCGATCGGCTCTGCGGCGAAATGCGCAGCCTCGGCGCCGAGCTGCGCATTCCCTATATCGAGACGCGCGGCTTCATCGCGCGCTGCGAGGTGTTTCTGCGCGAGGCGGACGCCGGCGACGGCGCCCACCCCAATCGTGGAGGCTATGCAGCGCTCGCCGATTTCATCGGTGCGTCTCCCGCTTGGCGCGCATGGCTCGACGGCGAGCTCACGTCCGCCAAGGATGCGCCGGCAGATCGCTGACGCCGACGACGGCGACGCCGGCGAGCGCGACCGCGTGGTCGTTCTCCACCGAGCTGCCGCTCACGCCGATGGCGCCGACGAGCACGCCGTCTTCATCGACGATCGGCAGGCCGCCGGGGAAGGTGATGAGCCCGTCATTGGAATGCTCTATGCCGAAGAGCGGGCCGCCCGGCTGCGACAATTTGCCGATCTCGCCGGTCGGCATGCCGAAGAAGACGGCCGTCTTCGCCTTCTTGATCGCAATGTCGATGCTGCCGACCCAGGCGTCGTCCATGCGATGGAAGGCTTTGAGATCGGCGCCCGAATCGACGACCGCGATGCACATTTTCGTGCCGAGCTCGGCGGCGCGCTTGCGAGCGGCGGTGATCGCGGCTTCCGCCGCGGCGATATTGACATGCATGGGGAGCTCTCCTCGGAAGCGAGCGCTTCGACATCACTCAAATGGCTGCGCCGAAGGCGCTTTCAAGAGCCGCGCCGCGAGGTCGCCGGCGATCCGCCGTTCACGCCGAGACGGCGCGATAGACGAAATGTTTACGTTTGCGTTCGAAACTCGAGCTCGACCGGCGCCTTTTCCCGACATTTTGCGCCTCGCGGTCGAGAATTTGGAGTCGTTCATTGCCCGCCCCGATCGCGGTCGTCCCCCGCTCATCGAATAGCGCCCATTCGCCGCATGTCGCCGCGATCCGCGGCCTCGCGATCCTCGGCGTGGTCCAGTGCCATTATCTCGGCCTGCGCGGCGTCTATGAGCTGTTCTCCATCCCGGCCCCGATCGTCGAGACATTGATCGCCTGTGGCGCGGGCGTCGATCTGTTCTTCGTCCTGTCGGCGTTTCTTCTCACGCGCAGTCTGCTTTTGTGCGAGCCGGGACGAAGCTCCGCGCTCGCCTTCTACCGGCGCCGCGCTTTTCGCATTCTGCCCGCCTATTGGCTGTTGCTCGCCTCGGGATTCGCGCTCGCGCCGCTCCTGCCCGCCGGGCGCTGGTCGAATTGGCTGCTCGACGGCGCATATTCGCCGCTTCACTACCTCGCTTTCCTCCAGAATTGGCAAATCGGCGCCGATGGCGCGTGGAGGGGCTATTTCTTCGCGCATAGCTGGTCGCTGGCGGTAGAAGAGCAATTCTATCTCGTCATCCCGCTCGTCGTCATCGGCATGACGCGTCGCCGATTGGCGTTGCTCGCCGGTCTCGCGATCGTGACGGGGCCGGCGATCCGATTGCTCATCGGCGCGCATATGCCCGCTCAGGCGGCCTATTGCTGGCCGATCGCCCGAATGGACGCTTTCGGCTGGGGCGTGCTGGCTGCTATTCTCGCCAATGCGCGGCCCGACATTCTCGCGCGGCTTCCGGCGCGCGTGCTGGCCGCCGGCTCGATGGCGCTGTTCGCGGCGCTCGCCGCTTTCGCGCATGCGTCGACGCGGACGAGCGTCGAGGCGTTCTCCCTCTATCTCGCGCCTGTCGACGCGCTCGCCGCGGTCTTGGTGCTCGCGGCCGCCGCCATGCCCTCGGGCTCGCGGCTCGAACAGACCGCGCCACACCGCTGGCTCGTCTGGGCGGGCGAGCGTTGCTATTCGATCTATCTCTTCCACAACGCCTTCTTCGGCCTCGCGATGGTCGCCGCCGAAAATGTCGCGCCGACCGGCGGCGCATTGACGCAGCTCGTCGCGACGCCGGTCGCCTTCGTCTGCCTGCTGGCCTTCGCGGATCTCTGCTATCGATTTGTCGAGCAGCCCTTTATCGCGTTCGGAAGGCGGGAGCGCGTCACCTCTGAGCGATGGGCGCCGGCTGGGTGACGATCTCGCGCTCCGCCGGCCATTTCACGCGATAGGCGAGACGCAGCTCCTTGGTCTCGCCGGGCTTGGCGTCGAAGCTCCAGGCCATCACGCCGCGCTTGTCGGCGAGCTGCTTCGTCGTGGGCGGCGTCGTCTGCGGCAAGGTCTCGATCGTGATCGCCGTGTTCTCGGAAAAAGGAATCTGATCGATCGCCGTCACCGGAATGGCGAAGTCATGCAGATTCTGGATCGTCGTCTTGAAATCACGCGTCTCATATTTCGTCTGGCCGAACCAGCTCGGCTCGTTCTCGACGCGTTTGACCGGCGCGCGCGCGACCTTGATCCTGTCATCGGCGCCGAAGCCCAATTCGACAGCCTCTCCCGGCGCGACGAAAGCGATGCGGCTCTGTCCGACATGGACGCCGTCGCGCTGCACGGCGACGGGGCCGGGCAGCAGCGGCGCATCCTCCTCATTGACGATGCGCGCCTCGAGAAATGCGGTCGGATCGAGCGCCGGCGCGACGCGCGCGACGAGCGTCGGCTCCATGCGGCGTGAGGAGAGGATGAAGCTCTTGGTCGCGCCGTCGCCGGGCGCGCCGACGCGCCCGGGGATTTTGAAGCTCGCCTGAAACGCGTCGGATTCGAGCGTGGCGGTCTGCTGCTCCACGGGCGCAGGCTCGGGCGCCGGGGCGATAGGCGCGGCGAGGGTCGCCGACTCCGCCGGTCTGCGCGTCGCGACGCCGCGTTCGAGCGCCGCCGCCGGCGCGGCGGCTTTGCGCGCATAAACGACGGGCGGCTCGTAAAAGCTCACCCGCTGCGGCTGCACATCGGGCGCCGCCGCGCCACGATGCGCCCGCGTCGTCGAGACGGTGAGCGCGACATCGCTCCAATCCTCGCCCGTGTTCTGCGTCACCGTGGCGCGGCGAACGAGATCGAGCCGCGGCTTGCCGTCCTTGCCGCTCGTGTCGAGCCGCGCGTCATAGGCGGGCCGCCAAAAGGCGTTGGAGACGAGATAGGCGATGGTCAGACGCAGCTTTCCTCCGCTCGCCGATTCGACGGCGATGGCCGCCTCGCGCGCCGGGCGCCGCGTCGCGCGTCCGCCCGCTCCGACCTCCAGCGCATGAATCTCGTCGTCGAGCTCTTTCGCCTTGGCGCGCGCATTGCGCAATTCCTCGCCGGTCTTCGTCAGCGCGGAGCCGATCGCGTCGAAGGCCGCGTTCCATTCGCCGATCGCGAGGGGCCGCGCCTCGGGCGCGATCTTCTCCGGGCCGGCCTGCGAATAGCGGGCGATCATCGCCTGCTTGGCGGCGAGCGCGTCGAGCGTCACCTGCAAGCCCTCGCGCGCGCCGCGCAATTGCTTCAGCTTTGCTTCGATCGCCGAATCCGGCGCGCGCGTCTCGTCCGGCGCGAGGCGCGTTTCGACCGCGCCGATCGTCACGCGGCCATTGGCCTCTCCAGAGACGCGCAGCGAATCTGGGTCGAGCGAAAAGGGAAGGTTTTTGAGGAGAATGGTCGAGGCTCCGGCGACGAGATCGATCGTCGCCTCGCGCGTCACCGTCGCCGCGTCGGGATGGACGATGACGCTGTCGATCGTCGAGGCCGCCTCCACGATCGTCTCTTTCGCCTGTGCGGCGGCGAGAGCGACAGTCGATGAGACACAGACGAGCAGTATGACGCGAAGCCGCATGGGGCCGCCTCCTCGAGGGAAAAGGAGGTTCTATCCGGCCCAATGCTTATGGCCTTTTCGCGGCGGAGGCGGCGCTATTTCTCGGCCCGGCCGGCGTGCGCCGGGCGGTCGGTCAGCGTGTGCAGGAAGGCGACGATGGCGTCGATCTCGCCATCGTCGAGCCGCGGCGTCTCGCCGGGCTTTCGATCATAGGGAACTTCCTTCACATTCACATTGTCGTGGAATTTTTCCGGCAGATCGTCGTATTTGTCGATCGCCCCCGCCTTCTTCGGATACCAGCGCGCCGGATCGGTGTCGCGCGTCGCATAAAAGGCGACGACGTCGCGCAGGCTCGAGAAGACGCCATTGTGCAGATAGGGGCCGGTCACGGCGATATTGCGCAAGGTCGGGGCCTTGAACTGGCCGCAGAGGCCGTCGATCGCATAATTCTTGGGCGCGATCTTCGCGAGGCCCTCGCGCTTGCACAGGCCGAGATCGACGTGATCCGCATCCTTATTGTCGGGGATCGCCAAATTGCGCGGCGCGCCGAGCGCGTCATAGCTGAAATCGGTGAAGAGCCAGTCCTGCGGGCGGCGCGACGTCTCCTCGCCGACGTGACAGGCGAGGCAATTGCCCTTCTTCTTGTCCTTGAACAGCGCGAAACCGCGCGCTTCTTCCGCCGTCAGCTTCTCGCGCCCGCGCAGAAAATCGTCGAATTTCGACGAGAAGGGATGAAAGCGCGCGGAGCTCTCATAGGCCGCGACGGCGCGCGCCAATTTCTCGAAGGCGGAATCGCTCTCGAAAATCTTCTCGCCATAGACGCGCCGCGCGAGATCGGCATAAGGGCCCGTCCCGATCTTCTCGACGACGACGGCTTTGGACGGATTGTTCATCTCGCGCGGATTGAGCAGCGGCCCTTCGACCTGAGCGACGAGATCATTCGCGCGTCCGTCCCAAAATTGTCCGCCGACAGGAACGAGCTCCGTCTCGCCGGTTTCTTCGTCCTTCTTCTTCATGAAGTGAAAGCGCGGGCTGAAGGAGGCGTAAGAGAGCGTCGGCGTCTTGCGCGTCCCGAGCGCATCCGGCCGACTGCCGCGCGCCAGCGCCGCGATCGGCGAGCCGTTGTTGCCCTGAAACGCCTTGGCCGGATCATGACAGGAGGCGCAGGAGAGGCCTTGGGGCTCCGAGAGCCGCTTGTCCTCGAAAATCCTCTTGCCCAGCAGCTCGCGCGGCGCGAGGCCGGCTTCGTCCGCCGTCCGCGCATCCGTCGTCGCGGATTCGAGGCTCGCCGCGGGCGACGCCGCGGCGAGGAGAAACAGGCAGGCGCGCGACAAGGTCGAGAGGCGCGATCGAAACGCGAGCGCCATGAATTTCTCCGATCGAGAGATGAAACTCTCCGAATGAGCGAGGCGCGAAATCTAGTGAAGGAGCGACAATCCCGTCAAACTTCATAGATTGGATCGGTTCCAAACAATTCGCGTCGACGGCTCAGCCGCGCTCGCCGCGCACAGGCTCCGGCATGGCGAGGAAGACGAGGATGAAGCCGAGGCAACCGATGAATCGAAAGGCCGGCTGCTGGAAGTTCCAATCAACGGAACGCCACATCTGGAACCATTCGCCGCCGACGATCATGAAGCCGAAAAAATAAAGCGCGAAGCCGAGCGCGAGCCCGCCTATAGCGAATTCCTTGGCCGCTTCGAATGTCGCCGCATCGCCCCGCCATGCGCCAAAAAGCCGCAGCGCTCCATAGAGGCAGAGCGCGCCATAGGCGAGCTCTGTCGCGATGACGCCGGCGTAGATCAGCCGATGGAGCGTGTCGGAGAGGATGGCGCGACCCATGGTCGCCGCGCCGGCTTTGGTCGTGTCCATGGAGGCGACATGGCGCACGACCTCGAAATTCACGTCATAGTCGATGATATTGTCGAAGCCGCTGAGGAGGCCCAGCAGGCCGGCGCAGAGGACGAGAAGGATTTTGGCGGCGCGGAGGATCATGGGGGCTTCCTCTCCCCGCTGAATCTATGTCACGGCGACATGCTTGCGAGTAGGAGAGCCGGCCATGATCGCGACGCTCGCACAATTTTTTTTCGCTCTCGCTTTTCTCCTTCTTCTCGGCGGCGCGCTGATCCTCGTCTCGGACGCCGGCACGCGGCGGGCGTTCCGCATCGCGCTGCATAAGCGTGTCGCGCGACTGCGACCGCCGCGCGTCGCCATTGTCGGCGACAGTCTCGCCGCGCAATGCGATTGGCGAAGGCTCGGCTCGCGACCCTTCGATGTGCTGCGCCTCGCCGTCGGCGGCGCCACGCTGAAGGACATAGGCGCGCAGATCGTCGAGGCGCGCATGATCGGCGTGCGCTGCTTCGTCATCGATGGGGGACTGAATGATCTGCTCTTCGACGAGGCGCCGCTCGCGCAGATCGACCACGACTTTCGCGCGCTTCTCCGCCGTCTGCCGGAGAATGCGCGAGGCGTCCTCATGCTCTCGCCTCATGTCGCCGATCCTGCGCAGGCGCCGCGCATAGACGAGGCCAATCGGCTGATGCGCGCGCTCGCCGAAGCGCGCGGCCTCGCCGTCGTCGATCTTCAGCCGCGCCTCTCGGAAGGCGGCGCGCGGCGGCTGGAAATGACCGACGACGGCCTGCATTTCTCGCCTCTGGCGACGGAGATCTGGGTCGAGGCGGTCTGCGAGCGCCTCTCTGGCGAGCGCCTTTCTCGCAAGGGGATCGCCTGAGCGCGGCGCGCCCTATGTAACGCCGCGCGACGTCGTTCCGCGACGCTCGCGCTCACGTTGCTCGCGAAGGAGGTCGACACATGGGTCTCTTCAATTTCTGGAACAACTCGAAGAGCGGCGAGCCGATCGCCAAGGACGCGCCTTCGCCCAAAGGCGCGACCGAAAATGCGGCGGCTCCGCCGGAAGAATTGAAGAAGGAGATCGAGAAGAAGGGTCTCGACGCCTCCAAGATCGAAATCTCGGTCGAGGGCGACAAGGTGAAGCTCGGCGGCAAGGCGCCGTCGACCAGCGAGGCCGAGAAGATCGTGCTCGCCGTCGGCAACACCAAAGGCGTCTCGCAGGTCGAGAGCAATATCGTCGTCGGCAAGCAGGAGACGGAGTCGCTCTTCTACAAGGTGCGCCAGGGGGACACTTTGTGGAAGATCGCCGAGACCCAATACGGCCACGGCAAGGGCGGCAAATTCGAAGAGATTTTCGCCGCCAATCGGCCGCTGCTCGCCGATCCCGACAAAATCTATCCCGGCCAGGTGCTGCGCATTCCCAAGGTCGAAGGCGCGGCCGGCCAGGCCAAGGCGTAACGCCTTGTCGCGCGGCTTCCCTCGAGGAAGCCGCGCGACACGCGGGAAAAACCGAACGCGAGCGCGGGAGCAAATCTCGAGCGCCTGCATCTTCTCCCCTCGATCGCGAGTTGCCTGGAAGACGCCAGCGCCGCATATTTCGCGCCCTGGCCGAGGCCATATCGTCTGAGATCGAGGCGAAGCGTGAGCGTCCACACCGATCGTCATCTGCGCTTTGCGACATTGGTCGCCGCAATTTTGTCTCTCGCGTCGAACGCGAACGCGCAAACGTCGCAAGCGCCGAGCCCCGCGGCCGAGCTGCCGCAGCGCCGGCCGGGCCTGTGGCGAATCTCCACGATATCGCCGGAAGTGGGCCTGCAGACGCATGAGGCGTGCATCGAAGCCGGGGACGGCATCCTCGGAGCCGCGCGAGAGAATTGCTCGAAGCCGACCGTCGAGTCGGCTGGAGGCGAGGTCATCGTCACATTTTCTTGCGATCTCCGCGGCGCGCGTGAAACGACGAGCCTCCTCATCACGGGAGATTTCACGAGCTGGTATCGCGCCCAATCGAAAATCACGCTCACGCAAGCCGGCGGCGTCACGCGAGAACGCTCGGGCTTCACCATAGACGCAAAATTTCTCGGCCCCGAATGCCCCAAACCGCCTGCGCGCTGACGTCGCCGGTCACTTCTTCGGCGCAAGGCCGACGATATAGGCGGAGAGCGAATCGATCTCGTCCGGCGTGAGGATGAGATTGGGCATTTGCCGATGCGAGCTGCGCAAAAAGACCTTGATGGCGAGCTCGGTCGTCGAGGGCATGCGCGCCACATCGACGAAGCTCGGCGCTTTGGCGGCCTCGTCCTTGGCCGGCGTCTTGTCGTCTATGCGGTGGCATTCGACGCAGAGCGAAGCGGCGAGACGCCGCCCCGCCGCCGGATCGGTCGATTGCGCGGCGGCCGGCGCCGCAATGGCGAGCAAGCCCAAGAACGTCGGCGTCGCGTAATTCATTCGGCTCTCCCCTCAGATCGTGAAATCGCCCCGCTTGAAGATCGACACCAGCGTGATTCCTTGCTCGGCGAGCTTTTCGGCGGCGCCCTCCTCGCGGTCGATGACGACCAGAGCGCGCGTGGCTCGCGCCTGCGGGTGCTCCTCCTTCATGCCGGCGATCGCTTCCAATATAGAGCCGCCCGTCGTCGCCACATCGTCCACGATCAGCGCCTCGCCGCCCTTGGGCACATAGCCGTCGATGCGCTCCCGCGCGCCATGCCCCTTGGCCTCCTTGCGCACGAAAAAGGCCTCGACCGGCGCGCCCTTGGCAAAGCTCACCGCCGCGATCGCCGCCACCATCGGCACCGCCCCCACGGCGAGGCCGCCGACGCCGGCGATCGACTGCGCCTTCATATAGTCCACGACGATGTCGGCGATGAGATGCGCGCCCTCCGGCAGCATGGTCGTCTGGCGGGTCTGGAAGAGATAATTGCTCTTGCGGCCCGAGGAGAGCGTGAAATCGCCGCGCAGCAGCGAATGCGTGTCGATCAGCCGATGCAGCCGCGCCCAGCGCGGATCGGCGGGATCGAGGACGGCGTCGGGACGGGTGGGCGCGCGCGTGTCGCTCATAGGCTGTCGAAACTCCGCTGTCGATCGATGAAAAACGCCGGGAGCCGGCTCGGAACCCTTATGCCGAGGAACTCGCGGACTTCAAGCCGGTTCCATCCCCCGCTGTCGGCGTCGGCACGGGGATCACGAAAAATCCGTGCGGAACAAAAAAAGAACTTGGCGATGAGAACAAATGGGATACACTCTGCCCATCCGAACTTCGCGTCCGACACCGATCCGATCATCACAAGTCTTTCGCCGCTCTCCCGCTTCCGGGCCGCATCTCGCGTTGCGCCTGCCGCCCTGCCTGTGCCAGAAGGAATCATCGCCGTGAGCCAAGCCAATCTCCGCCTCGTGGAAGGAACCTCCGTGGACAAGACCAAGGCGCTGGACGCCGCTTTGTCGCAGATCGAGCGGGCCTTCGGCAAAGGCTCGATCATGCGGCTCGGCAAGAATCAAAAGGCCGTCGAGATCGAGACCATCTCCACCGGCTCGCTCGGGCTCGACATAGCGCTCGGCGTCGGCGGCCTGCCGCGCGGCCGCGTCGTGGAGATCTACGGGCCGGAATCATCGGGCAAGACGACGCTGACGCTGCATGTGATCGCCGAGGCGCAGAAGAAGGGCGGCGTCTGCGCCTTCGTCGACGCAGAGCATGCGCTCGATCCGGTCTACGCCCGCAAGCTCGGGGTCAATCTCGAGGAATTGCTGATCTCGCAGCCGGACACGGGCGAGCAGGCGCTGGAGATCACCGACACTCTGGTGCGCTCCGGCGCGGTGGATGTGCTCGTCGTCGATTCGGTCGCCGCGCTGACGCCGCGCGCCGAGATCGAGGGCGAGATGGGCGATGTGCAGCCCGGCCTGCAGGCGCGTCTGATGAGCCAGGCGCTGCGCAAGCTCACCGCCTCCATCTCGCGCTCCAACACGCTCGTCATCTTCATCAATCAGATCCGCATGAAGATCGGCGTGATGTATGGCTCGCCGGAGACGACGACCGGCGGCAACGCCTTGAAATTCTACGCCTCCGTCCGGCTCGACATTCGCCGCATCGGCTCCATCAAGGACCGCGACGAGGTCACCGGCAACCAGACCCGCGTCAAGGTCGTCAAGAATAAGGTCGCTCCGCCTTTCAAGCAGGTCGAGTTCGACATCATGTATGGCGAGGGCATCTCCAAGGTCGGCGAGCTCGTCGATCTCGGGGTGAAGGCCGGCGTCGTCGAGAAATCCGGGGCCTGGTTCTCCTATGACAGCCAGCGTCTCGGCCAGGGCCGCGAGAACGCCAAGACCTTCCTCAGGCAGAACAAAGAGGCCGCAGAGCGGATCGAGCAGGCGATCCGCGAGAATTCCGGCCTCATCGCCGAGCGCATCCTCGACGCTGGCGGCGAGGAGGATGGCGCTGGCGCGGAGGAGTAGCGCGCCGCTCATTGTGCGTCTCGCGGCCGCGCGGTGTTTCACTTCGCCGGCAAATGCTCTAGAAGGGCTCGGTTCGCGCCGGGCCTTTTCCTTATTCCCAGCGACGGTTACGGCCGAGCGCGCGTTCGAGGGCGATTTGAGCCGAACCAGCGGGCGACAAGAACCGACATGAGTGGCGTCAACCAGATCCGTTCGACCTTTCTCGACTATTTCTCGCGCAATGGGCACGAGAAGGTCGCATCCTCGCCGCTCGTCCCGCAGAACGACCCCACGCTGATGTTCACCAACGCCGGCATGGTGCAGTTCAAGAATGTCTTCACGGGTTTCGAGAAACGTCATTACGCGCGCGCGACGACGGCGCAAAAATGCATGCGCGCCGGCGGCAAGCACAATGATCTCGACAATGTCGGCTATACGGCGCGCCATCTGACCTTCTTCGAAATGCTCGGAAATTTCTCCTTCGGCGATTATTTCAAGGAAGGCGCGATCGAGCTCGCCTGGACTCTCGTCAGCCGCGAATTGGCGCTGCCGCGCGAAAAGCTGCTCGTCACCGTCTATCACGACGACGACGAGGCCTTTTCGCTATGGAAAAAGATCGCCGGCTTCTCCGACGACCGCATCATCCGCATTCCGACGAGCGATAATTTCTGGAGCATGGGCGATGTCGGCCCCTGCGGCCCCTGCTCGGAGATTTTCTTCGATCAGGGCGAGAGCGTCGCCGGCGGCCCGCCCGGCAGCCCGGACGAGGACGGCGACCGCTTCTTGGAATTCTGGAACCTCGTCTTCATGCAATATGATCAGACGGCGCCGGGCGAGCGCGCGCCGCTGCCACGGCCCTCGATCGACACCGGCATGGGGCTCGAGCGCATCGCGGCCCTGTTGCAGGGCGTGCATTCCGTCTTCGAGATCGACCTTTTCCGCCGCCTCATCGGCGCCGTGGCGGATGCGACAAATGTCGACTCCGCCGGCCCGCAGGCGGCGAGCCATCGCGTCATCGCCGATCATTTGCGCGCCTCGGCCTTCCTCGTCGCCGATGGCGTCACCCCCTCCAATGAGGGGCGCGGCTATGTGCTGCGCCGCATCATGCGCCGCGCCATGCGCCATGCGCAGCTGCTCGGCGCGGCCGAGCCGCTGATGCACCGCCTCGTCGGCGCGCTCGTCTCGGAAATGGGTCTCGCCTATCCCGAGCTGACCCGCGCGGAGAGCCTCATTCGCGACACGCTGCTCACCGAGGAGACGCGTTTCCGCCAGACGCTGGCCCGCGGCCTCTCCATTCTCGACGAGGAGAGCGCGTCGCTCACCGCCGGCGCGCGCTTTTCCGGCGAGACCGCCTTCAAGCTCTATGACACTTATGGTTTTCCGCTCGACCTCACCGAGGATGCGCTGCGGCCGCGCGGGATCGTCGTGGACAAGGCGGCTTTCGAAACGGCGATGGAGCGCCAGCGCGCCGAGGCGCGCAAGGCCTGGGCCGGCTCCGGCGAGACGGCGACAGAGGCGGTCTGGTTCGCGCTCGAGGAACGTCTCGGAGCGACAGAATTCTTAGGCTATGAGAATGAGAAGGCCGAGGGGCAGATCGTCGCCCTGCTCCATGAAGGGGCCGAGACCTTCCGGCTCGAGACCGGCGCGCGCGGCGCGGTGCTCCTCAATCAGACGCCCTTCTATGCCGAATCCGGCGGCCAGATCGGCGATATGGGCGTCCTGCGCGCCAAGGGCGTGCGCTTCCGCGTCACCAATACGCAGAAGAAAGTCGGCGGCCTCTTCGTCCATGAGGGCGTCGTCGAGGAGGGCGCTCTCGTCCCCGGCCTGGCGCTCGAGCTCGAGGTCGAGCACGCCCGCCGCAGCGCGGTGCGCGCCAATCATTCGGCGACGCATATTCTGCACGAGGCTCTCCGGCGCGTGCTGGGCGATCATGTCGCGCAAAAAGGCTCGCTCGTCGCGTCGGACCGCCTGCGTTTCGACTTCACCCATCCCAAGCCCTTGAGCGACGAAGAGATCGCCGCGGTCGAGCAGATCGCCAATGAGGTGGTGCAGGACAATGCGCCGGTCGAGACGCGGCTGATGGACCAGGACGAGGCCATTCGCTCCGGCGCCCGCGCGCTGTTCGGCGAGAAATATGGCGACGAGGTGCGCGTCGTCGCCATGGGCCATGCGCCGGTCGACGTCGATCGCGCCTTTTCCGTCGAGCTCTGCGGCGGCACTCATGTGCGCCGCACCGGCGATATCGGCCTCATCAGCATCGTCTCGCAGGGCGCCGTCGCCTCGGGCGTGCGTCGCATCGAGGCCAAGACGGCGGAAGGGGCCCGCGCGCAGCTCGTCTCCGAGGCGAAGGCGCTGCGCGAGATCGCCGCTCTCGTGCGCGCATCCGTCGAGGACGCGCCGGCGCGGCTCGCGAGCCTCATCGAGGAGCGCAAGAATTTGGAACGCGAACTCGCCGACGCCAAGCGCAAGCTGGCTATGAGCGGCGGCGGCGATGGGGCGGCCGCCCCGGTGCGCGACGTCGCCGGCGTGAAGCTCTTCGCCAAGGCGGTCAGCGGCATAGACGCCAAGGATCTCAAATCCCTCGTCGACGACGCCAAGAAGACAATCGGCTCCGGCGTCGTCGCCATCGCCAACGCCTCGGCCGACGGCAAGGCGGGCGTCGTCGTCGGCGTGACCGCCGATCTCACCTCGCTCTACAACGCCGTCGATCTCGTGCGCGTCGCCAGCGAGAAGCTGGGCGGCAAGGGCGGCGGCGGAAGGCCCGATCTCGCCCAGGCGGGCGGGCCGGACGCATCCGCGCTCGAGGCCGCGCTCGCGGCGATCGAGGAAACGCTGCGACTGAAGGCGGCGCAGTGAGCGACGACGCGCTGTCGCCGCTGTCTCGACTACGCCTCCGCGTTCATTTCCTTCTCGACAGCGGCGGCGTTGGCAGCCGCGCGGCGCGGCTCGTCCATGGCGCGCTGATGACGCTCGTCATTCTCTCCGTCGGCGCCGTGATCCTCGAATCCGATCCCGACCATGCGGCGCGTTTCGGCCCGATCTTCCGCATCGTCGAATATGTCGCCGTCGCCGCCTTCAGCGTCGAATATGCGCTGCGCATCTGGAGTGCGCCGGACCATACGCTCTACGCCGGCATGCGGCCGGCGCAGGCGCGTCTCGCCTTCCTCTTCTCGGCCTCGGCGCTCATCGATCTCATCGCCATCGCGCCGATCTATCTTTCCGTCTTCGTCGCGGCCGATCTGCGCATCCTCTTGTTCCTGCGCCTCGCGCGCTTCTTCAAGCTGGCGCGCTACTCGCCGGGCATACGCTCCATCTTCGCCGTGCTGGATGCGGAGCGAAAGGCGCTCGCCGCCTCCGGCATCGTGCTGTTCGGCGTCGTGCTGTTCATGGCGACCGCGATGCATGTCGTCGAGCATGACGCCCAGCCGGAGGCCTTCCGCTCCATTCCCGCCTCCATGTGGTGGGCGATCCAGACGATCGCGACGGTCGGCTATGGCGATGTGGTGCCGCAGACGCCGGCCGGGCGCGTCATAGCGGCGATCTCCATGGTCATGGGCTTCGTGATGCTCGGCCTGCCGGTCGGCATCGTCGCCACCGCCTTCGCGGAGGAGATCCATCGCCGCGAATTCGTCGTCACTTGGAGCATGGTCGCCAAGGCGCCGCTGTTTTCGACGCTCGACGCCTCGGCCATCGCCGAGATCATGCGCTATCTGCGCGCGCAATCGCTGCCCGCCGGCGCGCTCGTCGTGCGGCGGGGCGAGCCGGCCCATTCGATGTATTTCATCGCCGCAGGGGAGGTCGAGGTCGAGCTGCCGAGCGGCCCGGTGCGGCTCGGCGAGGGGCAGTTCTTCGGCGAGATCGCGTTGCTGCGCAAAACGCGCCGCACCGCCAATGTGCGCGCGGCGACGCCGATCAAGCTGCTGATCCTCGACGCTTTCGATCTACATGTTTTCACGCAGCGCAATCCCGAGATCGGACGCCATATAGAGGCCGTCGCGGCGAGCCGATCCGAATTTCGTCCCACGGTCCGCGAGGGCGATCTGACGCAGGCCGAGATCGACCCGCGCGACATTCCGCCGCGCGAGGTCGCCCCCTGATAAAACGGGAGCGCGAGCCTTAGATCAAGCACAGGAGGGAGCGCTCATGCATGAAAAAATTCTCGTTCCGCTCGATTTGACCGAACCCGAGCTGACGCGCCTCGCGCTGGACGAAGCGCTTTCTTTCGCCGCAGGCGCGGCGAAGCCGAAACTGCGGCTCGTGAATGTGCAATCGCTGGTGCCCGTCGCCTTCATCGACTACATCCCGGCGAATTTCGACGAGGAGCTGCGCACCTCGGCCGAGCAGGAGCTCGCCGATGTCGCGGCCAAGATCGATTATCCGCAAAATCTGGTGACCACGGTGGTGCGTTTCGGCGCGATCTATCCGGAGGTGTTGGCGGAGGCGGAGGAGTGGGGCGCGGATCTCATCGTGCTCGGCTCGCATCGTCCGGCGATGTCGACCTATCTGCTCGGCTCCAACGCCAAGACGATCGTGCGTCACGCCAAATGCTCGGTGCTGGTGGTGCGCCACTGACGGCGGCGCGCCCTGCGCCGCTCAGTCCCTGCGATCTTCCTTGGCGCGGAGGCGCTCTCTGACGCATTCGCGAACGAATGCGCGCAGGCTCGACCGATCGACGCCGCGCGCAGCAGCCTCCTGCCGGCATTGCTGACGCTCGACGCGCGTCGAGACGCGGCCGAAATAGCATCGCCCCAAAAAGGCCTCGCGCTCGGGCCCGGCGAGGCTGCGCTCATTGGCGCGTCCCTGACAGGCGTGGCGAATGCGTCGCGCCTCGAATTTGGTCAGCCGCTTGCGCGTCGGCGCGGGCTCATGCGCCGATTTGCCGACGATCGGCGGCCCCGCCGGCGCGGGCTCGAAAGCCGGCGGCTTGTCGTTGTTGTTGCTGGCCGCGGAGGCCGGCGGCGCGAGCGCTGCGCCCAATAATGCGCAGACCAGAAGCCCCCAGCGGCCGACTGAGGCGCGGCGGGCTGGGCGGGCGCTCGGGGCGGCCGAAACGGGTTCCATTTCTTGTCTCGCGGCGAAGGGCGGAAGTTGTCTCGTGTCGGCGATGAGCAAGGGCTGAGGAAAGGCCTCTCCCTCACCCTTCCCCGCTGCGTGGGAAAGACGGCGGCGGGCGCCTCGCCAACGCAGGATAAAGCGCCGAATCGGCTCCCTCGCCAGGGTAGGCGAAAAGGGGAGGGCAGGGGGGCTCGGTCATTCCGCGCATTCGTCTACGCACGCTGTCAGCCGTTCCGGTCGGGGCGTATGCCGCGGCGGCGGAACAGGTCGTGGACGCCGAGCACGTCCCGCGGCAGCACGCGGTCTGCGATGCGCCTCTGCTCATCGGAGAGCGAGGCGAAGAAGCTCGTCTCGGCGTCGGCGAGGGCGCGCAAATTGTCCACATGGCGGCTCAATCGTTCGGCTCGCGCGCGCAGCGGCGCGCCGGGATCGCGCGGAACGCTGTCGCGATTGCGGTCGATCGCCGCGGCGACGATGGCGGCGTCGCGATCCTGAACCACGACTTGCAATTGCTGCTCGAAGGCCGAGAACAGCCGCTCCTGCTCGCCCGAGAGGCGCAGCGCGAGCCGCCATTCGTCGATATGGGTCTCGAGCGGGCTGCGCCGCGCGACGAAGGGATTGTCCGCGGCGCGATTGAACGGCTCGGCGACCGGCGCGCCGGCGACGACGCAGACGAGAAGGCTCGTCGCCAGGGCAATTGCGAAGCGCAGCAACATCGTCGTCGAACCCCGATGGAAACTCGGCCCGTGTCTCTACGCCGCCTTTGAGACGGAACCATGGCCGCCGCCGCAATTTCGTCCCTCGCCGTCGCCGAGGCAAGCCCGTTAACGACGATTTCGGCCCCCGCGTTAACGAACGCGCCAGCCGCGAGCAGAAGCGCCTGCTCGGGCGATGAGCCGAGGGCCCTCGGAGGCGTTGGAACACGGCGCATTTTCAGTCGGTTGTCGAAAATAGCGCGAAATTTCGCCTATTTCGGTCATCACTTGGTATACTTACAAATCATCCGGTCAAATCTAAATGGATTGGACGAAAAACTGAGCTATCGACTTACCGAGCGAGCAAAACAATAAATCTATTCTCGTCTCCAGATCGGGGAGACGACGAAGATGTTGCGTAGAGTGGCGAGAACGACGATGCGCGTGGCGCTGGCCGGCGCGATCTCCTTCTGGGGAGCGGCGCCCGTTCTGGCGGCTTCCGAGTCTCTGCTCCATGCCGCTCTCGGGCCGGAGACCAGCGTTCCGTATGGATGGCTGGATTTTTGTCATCGCTATCGCGGCGAATGCGATATCGACGCCTCCGCGCCGCGCGACATCGATCTCACCGCCAAGGCATATAAGGAGATTCAGCGCGTCAACGCCCATGTCAATCATGCGATCGAGCCCGTCTCCGACATGGAGCATTGGGGCGTCGTCGATCGGTGGGACTATCCCACCGACGGGAAGGGCGATTGCGAGGATTATGCGCTGATGAAGCGCCGCATGTTGATCGAGCTCGGCTTTCCCCGCGGCGCGCTGCTCATGACGGTGGTGAAGGAGAAGAACGGCGACGGCCATGCGATATTGACCGTCAAGACCAATCGCGGCGAATTCGTCCTCGACAATATGAATGACGCCGTGCGGCCCTGGACCAACACGCCCTATCGCTTCGTCAAGCGGCAATCGCAGTTCGACCAGAATATCTGGGTCGCGATCGACGATCCGAATGTTCCGCTCTTCGCGGCGCGCTGAGGCGGCTCAGGGGGAGTTTCCGTTCGTCGGTGCGAGCGCAGCGAAGCAAGCCGATGGCGCGCGTCATCCGAGCCGAGGGCTCCCTCCCTCATTCTCTCTCGCTTCGCGGGAGAGGGGACGGCGAGCGCAACGCGAAGCTTCGATGAAGCGCCGAATCTGTTCCCTCTCCCGCAAAGCGGGGGAGGGTTGGGGAGGGGGCTCGAGCGCCCTTCGCTCTGGTCGCTGCGCTCTTCGCGACGACCGCGAGGGCCGTCAGATCGGCTCCAGTCCTTTCGCATAGCGCTCGGCGTTCTCGACATAATGTTTCGCCGATTCGAGATTGCGCGCCAGCGCGCCCTCGTCGAGCGTTCGCACGACGCGGGCCGGCGCGCCGACGATCAGGCTATTGTCGGGGAATTCCTTATTCTCGGTGACGAGCGAATTGGCGCCGACGAGGCAGTTGCGGCCGATCTTCGCGCCATTGAGGATCGTCGAGCCCATGCCGATGAGGCTCGCCTCGCCGATGATGCAGCTGTGCAGAATGACGCCATGGCCGATGGTGCAATCGGCGCCGATCGTCAGCGGAAAGCCCATATCGGTGTGGAGAACGCTGTTGTCCTGAATATTGCTGCGCGCGCCCACGGTGATCCATTCATTGTCGCCGCGCAGCACGCAGCCGAACCAAATGTTGGCGTCCTCGTCGAGCTGCACGCGGCCGATGATCCGAGCGTCCGCCGCGACCCAGAAGCGGCCGGAGGCCGGCAGGCGCGGCGCGACGCCGTCGAGTTTGTAGAGGGGCATGGTCTCCTCGTCTCCCGGGCCCGTTTTCGCGGTCGGCCTCGGAGCGAGGCGCGCAGGGGCTTCGTGGGCTTTTTAGAGTCTTTGGCGGGAAGAGGGAACCGCGAGCGGAGACGATGGGCCGGTTCGAAGTCCCGCTAGAGTCATTCCGCTCCGCGCAAATCGAAAGGCGCGCGAAGATCGCGCGCCCTCCTCTGCTCTGCAGGTTTCGGCGTCCTCAGTCCTCGCTGCGGAGGCGCTTGGCGACGCCGCTGACCTGGATGATGGCGGGATTGGTGGGAGGAGCGGGAGAATCGATGACGAGAAACAATTCTTTCCCCCGCTCGATCGCGATGATGTCGGCCTGCACGTTGGAGAAGCCCTTGAAGACCTGAGTCAGGTCCAGAGCGCCGTTGCAATCGCTCGCCAGCGAATACACGCCGGCGAACGGCCCGGTAACCGGGTCGCCGTTGATTCTGCCGGTCACAGTGGCGCTGAACTTGCCCGCGCCGTCGAAAGTGACGGAAGCGATCAGATTGATTTTCCGCTCGGGAAGGCTCGGAACCTGCAAGACGCCGTCCAGCTTGACGGCGTAAGCGCCGCGCAGGCTCGAGAGCGAGCAGCCGTGCGTTTGGCCGGCGTTGGCGTTAGGCGCAAACCCCAGGCCGAATGCGGCCAGGGCCAAGAGAGACAAGCGGGACGCAAATCCTTTGCTCATCGAACGCATATTGACCTCCATTATTATCGATTCTCTAGAAAACGCTGGTAGTTGGGCGTCACCGACGCCGCTTTCGAGCCGGGAGCCAGCTCGAGCGCAACTGTCCGTCGATTCTCCTGTTTTGACAATGCGCCGGCTCGCGCCGCGCATAGAAGCGTGCGGCTGCGGCGATCCGATGACAGCCGCGCCGCGCGCGAAGCCGGCTGGAATCGGTTAAGCTCGGCCGATCGCCCTTCGCTCCACTTTCCCGAGAGTCATGCGTCTCTTTCTCCTCGCTCTGGTGCTGGCGCTGCTCGCCGCGGGGGCCAATCGCCTCCTCCGCAAAACCGATGAGGCCGAGCCCGCCATCGTCGCCGCCAGCCTCGGCGACGCGCGCTTCGCCTATGCTCCCGCCTTTGCGCGCGACGAATCGACGCGCTATGGCGGCGCGCTCGACCGTCTCTCCTTTCTCGCCGTGCTGCCGGATTTCGCCCCGCCGCCGAGGCCGAGCGCCGATCCGCGGCGGCGCGCCTCCGAGGAGCTCGATCCGATGCGCGTCTTCGTCACGCTCGCGCCGCGCGACGAGGCGCTCGATCCCGCCGAGCGGCCGTCGCGGCTCTATGCGCGCTTTCTGGAGAGCGAAGTGTGGGCCGGGCCGGGCGGCCTCGTGATGCGCCGATTCGAGCCGGGATCGCCCTATGAGCTCGAGCAGCTCTATCTCGCGCCGCCCGATGGAACGGAATTTTTCGCGCGCTGCCCGCGTCGCGACGCGGGGTTTCTCGGCTCGGCTCCCTGCATCTGGGCGCTGCGGTGGAAGACGCTGGACGTCGAGGCGCGTTTTTCCGCCGCGCTGCTGCGCGATTGGGAGGAGCTCGCGAGGGGCCTGCGCGCCTTTTTGGCGTCGATCGACGGCGATCGGCCGCGCTGACGCGGTCTCGACCCGTCAGAAATCGTCGAGGTCGAAGTCGAGTATGGCGATCTGCAGCGTGTAGCTCTGCTGCTTGGGGTCGTCGGCGGAGATGACACCGAGGAAATCCTCGCCGCAATTGAGCTCGACCGAATCGGTCTTGCGGCCCCGCGGCGCGATCGTCAGACCGTCGTTCTCGAACAGCTTGCGCAGATAGGATTGCAGCGTCTCGCGCCCGACGGGCAGCTTCATCGCGAAGGCGAAGGAGCGGTCGCCGTCCTCGTCGTCGAGAGAGATGGAGGCGATCTTGCGTTCGCCGAGGTGAACGGCTCCTTCATCGGGATTCTTGGGATCGGGCGTCACGCGAATGCCCTCATTGCCCAACGACCGGCGCAAGAAGGCCTGCAGTTTGCGCAGTTCGATCTTGTCCAACTTCCGGTCTCCCCGCTTCTCGCGCTTCTTGCCGAGCGCCTCGCCATCGTCTCGCGACCCGCTGCCTGTGCCATGAAACGCCGCCGCGCCGCAAGAGGCCGCCCGGCTCTCTCCACTTGCAGAAGCGAAAGCCCGGCGCTTCTCGCGCGGCCTCTCTAAACGAAAAGCCTGGCGCTTCTCGCGCCGATCTCTCGAAATGAAAAGCCCGGCGCTTTTTGCGCCGGGCCTGTCGATCGTCCAGCTGTCGCCGGCGCTCACTCGCCCGCGGCTTTGAGGCGCTTGTTGCATTCGCTCCAATATTTCGGCCAGGTGGCCTTGGGGTCGGCCTTCAGCAGCTCGGCCTTTTTCGCCTTCCATTCGGCGCCGCATTTCTTCTGGCGGGCGGTCTGGGCGGCCTTGCCCTCGCTCAGCGGCTTCGCGGGCTTGGCCGCGGCGGCCGGGGTCGGGGTTGGGGCGGGCGTCGGCGCGGGAGCGGGCGTGGCGGCGGCCGGAGCCGGCGTGGGGGCGGGCGTCGGCGCGGGCTCGGGCGCGGCGGCCGGGATCGGCGCCGCCGGAGCGGGAGCGGCGGCGGCCGGTGCGGTCTCGGCGGGCTGCTCGGAGAGGCGGACGCGGCAGGCCTTCAGAAAATCCTGCCAGCTCTGACCCTTCAGCTCATTGGCGGATTTGGCGGCTTGATATTGCGAGCCGCATTCCTTCAAAACATTCGCCTGCGCTTTCGCTTCACCCGCGGCGACGGCGGCCAGGGCGACTGCGAGGGCGCCGGCAGCAGCGTAAGAGACGAGACGGATCGACATAAAATTTCTCCTTGGTGAGCGCCGTCGCCGATGAAGATTCGTCGGCGCAATCGGCTCCCGACGGCCGCACTGCGAGCACGGCCTGTGCCAATTGTCTTGCATCGACGCATGGGCCGCAAGCTCGCCGGGACCGCAATGAGGATGTTATGAAACGCTCTTTCGGCTCAGATGGCGCGTTCCGCGCGCGAGGGAAGGGGCATGGCCGCCAAACGTGAAAACCCACTCGCCTGGCGAGATGCGCCGGCGCTCGCTCATCCGGACGGGCTTTTGCGTTGTCCTTGGGCCGGTTACGATTCGCTCTACGTCGCCTATCACGACGAGGAGTGGGGTCGGCCGGAGCGCTGCTCGCGCGCTCTGTATGAAAAACTGATCCTCGACGGATTCCAGGCGGGCCTCTCCTGGATCTCGATTCTGCGCCGCCGCGAGGGCTTCCGCGCCGCATTCGAGGGTTTCGATCCGCATTCGATCGTGCGATTCGACGCCGCGCGCGTCGAAACTTTGATGCAAAATCAGGCAATCATCCGCAATCGCGCCAAGATCACAGGCGCCGTCGCCTCGGCGCGCGCCTGGATAGAGATCGAGGAGCGCGTGGGATTTTCGAATTATCTCTGGGACTTCGTCGACGGCGTCCCGATCGTCAACCGCCCGCGCACGACGGCCGGCGTTCCGACCGAGAGCGAAATTTCGCGCCGCCTCGCCAAAGATCTGAAGGCGCGAGGCTTCGCCTTCTGCGGCCCGACGATCGTCTACGCCTTCATGCAGGCGGTGGGCATGGTCGACGACCATCTGGCGGAGTGCCACCGATGCGCGGAGTGAAGGCCGAGGCGGCCCCCCGCGCCTGGCAGCGCATGCTGTCCGGCCGGCGGCTCGATCTGCTCGATCCATCGCCGCTGGATGTGGAAATCGAGGATATCGCCCATGGGCTCGCCCGCGTCGCCCGCTGGAACGGTCAGACGCATGGCCCACATATATTCTCGGTCGCCCAGCACAGCCTGCTGGTCGAGGAGATCGCCTGCGCCCTCACGCCCGGGCTCGGGCGCGAGGGGCGGCTGTTCATGCTGCTTCATGACGCACCGGAATATGTGATCGGCGACATGATCTCCCCCTTCAAAGCCGTCATAGGCGACACATACAAGAGCGTGGAGAAACGCATTCTGACGGCGATCCTGCTGCGCTTTTCGCTGCCGACGGAGCCGGACGCCGCGCTTTTGCGTCTCGCCAAACGGGCGGATCGCGCCTCGGCTTTTTTCGAGGCGGTGGGTCTCGCCGGCTTTACACGCGCGGAAGCCGAGCGCATCTTCGGCCGTCCGGGGTTGGCGCCCGACGCTTGCGCGCGAGCGTTGGAGCCGCTTTCGGTCGAGGCCGCGCAGCAGCGCTTTCTCGCGCGCTTCGCCGCTGTCGAGCGAGGCGAATAGCGACGCATCGAGGATGAGGCATCGAAGTGACACAGAGAAGGTGAGACATGGCGCACCTCTATGTCTGTTCGCTTACGAAGGTCGTCGACACGGTGCGCGCCAGCGGCGCGCGCTCGCTCATCACCATTCTGACCGCCGGCGCCTCGCTGGCGCGCCCGAGCCAGATCGTCCCGGAGCGCCATTTGCGCCTCGCCGTCTCCGACATAGAGGCGGACCAGGACGGCCATGTGTTCGCCAATGGCGCCCATATAGAGAGCCTGCTGGCCTTCGCCGGCGCCTGGGACCGGCGCGAGCCGCTCGTCATCCATTGCTACGCGGGCGTCAGCCGCTCGCCGGCGGCGGCCTTCATTCTCGCCTGCGCGCTGGCGCCGCAGCGCGCCGAGAGCGAATTGGCGTGCGAGCTGCGCCGCGCCTCGCCGACCGCCACGCCCAACCGCCGGCTCGTCGCGCTCGCCGATCGCATCCTCGCGCGCGACGGCCGCATGACGGCGGCCATCGCCGAGATCGGCCGCGGCGCCGACTGCTATGAGGGTGCGCCCTTCGCGCTCGAGCTCGCCTGACGCCAATTTCATGACGAGCTTTTCATGACGAGCTTCGACCATCCGCGCGCGCCGGAGGGATCGCCGCGCGAGCCGGAGGGGCCGCTGCCGGTCGCCATCGGCCTCACCGCCGCGATCGTCGCCGCGCAGGAGGACGAGCCGCTCATCCTCACTGTCGCCGCCTCCGGGGAGGACGCCCGCGCGGCGCTGCCCTCCGGTCCCTTCGATCCGGTGCGCCACCGCACATTCGAGATCGGCCTGCGCGCCTGGGTCGCCGAGCAGACCGGCATGACGCTCGGCTATGTCGAGCAGCTCTATACGTTCGGCGACCGCGGTCGCCACGCCCGCGCCGGCGACCGCGATCCGCATGTCGTCTCCGTGGGCTATCTGGCGCTGACCCGCATCGCCGAGGGACAGGCGGGCGACATTCGCGGCTTCCGCAGCTGGTACGAATTCTTCCCCTGGGAGGATTGGCGCGGCGGCCGGCCCGAGCTGATGGAGACGACGATATTGCCGGGCCTCTCGGCCTGGGTGGAGGAGGCGCCGGACGCGCTCTCCTCCTCCGGGCTGCGACGGCGCGACCGCGTCAATCTTCTGTTCCGGCCACAGGGCAGGGGGCTCGACGAGGAGAATGCGCTCGAGCGCTATGAGCTGCTCTATGAGGCCGGCCTCGTCGAGGAGGCCTGGCGCGACGGACGCGAGGCGGCGTTGAAGCGCGGCGTGAAGCCGCCGCCGCTAGGCGCGGCCATGCAGCACGATCATCGGCGCATTCTCGCCACCTCGATGGGCCGGCTGCGCGCCAAGATGAAATACCGCCCGGTGATCTTCGAGCTGATGCCGCCGGCGTTCACGCTCACCGAGCTGCAGCGCACGGTGGAGGCCATCGCCGGCCGCCATCTCCACAAGCAGAACTTCCGACGCCTCGTGGAAACGTCGGCCGCCGTCGAGCCGACGGGCGAGGTGTCGCTGAAGACCGGCGGCCGTCCCGCCGCCCTTTTTCATTTTCGCCGCAATGTCTTGCAAGAACGTCCTGCGCCCGGCCTGAGGGTCGGCATCAGAGGATGATCCGGGCTTTAAGAGACTATTCACCATGATGAGGTGAATCTCCTCTTGTCGGACGTCAGTAGAGCGTAGGGGTGTTTCTTGGGATATCTGTCGCCGCCGCCTGCTCCGGCGCCGGTCGTCGTCTACAAGGATGTCGGCGGTCTCGTCTCGGAGTATCAGGCGCAAACGGAAATATACCGCCGCGAGGGCCGCGAGGTTCGCCTGCACGAATGCCGGTCGGCCTGCACGATGGCTCTCAGCCTGCCCAATGTCTGCGTCTATCCGGATTCGCTGGTCAAATTCCATTTGGCCTATAATGCGATAGACCATCAGACCGACGCCGGCGTCTCCGCCGAGCTGTTCAATTACTATCCCGCCGCAGTGCGCGAGCGGCTCGGCTATCTGACCCGCCAATATCGGGTGTTGAACGGCAATGAGCTGATTTCACTAGGCATTCGCAATTGCAACGGCAGCGATCGCACGATGATCGCCTCCGCCGGCCGCAGCCGGCGCGCCGCCCAGACCCTCGCCTCCGCCGCGCCGGCGCCCGATCCGCTGGGCGATCTCGCCCAGAAAGTGCGGGGCGCCGTGTCTCAGGCTTTCGCCGACCCCGCCGCGCCGCCGCAGGGGCCGATCCGCCTCGCCCTCGCCGCGCGCGATCGGCTGGCGGCGACCGGGGCGGTCGATCCCATGACGACGGCCTCCATCCGCGCCAATGGCGCTGCGCCGGTCGAGGCTCCCGAGCCGCCGCGCCGTCCGCCCTCGGGCGCCTTCACCCCTCGCGACGCCGAGGCGCAGACTCGGCCCGAGGAGCCGGCTGTCGCAGCCGCGCCTGCTCCGATCATCCCCGGAGGCCAGCCTATTCTCGCCTCGGGCGTCTTCGTCCCGCCCCTCGCCGCCGTCGCGACGCATTGACTTTCAACGTGAACTCGACATTGTGTCGCAAAGGCGGCTGGGCAATTTTTCGCCATTATGTCGAAATAGCGTGCCTCCCCTAAGGGCGAGACTGATTCGCCCGTCATAGGGGGAAGACTGCGTCCAGCGGCGCTAAGGCGCCGGCAAGGGCGAAACCGTGATCGATCGCATGATCGATTTTCGGCGCGTTCGGCGCTCGCGTCTTGGAATTCATTTCGTCGGGCGTTCGCCCGTCGACCAGCGGAAAGAAGAGACGTTTTGCACGATTGGCGGGAAGGCGCGCCTCTCCTCTCACGACGGTCTATCGCGCCGCTCGTGAGCGCTGTGGCGGCGCTCACGACGGCGCTCCTGGCGGCGCTGACTCCGTCCTTCACCGAAGACGCGGTCGCCAATGGCGAGACGCGCACGCTCTATCTCTTTCACACCCACACCAAAGAGCAGATCGCCGCGACCTATCTGGTCGGCGGGCGCTACGACCAATCCGTGCTGGAGCAGCTGAACTGGTTCCTGCGCGACTGGCGGCGCGACGAGCCGACCAAGATGGACCCGCATTTGTTCGATGTCGTGTGGGAGGCCTATCGGCAGGCCGGCGCGTCCGAGCCCGTCCATGTCGTCTCCGCCTATCGCTCGCCGGAGACCAACGCCATGCTGCGCCGGCGTTCGCGCGCGGTGGCGAAATATTCGCAGCATATGCTCGGCAAGGCGATGGACACCACAATGCCCGGCATGTCCATGGAGCAGATCCGCGAGATCGGCATGCGCATGCAGCGCGGCGGAGTCGGCTATTATCCGACCGCCGGCACGCCTTTCGTGCATCTCGACGTCGGCGGCGTGCGGTCCTGGCCGCGCATGAACTATGACCAGCTCGCCCGGCTGTTCCCGGACGGCAAGACTGTGCATCTGCCGACCAATAATCAGCCGCTCGCGCGTTATGAGGAGGCCAAGGCCGAGATCGAGGCGCGCGGCAATGGCGCCTATGTGCCGGCCGTCGAGCGCCAGAGCAAGGGTCTCTTCGCCATGCTGTTCGGCGGCGGCGAGGAGGACGAGGACAACGCCGTCGCGACGGCGCCGCCGCCGGCCGCGCGCAAGCAATGGGCGTCTCTGGCGCCGCGCCGCTCGGCCGCCCGTCCCTCCGCCGAAGCGGATGAGGAGAGCGCCGAAGCCGCCCCCGCCGACAAGCCGAGCCGCCGCGAGCAAGAACGCATCGTGACGGCCGAGCGCGATCTGCCGCGCGGCGAGACGCAGCTGCGCGCGGCGCCCGCCGCGCCCCGCACGACGGAACGGGAGAAGCCCGTCGCCGTGGCGTCGCTCGGGCTCTCGGCCGAGGAGGCGATGATCGAGGCGAAGCTCGACGCCGCGATCGCGGCCCCGCTGCCGCCGCGGCGGCCTATGTTTCTCTCGCTCGTCGGGGCGCCTCTGCCGCCGTCGCGACCGAGCGAGCTCGCGTCGCTGGCGAGCATTCCGGCCGCCGCTCCGCCGACCGCAGCTCCGTCCGCCCCCGCCCGACGGGCCGGCGGCGCCATTGCGAGCCTCGTCGATCTCGGCGCCGCCAGCCTGCGCGGCGGCGTCTCGGAGGAGGCCCCGCGCAGCGTCCCGCAGCCGGTCGCGCGTCCGGCGACGCTGGCCGTCGCCAAGCCGGAGCCGCTGCTCGCCTATGCGCCCTCCGCCGCCCAATCCCTTCCTTATGGGGCCGGCGATTTGCCCACCGCTTCGGATCTGCGCATTGCGCCCGTCAAGCCGGCGCCCGCAGCCAAGCCCAAAGTGGAGCTGGTGCCGGCGCGTCTCGACCGCTCCAACTTCCAGACCTTGACCACCGCCGTCTCGGCGAGCCGGCTGCCGGGCGGAACGACGCTCGGGACCACTTTCGCGGCGCCGCGCTCCGCGGCGCGCGCCGATTTGGGCTTGTTCGCGCCCTTGACGGCGAGCGGACAGGCGCAGGCTTTCGCCGGCCAGGCGGCGATTTTGCCGACGGATCGCTTCGTCTCGGCGCGCTGAGCGGCCCGCTCCCTCGCTTTCGCGGGAGAGGGCTGGGGAGGGGCCTCGCCCCTAATCCTTTATCTCGGTCTGGATCGTGAAAATATCGTAGGGCGGCGTCGCCTCGCCATTGGCGTAGGGCTCTCCCTCGCCGATCGCGCCGTCGGGCGAGACCGAACGCCGGATCATGCCGCCGATCGCCCCGCCATAGACATGAAGCGCGATCGAAACCTCCGCGGCCAGCGCATTGGCGAGCGCGGCGGAGGCGCCCGCCTTCGAGAGACGCGCCTCGACGGCGCCTCTCTCCAGCGTGCGAGCCTCCTCGGCCTCCGCGGGCAGGCGCCGCGCCACGGCGCCGCGCAGCACGCCGGTGATTTCCCAGACGCCCGGCTGCTCCAGCGACAGGCCCGCGCCGCCGGCGAGGACGGAGGCGACGACGGTGAAGCGCTCCTCCCCGTCGCTATAGAGCTGGACCTGTCGGCCCCGCGCCGGCAGAGCGGCGGCGAAAACCTCCGGCAGGCAGTCGTCGCTGGCGACGAGGCGGGTCATGAGGTCGCGGCCGATGAGAAGAATCTCTCGCTCGCTGTCGGCGAGCTCGACCATCGATTGAATGTCCCAGATGAATCGTTTGAGCGCCGGCGGAACCGGCCCTCTTTCGCCTGTCGGCGGGGCGGCTTGCGCCGCATCGGTCGCTGTGGTGGTCATTCCTCGAAAATGCAAGCGTCGCGCCATGCGGCGCGAATCGAGACTGGCGCCGCAATTGATGGGGACGCTCGCAGCGGTGTCCGCGGCGACGGAGCAGGGGCGGTGATCAAGGACTATATTCCGGAGCTGAGCGAGGTCCGCATGGTGCGTCGCGCGCCGGAGCGGCCTTTCGCGCTCAATGGGACCGACGCCCGCTATGTCGAGAATTGCCTGCGGGACTTCGAGGCGGCCTTCGGCCTCGACGCCTATCCGGGCGTTCCGTTCGAGCAAATTCCGGGGCGGGCGCTGATCGGCGATTTCATCGACTGGTGGCGCGGGCTCGAGCCCGTGGGCGAGGCGCAGCAGAACGCCCATTCCCGCCTGCCGGGAGCGATCCGCCTGCTCGACACCGTATCGGCGCTGATGGAGGAACTCTCCCAGCGTCGCGCGGGGGAGAGCTGAGCGCGCTGGCGTTCATTTCTGTCGGATAGCCGACAAAGCTGGACGGTTGCGCGCGAAGCGGGCCTTATGGCCCTCTGGCGAGAGCGCGCGTCCGACAATGCCTCCGCCGCTTGGCGTGGATGGCCGGGACAAGCCCGGCCATGACGGCCTTGGTGGCTCTCGCCCTATTCCGCGGGCTGCGCCGGTTGCAGCGCGTCGCGCAGCAGAAGCGCGATATGGCGCGCCTTGCGGCCACTGCCATGCTCGATCTGATGGCGGCACGAAAAGCCATTGGCGATCAGCGGCGCGTCGGGCGCGGCGTCGCGCATCGCCGGTAGCAGCGAAAGCTCCGCCATTTTCATCGAGGTCTCGTAATGCTCGGCCTCCAGGCCGAAGCTGCCGGCCATGCCGCAGCAGCTCGTCTCGACGATGTCGAAGGAAAAGCCCGGAATCCAGCCGAGCACTTTTTTCGTCGCCTTCATCACGCCGAAGGCCTTCTGATGGCAATGGCCATGCACCACCGCCTTGGGCAGATCGAGCGGCTTCAGCGCGAGGCGCAGGCCCTTGTTCTGATGCTCGCGGGCCAGAAACTCCTCGAGCAGAAAGAGCTGCTTGCCGAGATCGCCGACCTCCGGCCCGAGGCCGAGGCTGTAGAGCTCGTCGCGCAGCGACAGAAGGCAGGAGGGCTCGAGGCCGATGATCGGCGTCTTGGCGGCGATCTCGCCGCGGAAGGCGGCGAGCACGCGCTCCGCCTCGCCGCGGGCCTTCTTCACCATTCCGGTGGTGAGATAGGTGCGGCCGCAGCACAGCGGACGATCCGGCTCCGCATCGGTCGGGGCCGGCTCGGCGATGCGGACGCTATAGCCGGCATGCTCCAGCACCTCGACGGCGGCCTCGGCCACATGCGGATCGAAGTGATGACAGAAAGTGTCGACGAAGAGGATCACCTCGCCGCGCGCGCCGACGCCGGCCGCCGGGGCGGAGCGTGTGAAAGCCGCCGGCGCGGGCTCGGGAATCGGACGGCGGGCGGTGACGCCGATCCATTTTTCCGCGAGCTTGGACAGAAGACGCGAGCGATTGCGCAGCCGAATGCCGAAGCGCAGCAGCGCGCGATGCCGCCCCGCCCATTCCGGCACGCCGCCGAACAGGCGCAGCCGCTTCGGCACGCCGACGATCTCATGACGCTGGGCGAGATATTCGGTCTTGATCAGCGTCATATCGACGGCGCTGGGACATTCCTTCTTGCACGCTTTGCAGGAGACGCAGAGGTCCATCGCCTCGTCGAGGCGCGGGTCGGCGAAGGCGCGCTCGTCGGTTCCGTCGTTGAGCGCGGCCTTGAAGGCGGCGACTCGGGCCTCGGTCGAATGTTTCACATCGCCGGTGACGCGATAGCTCGGGCACATGACGCCCTTGGCGGTCTTCTGACAATCGCGGCTGTGCATGCACACGGCGACCGCCTTGGCGTAATTGCCGCCGGTCGCCGGAATGCCGGAATAGGCGTCGCCTATGCCGTAAGTGTCGTAAGCCGACCAGTCGAGAAATGTCTTCATGCCGCCCGTTCCTCGGGCGGCATGAAAGCAATTTTTACGCCGTCAGCCGACGGCTTGGGCCTCTTCCAGAGCGGCGGCGGCCTCCTGCGCGGGAGCCGCGGGCTTGCGTCCATAGGTGACGATCCACAGTCCGGCGCGCACCTGCTCGATCGCCTCATAGCCGGCGCGCTGGAAATAGGTCTCGAGCTCTTGGGGCGTCGAGGTCTTGCTGATCTGCGCCGGCCGCTCGAAGGGCGGAACCGCGCAATGCTCCTCGAAGAATTTCCAGCCGAGGTCGGAGGTGATGTCGACATTGTCGACGAGCATGCGTCCGCCCGGCCGCAGAATGCGGAAGCCTTCCTTGATGTAGCTGTAGCGATCCCATTCCTCGAGATGCATGAAGACGACCGTGCTGTAGACGACGTCGACGGAGGCGTCCGGCACGGCGGAGAGATCGAAGCCGCTGGTCGCGACGGTGCGAACATTGTCGAAAGCGGCAAGGCGCTGGCGAATATGGCCGAGCATGTTCTCGGCGACATCGGCGCCGATCCATTCTTTGCAGATGGGGGCCAGCGCGGCGCCGACGCGGCCGACGCCGGCGCCGATCTCCAGCACCACATCGTTCGGCCCTATGCCGACATAGTTCTGCAGCATGTCGCGCGTGCCCTCGCCCATCTGGCGATACAGATCCTCGTCGATATAGCCGCTGACGGCCATTTTCGCATTGTCTTCGGAGACCGAGACGGAGTTCCAGATCGTCTTGTACTGGCTGCGATTGAGCTTGACGTGCTCCACGGGGAGCGGCTCGTTCTTCAACCCGACCAGGGAACGAAGCGCGCGCAACATGCGTCTGCCGAAGGGGAGCTGCTTGGCGTTGTCCTGAATGCTCATACCATTCCTCTATGAAGAGACGCCCGCTGGCGGCGCGCGCCTTGTCGGATCGGGCGGCGCAGACGAAAGGGCCGGGCCCCCGCCGCGCCGCGAGACGTCGTCACCCGACCGAAGCGCTCCGTCTGGCGAATACGGAAAATGTCGGAAGGACGTTGCCCGCCGTCCCGATGATGTCGTTCAGCACGGCGACGTCGTCATAGCCGAGCGCCGCGAGCACGGCGAGAATGTCGTCCCTGTGCATCCAATTGGGAAAATCCATCGAGCCTCCGCAAAAGGCCACGCTGCGATCGCCATAGCCGCGCGCATAGAGACGCACGTCGAGATTTTCGAACCGCTGCGTCGCGCTGGGGGGGAGCTGGTCGTCGTCGACCATGACCGTCCAAAGATAAATGGCGTCGGCGCGCTCCGACATGGCGCGCAGCAGCCGCAACGGCTCGCGCATATGGTAGAGCACGCCGCTCGCGACGATGAGATCATATCGCTTCTGCGTCTGCTCGAGCCATTGCACGAAGTCGCCGAGATAGAAGCGGGCGTTGGGGAAATCGAGAACTTCCCGCGTCACCAGACATTTCAGAAAGGCGAGCCGGTTGGCCTCCACCGCGTCGACATGGGCGCCTGCCCTCGCCAGCATATAGGTGTGCGCGGCTTCCAGCGGGCCGAGCTCCAGCACTTTGCGATCCGTGAGATCGCCATAGCGCTCGATCGTCCAGCTGATGCGCGGATCGTCGAAGGCCGGCAGTCGTCCGGCCGTGAGGCCATATTCGACGGGAAAATGGCAGTTCCAGCCGGGAATCGTGTCGACGGCGTTCTGGAATGACGGGGCGCGCGTCTCGTCGCCCGTAAACAAATTCGCGACCGGAACCTCCTCGGAACGGGGGCGCCGTCTGAACCAATGTCGTCCTATCAATGCCGAGACCTCGCCTTTCGAATTCGGGCCGCGCGCGAGCCCCTAGCACAAATTTCACGACGGCGCTCGCCCGCGCCGCTCAGGCCTGCGGACGACCGCGCGACGCGCCTCGTCGCGAGGAGGGCCGCTTCCGCCGAGCCTTTCTCGCGATTGCCTCGGCGCGGCTTGCGCCTGCGCCCGCATCCCCCCATGTTGACGGCGAATTTCGCCTCGGAGCCCTCATGCTGCAAGCCGCCCTGGACGCCGCCCGTCAGATCTTCTCTCCGCCCTTCCGCACAGTGCTGCTCAAGAGCCTCGGCTTGACCTTCGTGCTGCTGGCGCTCGCCTGGACGGGGCTCGACAAGGTCGCGCTCTCGTTTCTCACGGTCGATAATTATTGGTTGCGAACCATCGTTTCTTTCGCGACGGGGGCGGGGCTGATCGTCGGCCTCGCCTTTCTCATCGCGCCGATCTCCATTCTCGTCGCGGGCTTTTTCCTCGACGATCTCGCCGATGTCGTCGAGGAGGAGCTGGACCCCCATGGGCCCCGCGGCCGCCCGCTGCCGGCCGGTCAGGCGATGGTCATGGCGCTGCGCTTCGCGCTCGTCTCGGCTTGCGTCAATCTCGTGGCGCTGCTGCTGCTGCTGGTGCCGGGCGTCAACGCCATCGTCTTCGTGATCGCCAACGCCTATCTGTTCGGCCGGGAATATTTCGCCTTCGCCGCGACGCGCTATTGCTCGCTGGCGGAAGCCCGCGAGCTGACGCGCCGCCATGCGACGACCTTGTTCCTCGCGGGCCTGTTCATCGCCGGCTTCGTCGCCGTGCCGGGGCTCAATCTGTTCACGCCTTTGTTCGGCGTCGCCTTCATGGTGCGCCTGCACAAGCGTCTCGCCGCCCCGCCCGCCCGCGCGGCGGCGCGGGCGCGCTGACGGCGGCGCGGCTCAGGCGAGCCGCTGCGCCTGATACTGCCCGGTCTTGCGAAAACGGTAGAGATAGGACGGGACGATCGTCTCGAACGCCGTCGGCGCGATCCCCAGACCCTCGAGCGTCAGCCCGGCGGCCTTGGCTTCGGCGGAGACGACATTGTCGTGGCGCAGCAGCTCCACCTGATCGACCGTCGTCGTCAGCAGGCTCGGGAACAGTCCGAGCGACAGGGAGTGCAGCGTCTGCGTGACGCGGGCGATCAGCGCGCCGGTGGCGAAGGACAGCGGCAGGATTTTCACGTCTCGCTCGGCGACCTTCAGCGCATATTCGACGAGCGCGCGGAACGTCCTCACCTCCGGGCCGCCGAGCTCATAAGTGGCGCCGGCCTGGGCGCGGCCGTCCACGGCCAGCGCCACGGCATGCGCGACATCGCCGACATAGACCGGCTGGAAGCGCGTCGCCTCGCCGATGACGGGCTCGAACGGCAGATAGCGCGCCAGCGTGCCGAATCGGTTGAAGAACTGATCCTCCGGACCAAAGACGACCGAGGGGCGCAGAATCACCGCGCCGGGGAAAGCGCCGCGAATCGCGGCCTCGCCCTCCGCCTTGGTGCGGGCGTAGACGGAATGCGAATTCTTGTCCGCGCCGATCGCCGAGACATGCACGAGATGCTTCACGCCCGCCGCGACGGCGGCCTCGGCGACGGCCTTGGCGCCCTGCGCATGAAGGGTCGAGAATTTCTGCTTGCCGCCCTCGGCCAGCACGCCGACCAGATTGACGACGGCCTCGGCCCCGCGCACGGCGGCGGCGACGGAGGCCGGATTGCGCAGATTGGCCTGCACCGGGAAAATCTGCCCCACCTTGCCCAGAGGCTGCAGGAAAAAGGCGAGGTCCGGCCGCCGGCAGGCGACGCGCACGCGCCAGCCGTCCCGCGCCAGGGCGGCCACCACATGGCGCCCGATGAAACCCGACCCGCCGAACACCGTCACGATCCGCCCGGCATCGTTCACATCTGCGCTCATTCTTCGCCCCACGCCGATTCGCTCGGAGCGCTCGAGACTATCGCTCCGTTTCGGGCGGATGCTCTAGCGCGATTTGGCCGGAAAGGGAATGCGCCGCGCGAGCGTGACCGAAGCATGACGAGCGCCATTGACAAGCGGAGCGTCGGCCTCGTAAGAGAGCCGCGTTGCCCAGGTGGCGGAATTGGTAGACGCGCTGGTTTCAGGTACCAGTGGTGAAAGCCGTGGAGGTTCGAGTCCTCTCCTGGGCACCAAATCACTCTCACAGAGTGTCTTCATCGACCCCGCGCGCTCGCAGCGATCGACCTGGCGCCTGACGCGCAGGCTTGCCAGATCGTCCCCGGATGGACGAGAACCGACAGGTCGCCGCGTCGTCACCTTCGACGCGGCTTTCCGGGGAAACATCATGCGACGCGCCCTTATCGCCTTTGTCGCGCTGCTGGCTCTGGCGCTTCTCTACGCCGGCTACGCCTTTCTCTCGCTGCGCCAGCTCGAGGCGGGCGTCAAAGCGGGCAATGCCGAGGCTATATCCGACCATGTCGATTTTCCCGCCGTGCGGACCTCGATCAAGGAGCAGCTCGCGACGATCGTCATGACGCGCGCGCTCGACGAGGCGGACAAGAATCGCAGTCCCGGCGCGCGGCTCGGCGCCGGTCTGCTGGCGGCCATCGGCCCCGCGCTCATCGACACGGCGGTCGATCGCTTCGTCTCTCCTGCCGCCATAGGCGCCTTGCTGTCCCGGCGCGCGCCGGCGGCCGCGGGCGGCGGCGAGGGCGGCGAGCAAAAGGAGCTCGATCTCCGGCGTTTCGCGCATCGCTTCGAGCTCGTGTCGCCGACGCGATTTCGCATCACGCATAAGGACGGCGTCGCGATCGTCTTCGCCCTCTCGGATTGGACGTGGAAGGTCGCCGATATTCGCATTCCGCCGGACATTCTGAAAAAGGCGATGCGGCCGGATGCGGGCGAGCGCCTGTGATCGGCTCCCCGCGCGCGGCCGATCTGCTCGGCCATCCGCGCGGGCTCGCCTTTCTCTTCGCGACCGAAATGTGGGAGCGCTTCTCCTATTATGGAATGCGCGCTCTGCTCGTTCTCTACATGGTGGATCATCTGCTCGGGCCGGGGCGCGCCGAGGGCGTCATCGGCCTCGACACGCTGAAGCGCGCGCTCGAATTCGCCTTCGGCCCGCTGGCGCCGCAGCCCTTCGCCTCACAGATTTATGGGCTCTACACGGGCTTCGTCTATCTGACGCCCATTCTCGGCGGCTATCTCGCCGATCGCTGGCTCGGGCGCCGCTACACGGTGTGTCTCGGCGCGGCGCTGATGATCGCCGGCCATTTCATGATGGCGTCGGAGAGCCTGTTTCTCGTCGCGCTGATGACGCTCGCGCTCGGCAATGGCGCTTTCAAGCCCAATATCATCACGCAAGTCGGCGGGCTCTATCGGCAAGACGATCCGCGCCGCGATCGCGCCTTCTCGATCTTCTATGTCGGCATAAATGTCGGCGGCTTCTTCGCGCCGCTGGTGAGCGGAACGATCGGCGAGACATTGGGCTGGCATTATGGCTTCGCCAGCGCCGGCGTCGGCATGGCGATCGGCCTCGCCATCTATCTTTCGGGCCTGCCCAGCCTGCCGATGGAGACCGCGCCGGCGCCCGTCGCCGAGAGCGCGACGCGCGGCGATCGGCGCGGGCTGCTCGGCCTGCTGCTGCTCGCGCCGCCGGCCATTCTCTTCTGGGCGGCCTATGAGCAGCAGGGCAACACCATCGCGCTCTGGGCCGAGCGCTTCACCGATCGCCATGTCGATCTATGGTTTTGGCGCGGCGAAATTCCCGTCACCTGGTTCCAATCCTTCAACCCGCTGATGATCTTCCTCTTCACGCCGCCGCTCGTGGCGCTATGGGCGCGGCTCTCGGCCGCGGGGCGGGAGCCTTCGACCATCGTCAAACTGTCGCTCGGCTGTTTCGGCCTCGGCCTCGCCTATCTGATCCTCGCCTTGGCCGCGGCGACGCGCGACGAGGGGCTGTCGAGCTGGCTGTGGCTCGCGGTCTATTTCACCGTTCTCACGCTCGGCGAATTGTGCTTTTCGCCGATCACGCTCTCGCTGGTCTCGCGCCTCGCGCCGCCGCGCTCGCGCTCCATGGCGATGGGCGCCTGGTTCTTGACCATGTTCGCAGGCAATTTCCTCGGCGGCTGGCTCGGCGGCTTCTGGTCCAGCCTCTCGGGCGCGGGTTTTTTCGCGCTCATCGCCGGCGCGGCCGTGGCTGCGGGCGCGATGATCGAGTTGGCGCGGCGTTTTCGCGCCGATCTCATTCTCGACTGACGCGCCCGACTGACGCGCCCGATTGACGCGCGCCCGCGTCGGGTTAAGAGTTTTCCGCATGACGAAGACGCACAAGGGCGCCGCGCTGCTCGGGCAGAAGACGGCGCTGCCCAATTCGCCCGACGAGGCCGAGCTCGACCTCGTCGCCAATCCGCATCCGGGCGAGACCTATCTCGTCCGCTTCGTCGCGCCGGAATTCACCTCGCTCTGCCCGGTGACCGGCCAGCCGGATTTCGCGCATATCGTCATCGACTATGCGCCGATGGAGTGGCTCGTCGAATCGAAGTCGCTGAAGCTCTATCTCGGCAGCTATCGCAATCACGGCGCCTTCCACGAGGATTGCACCATCCGCATCGCCAAGGATCTCGTGGTGGCGATGACGCCGCGCTGGCTGCGCATCGGCGGCTATTGGTATCCGCGCGGCGGCATACCGATCGACGTCTTCTGGCAGACGGGCGAGCCGCCCGCGGGACTCTGGCTGCCCGACCAGGGCGTTCCGCCCTATCGCGGGCGGGGGTGAGGCGCTTTATCGGAGCGCCTTCGCCAACTGGTCGAAGGGCAGAAGCGCCTCGATCAACGCCGGCAATTCGCGCAGCGCGATCATATTCGGGCCGTCGGAGACGGCGCTATCCGGGTCTGGATGCGTCTCGATGAACAGCGCCGCGACGCCCACCGCCACCGCCGCCCGCGCCAGCACGGGGACGAAGCGCCGCTCGCCGCCGGAGGCCGCGCCGAGCCCGCCCGGCTGCTGCACGGAATGGGTGGCGTCGAAAATGATCGGAACGCCCGTCGTCTCGGCGAGAATGGGCAGAGCGCGCATGTCGGAGACGAGGGCGTTATAGCCGAAGCTGGTTCCGCGCTCCGTCGCCAATGTGCCGGCGGCGCCCTCGGCGCGCAGCTTGTCGATGGCGTGGCGCATGTCCCAGGGCGCGAGGAACTGGCCCTTTTTCACATTGACGACGCGCCCCGTGTGGGCTGCCGCCGCGAGAAGATCGGTCTGCCGGCAGAGGAAGGCGGGGATTTGCAGAATATCCGCAACCTCCGCCACAGGCGCGCATTGCGTCGTCTCATGAACGTCGGTGAGGATGGGCAGACCGAAGCGCTCCTTGATCTCGGCGAAAATCGGCAGAGAGGCGGAAAGGCCGAGGCCGCGCCCCGAGGCGCCCGAGCTGCGATTGGCCTTGTCGAAGGAGGCTTTGAAGACGACGCCGAGCTTCAGCCGATCGGCGAACTCGGCCAGCGCTCCGCCGATCTCGAGGCCCTGCGCGCGGCTCTCCAGCGCGCAGGGGCCGGCGATGAGCGCGAGCGGCAAATGATTGCCGAAGGTCACGCGGCGCAAAGACGCGCCGATCGTGACCGTGGAGAAATCCGCCGCTGCTTCGCTCATACGCGGGAGCTTATCACCCGCACGCGCGGGATCGAAGCGTCGGTCATTCGGCGCTGGAGGATGCGGCGAGCGTCGCCCATGTCTGCGCGATCGTGACCTCGTAAGGCGTCGTCGGCCGACCGATCAGCGCCCTGAGCTGGCCGCCATTGTCGAATAGCGCGCCTTTTGCGGCGCCGGCGTCGGAATCGGCGAGCAGAGCGGCGAATCCGTCCGGCAGGCCGGCGCCGACGAGAGCGGCGGTGAAATCGGCCTCGGGCAGGTTCTGATAGACGATCTTTCGTCCCGAGGCTTCGCCGATCGCGGCGGCGAATTCGGCGAGCGTATAGGCGTCGTCTCCGGCCAATTCATAAATGCGGCCGGCATGATCCGCGCCCGTCAGCACGGCGGCCGCGGCCTCGGCGTAATCGGCGCGCGCGGCGGAGGCGATCCGGCCCTCGCCGGCGACGCCGATGAAGGCGCCATGCGCCAGCGCCGGCGCGATGGAGGCGGCGTAATTTTCCGTGTACCAGCCGTTGCGCAGCAGCACGAAAGGCGTTCCGCTGGCGCGCAAGGCTGCTTCCGTCTCGCGATGCTCCTGCGCCAGCGCCAGCGGCGAGACATCGGCGCGCAGCAGGCTCGTATAGGCGATGAGCCCGACGCCGGCCCGCGTCGCCGCCTCTATCACATTGCGATGCTGAGCCGTTCTCTGGCCCACTTCGCTCGACGAGATCAGCAACAGCCGGTCGACGCCTTCGAAGGCCGTCGCGAGCGTCTCCGGCCGCGCGTAATCGGCGATGCGCAGCTCGACCCCCAGGGCGGCGAGATCGCGGGCGGCGTCGCTGTCGGCGCGGCGCACGCCGGCGATGATCTGTGTCGCGGGCGCGCTTCGCAGCAGCGCGTGGATGACGAGCCGGCCGAGCTGGCCGGTCGCGCCGGTCACGAAAATGCGCGGGGTGGCGATCGAGGTCATGGGATGGTTCCTTCCAGGTTCATTTCTGCTACATGGTAACTATCCGAGACCACAAACCCCGTGAAGGAGGCAGTTTTTTGGGACGTGGTGACCTCGAGGGAACCGTCTCGCCGAGCGGGCGGGACGAGCTCGCGCGCAAATTCGTCGAATGGCGGAGCCTGGTCCTGGACGCGAGCCGCTGTCCGGTGCGCGACGTGCTGGATCGCGTCGGCGACAAATGGACGACGCTGATAGTGATGGCGCTGGCCGGCGGGCCGCAGCGCTTCGGCGCGCTCACCCGCGCGGCGCCCGATATTTCCAAGCGCATGTTGACGCAGACGCTGCGCAATCTGGAGCGGGACGGATTGGTCGCGCGCACCGTCTATCCGACCAAGCCGCCGAGCGTGGATTATCGGTTGACGGCTCTGGGCGGCGCGATGTTGGAGCCGCTCGCGGCGCTCATTCGCTGGGCGGAACAGAGCCATCCGGCGATCGTCGCGGCGCGGCGACGCTTCGACGAAGGGCCGGCCGAGGAAAGCGCGGCGTGATCCCGGCGCGCGTCAGTCCGGCTCCTTGGCCTCGGTCGGGGTCACTTTCAGCACGGTGATGCGGTTGCGCATCTTGCGCAGCACCTCGAAGCGGAAGTCGTGGAAGTTGAACACTTGCCCCGCCTCCGGAATGGCGGCCGCCTCATGGATGACGAGGCCGGCGATCGTCGTCGCCTCTTCGTCGGGCAGGCTCCACTCCATCACGCGATTGAGATCGCGCACCGGAACCGCGCCGTCGACGAGCACGGAGCCGTCCCCCTGCGGGCGCACGCCCTGCATGGCGAGATCATGCTCGTCGCGAATGTCGCCGACGATCTCCTCGAGAATGTCCTCGAGCGTGACGAGGCCCATCACCTCGCCATATTCGTCGACGACGAGCGCGAAATGCGTCTTGCGCTTGAGGAAGGCCTCGAGCTGATCCTCGAGCGTCGTCGATTCCGGCACGAACCAGGGCTCGAGCGCAATGTCGTCGATGCTGAGCTTGGAGAAATCCGCTCCCGCCGCATCGAGCGCGCGCAACAAATCCTTGGAGTGGATGACGCCGATGAAATTGTCGGGCCGGTCGCGCCACACCGGCATGCGCGTGAAGGGCGAGGCCAGCACCTCGCGCACGATCTGCTCGGGCGGCAGATCGGCGTCGATCGTCCGCATTTTGGTGCGGTGGATCATCACATCGGCGACATGCAGAATTTGCAGATCGAGCACGCCGCCGAACATGTCGCGCCAATTGCGCTCGACGGTTCCTTCCTCGTGCATGATGTCGACGGCGCTCTTGAGCTCGTCATAGGGCGAGAGCAGCGTGCGGCCGTGGCCGATCTCGACGCCGGCGAGCTTCAGCACGCCGCGCACGAAGGCCTCCACCGCAAAGAGCAGCGGGCCGAAAATGGCGACGAACAGGCTGATGACGCGGGCGACGCGCAGCGACAGACGGTCGGGATGGTTGATCGCGACCGTCTTCGGCAGCACCTCGGCGAAGACCAGCAGCAGCACAGTCATGATGATGGTGGCGTAGACGGCGCCGCTCTCGCCGGTGAGATAGACCAGCACGCTCGTCGTGAAGGCCGAGCCGCCGATATTGACCAGAGTGGAGCCGAGCAGCAGCGCCGCGATCATGCGATTGCGCTGGCGCAACAGGCGGTTGACGAGCCCCGCGCGGCGGTCCCCCTCCTTCTCCAGCGCATGCATATGGGCGTGCGAGGCGGCGGTCAGCGCCGTCTCGGAGGCGGAGAAGAACGCCGACAGGAGAACGCATAGCAGGACCACGAAGGCCGCGACCCAAATGTCGACCTTCTCGAGGCCCGTTTCGACTCCGCCGTGCATGATGAACCTGTTCGCGCCTACTCGCGGGCGATCTCGTCTTTGAGGAAGCTGCGCACCTTGTCCACCTCGACGCCTTTGGCGACGAAGGATCGTCCGACGCCGCGCGCCAGAATGAAGGTGAGCGCGCCCTTCTCGACCTTCTTGTCCTGGAACATGGCGTCGAGCATGGCGTCGGCGTCGTCGCGCCAGCCGGGAATGTCGCGGATGCGGGTCGGCAGGCCGACGCGCGCCAGATGGCGGCCGACGCGCTCGGCGTCCTGCTGGCTGCACAGGCCGAGGCTCGCCGAGAAGCGGAAGGCGGAGACGAGGCCGATGGCGACGCCCTCGCCATGGACGAGGCGCTCGCTGTCGTAATGCACGAGCCGCTCGAGAGCGTGCCCGAATGTATGGCCGAGATTGAGCAGGGCGCGATCGCCTTGCTCGGTCTCGTCGCGGGCGACGATCTTGGCCTTGGAGCGGCAGCTCACCGAGATCGCCTCGACGCGGGCGGCGCGGTCGGCGAAGACGGCGGAGGCGTTGTTCTCCAGCCATTCGAAGAAGAAGGCGTCGTCGATGAGGCCGTATTTCACGACCTCGGCGTAGCCGGCGCGGAACTCGCGCAGCGGCAGCGTCGCCAGAGCGTCGACATCGGCCAGCACCAGCGAGGGCTGGTAGAAGGCGCCGACGAGATTCTTGCCCTGCGGCGTGTTGATGCCGGTCTTGCCGCCGACGGAGGAGTCGACCTGCGCCAGCAGAGTCGTCGGAACCTGCACGAAGCGGGAGCCCCGCCGCACGCTCGCCGCCGCGAAGCCGGCGAGATCGCCGACGACGCCGCCGCCGAGCGCCAGCACCACGTCGCGCCGCTCGATGCGCGCCTCGAGAATCTCCTCGCAGACGCGCTGGAAGACGGGGAAGGACTTCGAGCTTTCGCCCGGCTCCACGATGATGGAGGTGGTGCGAATGCCGCTTTTCTCGAGGCTGTGGCGCAGCACGGGGAGCTGCAGCCGGGCGACATTGGCGTCGGTGACGACGGCGCAGGCCGCGCCCGGCGCGATGCGCGCGAGATGCTCGCCGGCCTGCTCGAGCAGGCCGGCGCCGATGATGATGTCATAGGCGCGGTCGCCGAGCCCCACCTCGACAGTTTGCGGCTCGACGGGGGCGGGCGGCGTTCGTGACGTCATGAATCTGGTAAACCCTTGTGTCGTGGAGCTTTCCGGCGCGCCCACGGCCCAGGCGAGCAGCGCCGCCACCGTCTCCTCGACCATCACCTCATGGGGGACGTCGCGAGAGAGCACGGCGATATCGGCCTGGCGGTAGACGGGATAGCGCTCGTCCATCAGCCGGCGCAGCACGGCGGCGGGGTCGCTGGTCTGCAAAAGCGGGCGGTCGCCCTTGCGGCGCACGCGGCGCAGCAGCACGTCATGGGCGGCGTCGAACCACAGCGAGACGCCGCGCTCCTTCACCCGCAGGCGCGTCGTCTCGTCCATGAAGGCGCCGCCGCCGGTCGCCAGCACGCAGGGCTCGCCGGCGAGCAGGCGGGCGATGACGCGGCGCTCGCAATCGCGGAAATGCGCCTCGCCATATTTGGCGAAAATATCGGGAATCGACATGCCCGCCGCGGCGGCGACGATCTCGGCGTCGGCGTCTTTGAAGGGGAGCCCCAGGCGTTGCGCGAGGCGCTGGCCGATGGAGGTCTTGCCCGAGCCCATCATGCCGACGAGGACGAGCGAGCGGCCGAGCAGAGCGCCGCGAATGGCGCGCGCGCTGTCCTCGGGCGGAGTCGGGCCGCCCGGTCGCGCCGCATGGCCGCCGATGGTTTGGCCGCCGATCGCTTGCACTTTGCTCATGCCGAGCAATCTACACCGCGCCCGCAGGAAATTCAGCCCCGATTTGCTCATGCGGGCAGCAGTGGCTCGAGAAAACGGCGGATGAAGTCCAGCATTCGCGGCTCGGCGAGGTCGGCGCGTCGCGCCGCCATGCGAACGCCGGCGAGCTCCGGCTTTTTTTGCGAGGCGATATGGGCCGTGACGCGCGCTTCGAGCGCGGCGGCGGAAAGCGGCGATTGGGCGATTCGCATGCAGGCGACGCGCGGTCCGGCGAAGACGATGGTCCAGTCGGGAGCGAGCGCCACCTCCCGCGGCGCGACGCCGGTCTCCTCCTCGAGCTCGCGCAGCAGATTGGCCTCGAGATCGACGAGCCCGTCGCGCAGATCGCTCGGGTCCGGCGTGCCGGCCGGGAAATAGATCGCGCCGGCCGCGGAATGGTCCGCCCCCATCTCGCCGAGCAGAAAGGCGCCGTCGGCCGAGCGCAGCGCCGGCATGGAGAAGCAATTGTAGACGGCGGCGTCCGGAAAGCCGAAATCCCGCCAGGCGAGGAAGCGCGAGAAGCGCGTTTGGAAAAATTTGACGCCGAGCGTCGCGCCGTCGCCGCGCGAGACGCCATGGGCGAGCATCACGGGCCCGTCATAGAGCGCGGGAATCGCGGCGCGGCGCGCGGCCCAATGGGCGTCGATCTCCGCGCCACGCAGCCGGTCGAAGGCCCAGTCATGTGGCTCGAGGACGCAATGCAGAGCCGAGACTGTGGCGAATTCGACCTCGCCGCTCATAGATCCAGGTCTCCGCGCTGCACTTCGATCGCATGTCCCGCGACGCTGACCGCGGCGAGCCGACCCGATTCGACGCGCGAGCCGAGGATGATGCGGGAGGGGCGGCCCATGGCGTAGCCCTGCTCGATGACGAATTCGTGCTCGCCGTCCTCGGGGGCCTCGAAGGCGTGGGCGACGCCGGCGAAGGCGGCTGCGGCCGAGCCCGTCGCCGGGTCTTCGCCAATGCCGACGCCATTGGCGAACATTCTGGCGCAGACCGCGCTCGAGGGCTCCACCGTCTCGCTCGTATAGAGATAGGCGCCCACTGCGTCGCCCATGACGGCGGCAAAGGTCGCCGGGTCCGGCCCCGCGCGATCCAGCGCCGCGCGGGAGGAGAGCGGAACGAAGACGAACTCCACCCCCGCGGAGAAGCTCGACGGAAGGTGGCGGCCGAAGCCGATCTCCTCCGCCGAGAGGCCGAGCGCGCGCGCCAGCGACGCGGCGTCCGGCGTCCGTTCGCCGCGGACAGGCAGGCGCGGCGCGACGAAGCGGGCGAGAATGGCGCTGGACGCGTCTCTGACCACCTCGCAACGGATGAGGCCGATCTCTTCCTCGAGAGCGATGACGACGCCGTTGCGCGTCAGCATTTCGGGCGCGCGCAGCGTCGCCAGCAGGATGGCCGCGCCGATTGTCGGATGGCCGGCGAAAGGCAGCTCCCGCAGAGGGGTGAAAATGCGCAGGCGCGCCGTGTTCACCGGATCGCGCGGCTCCAGCACGAAGACGGTCTCGCTCAGATTGAACTCGCGGGCGATCGTCTGCATCGTCGCGCAATCGAGCCCGTCCGCGCCGAGCACGACGGCGAGCGGATTGCCGGCGAAGCGGCGCGTCGTGAAGACGTCGAGTGTCGAAAAACGTAATCGCATAGAAAGGGCCCGGGTTCGGCTAAGGCCAGGGCGGATCGCCCTGAATGGAGAGAATGGTGATCGAATCACGGAATTCGATCAATTCGGTGATGAGGCCGTTCTCGAAACGCACGAAATCGGCGAGATCGACACGGCCTTCGAGGCCGGCGCCGCGGTGGCGCCAGCGGACGCTGCGTCGGATCGCGACGCGGCCGCCGTCGATGATGACGTCGTCGATCTGCTGCTCCGACTGCGCGAAGTCGATATTGATCGCGCGCAATATGTTGAGCAGCGCGTCGACCCCGAAATGGCGGCCGGCGTAGGGGATGCGGGATTTGTCGCCGACGAATTCGCAGACGACCTCCGGCGAGCAGAAATCCCGGACGACGCCGAAATCGCCGTTTTCGGCGGGTTGCGCGGCGAGCAGCTCGACGCGGCGCAGTATCTCGTCACGATCGAGCCCTGGCGGCGGGCGAGAGAAGTAATCTTCGCAATTCGTCATGCGACGCCTCGATCCGCGATTATCGGGGTTAAGGCTCGTCCCGCTCGATCAGCGCCTCCGCGGCGGATCGTCCCAAGCCGTGATAGTCGAGATATTCGAGCAGCTCGACGACTTTCCCGTTCCGCCAGTACAAGAAATGCGCCATGTCCAGCGTCGCCGTGCGGCCGGAGTTGCGGTGGCGCCAGGAATTGCGCCACCGGACCACCGTCCGCTCGCCGTCGACGAGAATGTCGAGCACCTCGCCGCCGAGCGGCTCGTAATTGACGTCGGTGAGGCGGATATTCTCTTTGAACGCGTCGCGGCCATGCAGGACGCCCGGAAGGAACAAGCCCTCCTTGGTGCCGTGATAACGCACGACGACATCGCGAGCGAAATAACGCATCATCTCGTCGATCCTGCCCGCCATGCGCAGGCGCGTGATCTCGAAGACATTGCGTCTCAATTCGCGACGATGCTCCTCGTCAGGCTCGTCGATTTTCGGCTGCATCGCGCTTCCCCGTCGTGAGGGCGGCCGTGCAACCGCTCCTCTTCCGACGATGCGTTCGATCCGAGCTGAGCGTCGTGATTTCCCCCTCCTCGGAACGGCTCGACTAATTGCGGTCCTTGTCGACCAGGCGGTTCTTTCCGATCCAGGGCATCATGCCGCGCAGGCGTCCGCCGACTTCCTCGATCGGATGAGCGGCGTTGCGGGCGCGGGTCGCCTTGAAGGACGTCTGGCTCACCTTGTTCTCGAGCATCCAGTCACGGGTGAATTTGCCGGATTGGATGTCTTCGAGGACGCGCTTCATCTCGGCCTTGGTGTCCTTGGTGATGATGCGCGGGCCGGTGACATATTCGCCATATTCGGCCGTGTTGGAGACCGAGTAGTTCATATTGGCGATGCCGCCCTCATAGATGAGGTCGACGATCAGCTTCACTTCGTGGAGGCACTCGAAATAGGCCATCTCCGGCGCATAGCCGGCCTCGACCAGCGTCTCGAAGCCATTGCGGATCAGCTCGACGAGGCCGCCGCAGAGCACGACCTGCTCGCCGAAGAGATCGGTCTCGCATTCCTCGCGGAAGCTCGTCTCGATGATGCCGGCGCGGCCGCCGCCGATCGCCGAGGCGTAGGAGAGGCCGAGCTCGAGCGCATTGCCGGAGGCGTTCTGATGCACGGCGATGAGGCAGGGCACGCCGCCGCCCTTCAGATATTCGCCGCGCACCGTATGGCCGGGGCCCTTGGGCGCGACCATGATGACGTCGAGATCCTTGCGCGGCTCGATCAGGTTGAAATGGATGTTGAGGCCATGGGCGAAGAACAGCGCCGCGCCGGGCTTGAGATTCGGCGCGAGCTCGGCGGCGTAGATCTCGCCCTGCAGCTCGTCCGGCGTCAGCATCATGACGACATCGGCCCATTTGGCGGCCTCGGCGACCTCCAGCACCTTGACGCCGGCGCCCTCGGCCTTTTTGGCGGAGGCGGAGCCCTTGCGCAGCGCGACCGCGACCTCGGTGACGCCGGAATCCTTGAGGTTCAGGACATGGGCGTGGCCCTGGCTGCCATAGCCCACCACAGCGACCTTCTTGCCCTTGATCAGATTGATGTCGGCATCCCGATCGTAATAGACGCGCATATTCTCGCTTTCCTCCGCAGGACGACAGACGCCGTCGCTCGCCTTCAAGAGTTCTTCAACCGCCGGTCGGTCCCGGCGGATCGTCTTTCCTGATTGATTTTACGTGGCTTTTCCGTCATCTCGGGAAGACCTGCGAGATAACGGCGCATTTCGTCGACCTTTCTACGCGTCCATTGCGCGAAGGTCAAAAATTAAGGATTGGCGCGGTCAGATCGGGTCCGGCCCGCGCGAGATCGCCGCGACGCCCGTCCGTGAGACCTCGACGAGGCCGATCGGGCGCATCAGATCGACGAATTCGTCGATCTTATTGGGCTTTCCGGTCAGCTCGAAGATGAAGCTCTCGGTCGTGGCGTCGACGACGCGGGCGCGGAAGGCCTCGGCAAGCTGCAGCGCGGCATTGCGCTCCTCGCCCTTGCCTCTCACCTTCACCATGGCCAGCTCGCGCTCCAGCGAGCGGGCGGAGACGGTGAGATCGGTCACCTTATGGACCGGCACCAGACGCTCGAGCTGGTGATGAATCTGCTCGATCGTCTCCGGCGTGCCGGAGGTGACGACGGTGATGCGCGAAAGATGCTCGCCATGGGCGACCTCCGCCACCGTCAGGCTCTCGATATTATAGCCGCGCCCGGAGAACAGGCCGACGACGCGCGCCAGCACGCCCGGCTCATTGTCGACCAGCACGGCCAGCGTATGCGTCTCCACATTGGAGCGCGACGTCGGCGAGGAATAGGGCGAGGGCGGGGAGAGGGGAGCGTTCATGAGCGGTTTCCGCGAGTGAGTGGTGAGCAGTGAGCGGCGAGTAGAAAGAGCGGCGCTGCCGGCCGCTCCCTACTCACGATCTCACTCGTCTCACACGAGCATCTTGCCCTTCTCGTCGATGATCGAGCCGAGCTCGACTCCGGCGTCGTCGGAGAGATCGGCGAGCAGCATGTCGTTATGCGCCTTGCCCGAGGGGATCATCGGGAAGCAATTCTCGTTTTTCTCGACGCGGCAATCGAAGATCACCGGCCCGTCATAGTCGACCATCTCCTGGATCGCGCGATCGAGATCGGCGGGGTCGGAGCAGCGAATGCCTTTGGCGCCGAAAGCTTCGGCCAGCTTCACGAAATCGGGCAGCGCCTCCGAATAGGAGTGCGAGTAGCGCCCGCCGTGCAGAAGCTCCTGCCACTGGCGCACCATGCCCATATATTCGTTGTTCAGGATGAATATCTTGACCGGCAGGCGATATTGGATCGCCGTCGACATCTCCTGAATGTTCATCAGGATCGACGCCTCGCCGGCGATGTCGACGACGAGCGATTTGGGATGCGCGAGCTGCGCGCCGATCGCCGCGGGCAGGCCATAGCCCATCGTGCCGAGCCCGCCCGAGGTCATCCAGCGATTGGGCTCGTCGAAATGATAATGCTGCGCGGCCCACATCTGGTGCTGGCCGACCTCTGTGGTGATGTAAGGATCGCGATCCTTGGTCAGCGCATAGAGCCGCTGCACGGCGTATTGCGGCTTGATGACCTTGTCCGAATTGCGGAAGGCGAGCGATTTGCGGTCGCGCCATTCGTCGATCTTTTTCCACCAGGCGTCGAGCGGCTGCTTCTCCGCATGCATCGCCTCGGCGCGCCAGACGCGCACCAGGCTCTCCAGCACATGGCCGCAATCGCCCACGATCGGCAGATCGACCTTCACATTTTTGTTGATCGAGGAGCGATCGATGTCGATGTGGATTTTCTTGGAGCCGGGCGAGAAAGCGTCGAGCCTTCCGGTGATGCGATCGTCGAAACGCGAGCCGACGGCGATCATCAGATCGCAGTCGTGCATGGCGTTATTGGCCTCGAAAGTGCCGTGCATGCCGAGCATGCCGAGCCAGCCCGGCCCGGAGCCCGGATAGGCGCCGAGGCCCATCAAGGTCGAGGTGATCGGAAAGCCGGTCAGCGAGACCAATTCGCGCAGCAGCGTCGAGGCCGCCGGGCCGGAATTGATGACGCCGCCGCCGGTATAGAAGATCGGCCGCTTGGCGGCGGCCATCATCTTCACCGCGCTGCGGATCGCGTCCGTGTCGGGGTCGAGCTTGGGTCGATAGGTCTTGTGATGCACATTGCGCGGGCCCGTATAGGCCCCGGACGCGAATTGCACATCCTTGGGAATGTCGATGACGACGGGGCCGGGCCGCCCGCTGGAGGCGACGTAGAACGCCTCATGCAATATGCGCGGCAGATCGTCGACGTTCTTCACCAGATAATTATGCTTGGTGCAGTGGCGGGTGATGCCGACCGTGTCGCATTCCTGAAAGGCGTCGGAGCCGATGAGATGCGTCGGCACCTGGCCGGTGATGCAGACCAGCGGAATGGAATCCATCAGCGCGTCGGTGAGGCCGGTGATGGTGTTGGTGGCGCCGGGGCCGGAGGTGACCAGCAGCACGCCCGGCTTGCCGGAGGAGCGGGCGTAGCCCTCGGCCGCATGGGCCGCGCCCTGCTCGTGGCGCACGAGAATGTGACGAACCTTCTCCTGATGGAAGAGCACGTCATAAATGGGAAGCACGGCGCCGCCGGGATAGCCGAAAAGAACTTCGACGCCCTGATCCTTCAGGGCCTCGACGACCATTTCCGCTCCGGTCATTTGCTTCGCCATATTTCTCGAGCTCCGGTTTCTGCGACCTATAGAGTCTTTTGTTTTGACGCGTTTCCAACGCCGAACCGGCGTCCACTTCGGCTGGAAACGCTCGACGACGGCGGGCGGGCGCAACGCAGGCAATAAAAAAGGCCCCCGGGAGGGCCTCGGATAAGCGCTAGCGGCGGACATTCGGGTTCAGACCCGATCCGTCTCCAGCGCCCTGCGTACGAGAAGAATGCCCTTCACGGCCCGCTCCCAGTCGAAATCTGGGCTCGACGTTACGGGAGACGACCGCAGGGGTCAAGACGATTCCGCGGGCAGGCCGCGGGCGCTCGGGCGCAGCGCGGGTCGCTCCGCCCACGGGAGCTTGGCCGGAGGGGCGAATTCGTGTACGCCTCCGCCGCCCTCACGCCGAGCGAGACGAAGATGAAGCGCTTTTTCGAATCCTTCCTGTTCCTGTCGCGCTGGCTGCTGGCGCCCTTCTTCATCATGCTGGCGGTGGGGCTCCTCGAGCTTCTGTACAAAGCCGGCGTCCATCTCTTCGAGGCGACGGCGCATCTCGTCACCGCTACCGAATCCAATATGACGCTGCTCGTGCTCGACCTCATCGACATGACGCTGACCGGCGCTCTGGTGGTGACGGTCATGCTGTCGGTCTATGAGAATTTCGTCTCCAAGGTCGATACGGACAGCCAGCCCGGCTGGCCGGACTGGATGGGCTCGATCGATTTCTCCGAGCTGAAGCTGAAGCTGCTCTCGACTATCGTCGCCATTTCCGCGATCAAATTGCTCGAAGCCTTCATGGACGTGCCGCATATGAATGACCGGGATCTGTATTTCTATCTCGGCATTCATCTGACCTTCGTCGTCTCGACGCTGGCCTTCGCTCTGTCGGAGCGCCTCGCCGGGGGCCATGGGACCGATCACGGCGAGCAAGGGCATTGAGGGCGCCGTGGCGCCCGCTCAGCGTTTCTTCACGAACTCCGTCCGCAGCACCAATCCTTTGATGGTGTCGTGGCGGCAGTCGATCTCCTCCGGATCGTCGGTGAGGCGGATCGAGCGGATCACCGTGCCCTGCTTCAATGTCTGATTGGCGCCCTTCACCTTCAGATCCTTGATGAGGATGACGGAGTCGCCGTCGGCGAGCACATTGCCGGCCGAGTCCTTCACGACCTTCGCCTGCGCCGCGGCGGCGGCGAGCTGCGACGCCGGAACCCATTCGCCGCTCGCTTCGTCATAGACATAATCTTCGTCGTCGGCCACGCGAACCTCTTTCATTGGAACGCCGAAGCGCAGGAGAGCCGGCGCAACGGATGCGCTCTCTTAGGCGACCGCGCCGCCTCGGCGCAAGGTGGAGCTATGCGATGCGTTTTCGGCGGCCCGAAGGTTCGACGGGCGCCAGCGGCGAGAAAACACGACCGAACAAGGAAATCTAGAGTCATTCCGGTTCGATCTGAACCGGAATGACTCTAGAATTTGCGGCCCGGCGGCGCGGGAGCGCATTTCAGCACGGCGATGACGCCGGCATCGTCATATTTCAGCGTGCCCGCGGCTATGTCGAGCAGGTTGCGAATATGCTGGTCGCGGCATTTGCCGCTCGCGGCGACGCAGACGCGGTCCTGTCCGAAGCTCACCGCATCCTTGTCGACGTTGACCGCATAAGTGACCTTTTGCGTCTCGCTGGAGCCGCTCGCGCCGGAGACATAGGAATCGCCGTCGCGATATTCCTCGGCGACCCCGTCTCCCCAAATGAGCTGCACGAAGCGCCGGCCGGTGTCGATGTCGAGCGCGACCGTCTGACGGGTCCGCCCGCAATCGAGATGAATTTCCGTAGCGCCCGCCGCCGGCGCGCGCGCTGCGAGAAAGAGCGAGGCGGCCGCGAAGGCGCAAAATCTGGCGTTCATTCGATCATTCCGAAATGCGCGCGGATGGGACGGGTGAGCGGTTTCGTCAATTTCTCGGCAGGGAGGCGCGTATTTCGTCGCAGGCGCGCAGCTGCGCCTCGGTCGCGGACCAGTAGGAAATCTCGCACAGCGCTTGATATCGGCTGGCCACGAATAGCGACCACAGGAAATATCCGAGCCCGGCGACGCCCAGTGCGAGCAGAATATTGCGACCATAAGTGTTCATGGGCGGCCTTCCGCGCTGATGCGGCGTGACGCCGGCCGCTCGCTCATCCTCGCGCGGGCCCATGTCCGGGTCAAGCGCGCCACGCCTCAGTCCAAAGTCTGGCGGAAGCGCATCACCGCGACGCTCATCGCCACCAGGGTGAAGACGCCGAGCGCCAGAGTGTCGGCGGTCAAATCACTGAAGCTCGAGCCTTTCAGCATGATCGAGCGCACGATGCGCAGATAATGGGTGAGCGGCAGCGCCTCGCCGACATATTGCGCCCATTGCGGCATGCCGCGGAAGGGGAAGAAGAAGCCCGAGAGCAGCATATTGGGCAGGAAGAAGAAGAAGGTCATCTGGATCGCCTGCAATTGATTGATGGCGATCGTCGAGAATGTGTAGCCGACCGAGAGATTGGCGGTGATGAACAAAAGCGTCAGCGGGCCGAGCACGAAAAGCGAGCCGACGATCGGCACGCCGAACAGCATTGTCGCGACGACGAGGATGATGCCCATCTGCACGCCGCCGACGACGACATAAGGCGCGATCTTGCCGAGCATGATCTCGGTCGGCCGCACCGGCATGGCGAGCAGCGACTCCATCGTGCCGCGCTCGATCTCGCGCGTCACCGACAGCGCGGTGTAGATCAGCATGGTCATTGTGAGAATCGTGCCGACGAGGCCGGGCACGATATTGCGCCGCGTCTCGCCTGCGGCGTTATAGCGCCGATGCACGCGCACCTCGAAGGGCGCCGGCCCTTGCGCGAGCCGCGCGAGCGGACCCGTCAGCTCACGGTCGAGCGCGCTCGACGCCGCCGCCGTCACCGCCGAGACGGCGCCGCCGGTCGCGGTCGGATCGGTGGCGTCGGCGACCAGCAGCAGCGGCGGCTTCTCGCCGCGGATCACGCGCCGGCCGAAGTCGGGCGGAATCTCGATGACGAATTGCACGCGATTCGAAAGGATCAGCTTCTCCGCATCCGTTTCATCCGTGGCGGCGGCGATGATGTCGAAATAATCGGTCGCGCGCAGCGCGGCGATGAAAGAGCGCGCCAGCGGCCCGTCGTCCTGCACCAGCAGCGCCGTGGCGAGATGCTTGGGATCGGCGTTGATGGCGTAGCCGAAGAGCAAAAGCTGAATGAGCGGAATGCCGACGATCATCGCCAGCGTCACGCGATCGCGGCGCAGCTGGATCAGCTCCTTCACGAACATCGCATAGAGACGCCCGAGCGAGGCGCGCGCCTGCGGCGTCCACATCATCGTCGCGCCTCTATATGCGTCATGAGATCGATGAACACATCCTCGAGCGAGGGCTCGCCGCGCGTCCACTGCTGCGGCGCGCTCTCGCCGAACTCGCGCACGATCTCGGCGAGGCGCGCCGCGTCGCGGCCGGCGACGTGCAGCGCCATGCCGAAGGGCGCGACCATATCGACGCCCTTCGTCGCTTTCAGCTGCGCGGCGAGCGCGCCGAGATCGGGGCCGGTGACGACGTAAGTGGAGAGGCCCGAGCGGGCGACGATCTCGGCGATCGTCCCCTGCGCCAAAAGGCGTCCGTCGGCGATATAGGCGATCTCGTGGCAGCGCTCGGCCTCGTCCATGTAATGGGTGGAGACGAGCACGGTGAGACCTTGCGCCGCGAGTGAATGAATCTCGTCCCAAAAGTCGCGCCGCGCTTTCGGATCGACGCCCGCGGTCGGCTCGTCGAGCAGCAGCAGAGCAGGGCCGGGCAATATGCAGGCCGCGAGAGCGAGCCGCTGCTTCCAGCCGCCGGAGAGCTCTCCGGCGAGCTGCTCGGCGCGCTTCTCCAACCCTAAGCGAATGATCGCCTCGCGAGCCGCCTCGACGGGCCGCGCGAGGCCATAGATGCGCGCGACGAATTCCAGATTCTCGCGGATCGAGAGATCGCCATAGAGAGAGAAACGCTGCGTCATATATCCGACTTGGCGCTTGATCTCGTTCTGCTGCGTGCGAATGTCGTAGCCGAGACAGGAGCCGCGGCCGGAATCGGGCGTCAGCAGGCCGCAGAGCATGCGGATCGTCGTCGTCTTGCCGCTGCCATTGGGGCCGAGGAAGCCGTGAATGCGGCCGCGCTCGACGCGCATGGTGAGATTGTCGACGACCTTGCGGCCGCCGAAGGATTTGGTCAGTCCTTCGGCCTCTATGGCGATCTCGTGAGCGGCGCTCACGGCCCCGCGCTCTCGACCGCAAGGCGCACACGGACCGGTAGACCGAGCGGCAGCAGCCGCGCCTTCTCCTCGAGCCGCGCCTCCACTTTGAAGACGAGCTTGGCGCGCTCCTGATCGCTGAAGATCACCGGCGGCGTATATTCCTCGCGTTGCGCGATGAAGCTGATGCGGCCCCAGAGCCCCTTGTCGCAGCCGTCGCATTCGACGGCGACGCGCGCGCCGAGCCGCGCCTCGACGAGCCGCGCCTGCGGAACATAGAAGCGCACTTTGCGATTCTCCGGGGGCAACAGGGAGAGCGCCGGCTGGCCGGCGACGACCATCTCGCCGGCGCGGAAGAAAATATCCTGCACCACGCCCGCCGCCGGCGCGACGACCTTTTGTCGCGCGATGCGCGTGTCGAGCTGCTCGATCTGCGTACGCGCCATGACGATCGCCGATTGCGCGGCCTCGATCTCCTGATTGCGGCTCGGCATGCGCGCGACCTCGATCTGGCGCTCCGCCTCGGCGAGCGTGGCCTTGTCGCGGTCCCGCGCCATCACCGCCTGATCGAGCGCCGATCTCGGCGCATTGCCATGCGAAGTGAGAATGCGCTTGCGCTCATATTCGGCGGCCGAGAGCGCGAGCGCGGCGCGGGCGCGCTCGACGCCGGCCTGCAGCACGGCGATCTGCTGCGGACGGTTCATGGAGGCGCGCAGGTTTTCGAGCTGCGCCTGCATTTGCGCGAGCCGCGCGGCGGCCTCGGCGCGCTGACGATCGAGCACGGGAGTGGCCATGGAGAAGAGCGGCTCGCCCTCCGCCACCGCTCTGCCGGCCTCGACGTCGAGCCGGGCGAGACGCTCGCCTTCCACGGGGCCGATATAGAGAAGCTCGCCCTCGACATAGCCGAGGAAGGCGCCGGAGCCGTAGGCGTCGCTGCGCAGGCGCCAGAGGCCGAGCGCGAGGGGGATCAGCAAGACGAGCAGGAGCCAGCGTCGCATTTCCGTCCTCGCAACAGCGGACGGAGCGGGCCGGCGCGCCCGATACGCTCGATCCGAACTTCCCCCGAGGTCAGGCTGTTAAGTCGCGCCGGTGACGCGGTCAAGACCCTGCTCTGGGGCGAGCTGTCGCAAGGGGATGGTCGGCGAGGGGAGTTATTGCGCAGCGTCGAGCTGCGGCCGCAGCGGGATCAGCGCCACCATGAACTGCGACAGTTCCGTGGAAATTTCCGGATCGCGCTTCAGATCGACGAGGCTGCGCGGCGCGGGGATCGGCTGGCCGTGCTCGAGCGCCACATCCACCCAGAGCGTCAGCGCCTCGGCGGCGTTGGCCATCGCCTCGTCGAGACTATCGCCCGCGGAGACGCAGCCGGGCAGATCGGGAAACCAGACGCCGACCGCCTTTCCCTCTTCCTCTTCGACAATGGCGATGTAATGGTTCATCGAACTCGTTCAGTCTCTGGGCGCCAGAGCGATTAATTTGAAGGGAGCGGGGCGGCCGCAGGGAGGAGACGGCCGCCCCGGCCGGACGCTCAGAAGAAGCCGAGCTTGTCCGGGCTATAGCTGACCAGCAGATTCTTCGTCTGCTGATAGTGATCCAACATCATGCGATGATTCTCGCGGCCGACGCCCGATTGCTTGTAGCCGCCGAAGGCGGCATGGGCCGGATAGGCGTGATAGCAATTGGTCCACACGCGTCCCGCCTGCACTGCGCGGCCGACGCGATAGGCGCGGTTGATGTCGCGCGTCCACACGCCGGCGCCGAGGCCGAAGATCGTGTCATTGGCGATCGCGACCGCCTCTTCATCCGTGTCGAAGACGGTCACCGATACGACGGGCCCGAAGATTTCCTCCTGGAACACGCGCATCTTATTATTGCCGGTGAGCACTGTGGGCTTCACATAATAGCCGCCTGAGAGATCGCCGCCGAGCTCGGCGCGTCCGCCGCCGATCAAAATTTCCGCGCCCTCCTTCTGGCCGATGTCGAAATAGCCGAGGATCTTCTCCATCTGCTCCTTGGAGGCCTGCGCGCCGATCATCGTGCGCTTGTCGAGCGGATCGCCCTGCACGATGGCGCCGACGCGTTTCACCGCTTTCTCGATGAATTTGTCATAGATGCTCCGCTGCACCAGCGCGCGGCTCGGGCAGGTGCAGACCTCGCCCTGATTGAGCGCGAACATCGCAAAACCTTCGAGCGCTTTGTCGAGGAAAGCGTCGTCCTCGGCCGCCACATCGGCGAAGAATATGTTGGGCGATTTGCCGCCGAGCTCCAATGTCACGGGGATGAGATTGCGCGCGGCATATTCGCCGATGAGCCGTCCCGTGCTGGTCTCGCCGGTGAAGGCGATTTTGGCGATGCGCGTCGAGGAGGCGAGCGGCTTGCCGGCCTCGAGGCCGAAGCCGTTGACGATATTGACGACGCCGGCCGGCAAGACATCGCCGACGATCTCCGCCCATACGAGAATGGAGGCGGGCGTCTGCTCGGCGGGCTTCAGCACGACGCAATTGCCGGCGGCGAGCGCGGGGGCGAGCTTCCATGCCGCCATCAGCAATGGAAAATTCCACGGGATGATCTGGCCGACCACGCCGAGCGGCTCGTGAAAATGATAGGCGACCGTGTCGTGATCGAGCTCCGATATGCCGCCCTCCTGCGCGCGGATCACCGAAGCGAAATAGCGGAAATGATCGATGGCGAGCGGAATGTCGGCGGCGAGCGTCTCGCGGATCGGCTTGCCATTGTCCCAGCTCTCGGCTTCCGCGAGCGCGTCGAGATTTTGCTCCATGCGATCGGCGACGGCGTTGAGAATGCGCGAGCGTTCGCCGACGCTCATGCGGCCCCAGGCGTCCTTGGCGGCGTGGGCCGCGTCGAGCGCGATCTCGATGTCGGATTCGTCGGAGCGCGGAACCTCGCAGAGAATTTGTCCATTGACCGGCGTCGCATTCTCGAAATAGCGGCCGGCGCGCGGGGCGATCCAGCGGCCGCCGATGAAATTCTCATAGCGCACCTTGAACTTCGGTGTGGCGGAACGGAGGAATTCGGGCCTCGTCATGACGTTTCCCCTTGTCTTGTCGAAACGCGCCTTTGCGGCGTCGGGGGAGATCATCCGCCCGCGCGCCGGGCCGCGCCAGAGGGGGAACGCATGAGCGAGCGCAAGGTGTCGCAGATTTGCGACACTCGGCGGCGGACCTGATGTCCCAGCGACAACTCTGGTGCGAATGGCGCGCCGCCGAGCGCGAAGCCGCGCCGTCACCCCACAAAAATTCACATTGTTTTGGTTAGCTCTTCGTCTCTCGACGAGGCTGCTGGCGGAGGCGTCTTCGAAAAACTCCCACATCGAGCCGGGAATTTCCCGAAACGGCCGAACCTCGTCTGCGAGTCATTCTGGAAAATGCCGAATGAGATTTCATCGACGAAATTCATGAGGAGCCGACCATGCCGTTAAATCCAGGCGAAGCCGCAAGGTTGCGGAATCTGTGCAATTTGTTTTTGATCGACGCAGCTTTCACGGAGGACAATCCTCCGGCCGCATTGTCCGTGATGACATGCCTTTATTCCATGCCCGTCATCGATGACCATTTCGAGCGCCGCCGCTTCGGCAATCAGATTTTACAGAGCGCCCACGCTCACTTTGCGCCGTCGGATGGGCCGAAGTCGTCCCAGTTTCTCGCGCGCATATCCGGCCGAGTGATCGAAATTCAAGAGTTCCGTTCCTGGTATGCGGAAATGGCGCGATCCCCCGAAGAACTCATTCGCCTGTATCAGAACATGCAACGCGTCGTCACGGCGCTGAAGTTCATCGGGGTCGGCGCGGGGTCGGGCGCGATCGCCGCCGGAATGAAAGAGGCGCTCAAGGCCAAAGGAGCAACCGAGATGGCCAAAGCCGGGGCCAAGACGACCTTGAGTCGCCTGTCTGGAAAAGGCGCGATATTCGAGGGCGTCGAGGCTCGCTACGGTAAGCTTCCCGTGGGAGGCGGCATAGCGCTGCTCCTGATCATCACCGCAGCTACGGCATTGTATCTTTCGCTGCAGGAGGAGATGCGCAAGATAAAGATTATAATATTGGACAAATTTCAGAATGGACAAATCAGCAATGAGATTTTTGCGAAGGCGTTCACTGAAATAGATCCGAATAGCGTCAAAAAATACTGGGAGATGTGATTTGAAAAAATTAGAAGTCAGCCATAGCACGTTCTATCTGTGCGCAACGGCGTTGAATTTTATCTCATGGGTGCTTCTGTCCGTGTTTACCGACATATCGCTTTTTGTGCTGTTCTTGCCTGTCTTTATTTTCTTTTATGTGCTCGTCCGACTCTGCGCGCTTTATGTATTCGATATAAAATAGAATTTCGACTCGGATTACGACAATCCGAGTCGGCCGAGCTTACGGTGCAGCGTGGCGCGGCTCACGCCCAAGAGCCGCGCCGCCGCCGTCACATTGCCATTGGCGTGGGCGAGCGCGCGGCGGATGGCGCCGCGCTCGGCGTCTTCGAGCGCCGTCTTTTGCTGCTCGGCCTCCGCCTCGGCGGGGCCGGAGAGCAGATCGGCCGCCGCCAGCTGCGCGGCGATGCGGGAGTCGGTGACGCCGAGTTCGAGCCGCGCCGCCCGCGTCGCGCCGATGACGAGATCGTGGCGATCGACAGCGATCAGCGAGGCGGCGTTTCGATCCGCCTGGGGCGAGAGCAGAATTCGCGCCTCGGCGAAGGCGCGGCGGAAGTTCAGCGCCTCGATCGTCCGCGCGGCGTCGACGACCGCGACGGAGAGCAGATTGGTCAGGCCTTCGGCGAGAGTCTCGCGGCAGGAGGACACGTCGAGCGCGGCCGCGAGCCGGCCGAGATGGTCGTAGATCGGCGCGGCCGTGCAGCTCAGCCCAGTGTTGCGCGTGTGAAAATGCTGGTCGCGATGGATCGTCAGAGCGCGCTCCTCGACGAGCGCGGCGCCTATGGCGTTGGTGCCTTGATGCGCCTCGCTCCAGAGCGCGCCGGGCCGCAGCCCCCGTGTGTCGAAGACGGAGGCGTCCGAGGCCGAGCCGCGCCGCTCCAGCGGCACGCCCTGCGCGTCGGCGAGCAGCACGCAGCAGCCCAGATCGCCGATCGCGGCGGCGAGTCGCTCCATGACGCCTTGCGCGACGCGGGCCAGCGGCTCCAGCCGCTCGCGCGCCGCCCGCAATTGCGTCTCGGTGAGAATGTCGGGCGCGCGGGCCGCCTCAGGGTCGAGCCCATGCAGCTCGACACAGCGCCGCCAGGAGGCGGCGACAGCCGATCGCGCCGGCGCGGCCTCGTCCGCGACGACCGAGCGCACGCGGTTCATGTGCGAATTGGCGATCTCTCCGCTCATGCGAAGCTCCTTCGGAAGCAGTGAATATAGAAGGAAAGCGCTTTTGGCGCACGCGTCTTCGCGTCGCGTGGCCGCACATTCGCGCCGGCGAGATTATGCGAAGGTTTTACGGAAATGTTTACTATATTCGGGCGTAATTCCCTCCCGAGGTCGGTGAAGCTCACGTTGATCGCCTTGGAGTCGAACGAAAGCGTTCGACTTGTCGAGCTCGCCAATACTTGCGCTAAAGCTACTTAGAGCGGACAAAAAACCGCCAAATTGTAACTTCAGTTTCTCGAAAATGCCCGGGATCGGAGAGATCAAACCTCGGTCCGGGCGCGTGTGGCGTAGTCGAGAGGCTTCGATAGAAGCGCTTCGACAGAGTGAGTAACGGAAGTCATTCCGAAAGTGGGGGTGGATGAGAAAGAGTCCCGGTGAACGATGCTTGCTCAATTCATTGCTGCGCCGTGAAATTTCTCGCCGTATCCTGACCACGACACTCTTCCTCGCCGGCGCCCTCACCGTGGGCGGCCTCGCGGGTCTGGCGATGCGGAACGCCGAGCGCGCCGCCGAGGCGCCGTCTCCGCCCGTCGCTGCGATCGAGATCGATTCTCCGGCCGAGACCACGGCGTCGACGGCGTCCCCGTCCTTCGCCATTCCCTTCGGCGTGCTCGTCGGCGATCTGCGCGCGCATGCGGCGCCGAAAGCCGTCGTCGCCTCGCTCGAGACGCCGCAGCCTGCGCCCGTCGTGGCGCCGCCGCCCCCGGCCCGCAAGGACGTCGGGCTCGAGCCGGCGACCGCTGCGCGACAAATCGCCGAGGAGGAGGACGAGAGCGCGCCGCTGCCGCCGCCGCGTCCGTCCGAATTCGGCCTGCGGGTCCATGCGCCCATCGTCCCCGCCACGCGCGGCGCGCGCAAAACGGCCTCCGCGCCGGCGCCGGAGGAGGACAGCCGCTCCTTCTTCGAGAAAGTCTTCGGCCCGCTGCAGCCGACCGGCAAGGCGCTCGCCTATGCGGCGCCGGAGACGGGGCTGTTCGACGGCCTGCGCTCCGTGACGCGCAATCCGACTTCCGCCTATGACAATCAAACGGCCGTCTACGACATCAGCGCGCATACGGTCTATCTGCCGGACGGCACGCGTCTCGAGGCGCATTCGGGACTCGGCGACAAATTCGACGATCCGCGCTTCGTGCATGTGCGCATGCATGGCGCGACGCCGCCGCATACCTATGATCTCACCTTCCGCGAGAGCCTCTTCCACGGCGTGCGCGCGATAAGGCTGACGCCGGTCGGCGGCGAGGGCGCGATCTTCGGCCGCGCCGGCCTGCTGGCCCATACTTATATGCTCGGCCCGCGCGGCGACTCCAACGGCTGCATCTCGTTCAGGAACTACGCCGCCTTCCTGCGCGCCTTCGAGCGCGGCGAGGTCAAGCGCCTCGTCGTCGTCTCCAAGCTGTGAGCGCTTTCCGCGCGAACGCCGTCTTCCAGCAGAGGCGGCGACCTCCCGCTCTTGCAGAGGAGGCTCCACGGGAGCCGTCTTAAAAGCGCGAGGGGGAACTCCAGAAGCCCGCGCATGAAATCCCCTAATGCTTCGAGAGGCGGCCTTCGGCTGCTCCTCGACGTGAAGGAAACTTCATTTCGATCGTCGAAAATCCCTTATAATTTCTTCGGCTCGTCGAAGGTGGGGAGATTGCGGCAGCCGATCGCGCCATATTCCTCGACGCGCTTGCGCGCTCCGGAGGTGCCGCGACGAGGCGGGTCGAGCGCGATCCAGGAATACAGCGTAAAAGCCGCATCGCAGGGCTTGCCGACCGCGACATAGGCGTTGGCGAGATCGATGAACAGCTTCTCATTGACCTTGGCGCGATCGTGGAACAGCTCGATCGTCGTTTTATATTCGCTGATCGCCGCGTCATAGCGCTTGGCGGCAAAAAGCGCCCGCGCGCGCAGATAATGAAAATCCGGAAAAATCGGCTGCTCGGAGATCAGCGCATCGGCGATCTTCAAGGCGCTGTCGGCGTCGCCGAGGCGCAGGAACAGCTCGCTCGCGCGGCCCTTCTCCATCGCGCTGTCGGGGCAAGCGGCGGCAAAGCCGCGATAGGCGCGGGCGGCGGCGCGCTCCTCCGCCTCGACAGTCAGCGCCTCGGCCAAAGCGGCGATGGCGCGCTTGTCGCAGGGCTCGCGCAGCAGCTTGGCGAGCGGGGCGGAAATTTTGGGCGAGGCGACGAGGCCGGCCCGCAGCGGCTCCATCTCCAGCCGGTCATAGACGGGCGCATATTCGTCGGCCGGGGTCGGCGCGCCGATCGCGCTCGCCGCCATATAGGCCTCGCGGCGCATGAAGTCGACGAGCTCTGGAACGGTGACGAAGGCCAGCCCGAAAGCGGCCGCGACCGCCACGACAGCGCCGATCCAGACGCGGCTTCTCTCCGGCGAAGGCAGCGGGGCGATGCGGTCCCCGCGATCGATCTGCATGATCCCATTCCTCTCGTCGAATCGAAATCGCGCCGGTTCCGGCGCGCCCGGCCGTTTCAAATTTTGTCGGAGCTTTCAGGCAAATCGAGGCCGGTGCGCCATTGGTCCGCAATTGCGAGTGCTTTGTTTCTTTGGTCCGCAGAAAGCCGTGCGCCCGATCCGTCCTGATTTTGGCGATAGGCGATGTCGTCTTCCCCTTTGGCGCGCGCGATGCGGCCCGCTATCGCGAATAGCGCATGGGCGAGAACCGGATCCTTCTCGACTCCATTGCCGCGGGCGTATTGGACGCCGAGAGCGTTGATCGCCACCGCATGTCCTCGGCGGGCCGCCGTGCGCCGCCATTTTGCGGCCTCCTTCGCGTCTTTGACGACTCCTTGGCCGAGGTCGAAGGCCGTCGCCAGGGCCGCTTGCGCGTCCGCATCGCCATTTTCCGCGCGTTCGCGCAGAATCGCATTGGCCCGGCGATCCCATTCATCGGCTTTCGTCGCATCCACGGGCGCGCCCAGTCCCACACGAAGCAGTTCCGCGACGCGCCTTTGCGCTCTCACGATGTTCTGCTCCGCGGCGCGGGAATACCAGGTGAAAGCCGAGGTCCAATATCGCGCCGCCCTTGCTTCGTCTCTCATTCTCGAGACGCCTGACATCTCATAGACGAGACCGAGGCGCGACTGAGCGGCGGCGTTTCCGCTCTCGGCGACAGGCGTCAGCTCACTGATCGCGCGGGGAAAGTCGCCCGCTTCCAGCGCCGCCTCGCCCTCTGCGACGCCGCCGGAAGCCGCGCTCGCGACCGCAAAAAACAGGATTGCGCAAATGGCGATCAGGGGCGGGAAGCGCATCGGATCGACCTCCTCGAAATGATTATGACTCTATCATCGGCCGATCGCGCGCAGTTTTTCAATCCGGTTCCGCTCGACGAAGCGCGTCGGGCTTTTCCCGTGGCTCACACCTCCCGCAAAATCTCCTCCAGCGCGGCGTCCAGCGCTTCGGGCTCCGGCTCCTCTATCGTCGCGCTCTGGGTGAAGATCAGCGCGCAGCGGACCCGCTTGTCGGGATAGAGCCGCAGCGCCGCGGCGCGATAGACGGCGAGCTGACGCAATTGCGCCGGCGTCGCCGGATGGCGCGGCGCGCCGGTCTTGAAATCGGCGACGATGACGTCTGTTTCCGTCTCGGCGAGCCGGTCGATGCGACCGCAAATGGCGATCTCGCCGCGCGGCCCCTCGAGCCTTGCGACGATCTCCACCTCCGGCGCCGAGCCCGGCCCGAACAAAGGCGCGAGCGAGGCGTGGCCGATGACGCCGAGCACGGCGGAGACGAGCCGCTGGCGCTCCGCCGCATCGAGCGGCGCGCCGCGCAGCTCCAGAAAGCGCAGCGCCGCCTCGACGCGCCGCTCCGGCGGCGTGTCCGGCAGGCGTTGCAGCAGCGCATGGGTGAGCCGTCCGACGAGCAGCCGCTCGCGGTCGCGCCGCGTCGGCGCCGCGGGCTCCTCCTCGGCGGCGAAGGGATCGGCCGCCGCCAGCGCTGTCGCCGGCCGCAATGGCGGCGTCGGCGCGCGCTCGGCCGGGGCGGGCTCGCTCGCATAGGCCGGGACGACGACAGCCGCGGTTCCGCCGACTTCCCCGGCCGTCGTCGCGCCGCGCGCAGGCGCGCCATAGCGCAAAATCTCTTTCGTCTCGTCGAGCGGGTCGGGCGCTCGCTCGCAGGCGGGCTCGAGCGCATTACGAATGGCGTCGTGCCAGCAGCCGGCGCCGCGACCCGCCGGCCCGTGGAAGCCGCCGACATAGAGCCGCTCCTCGGCGCGCGTCAGCGCCACATAGAGCAGCCGGCGATGCTCCTCCCGCGCCGCCTCGCGCAGCGCCTCGCGCGCGCTGGCCACAGCGGGCGGATCGGCGGCCATCGTGGTCGACCAGACCAGCGTCGCGCCATCCTCCTCGCCGAGCCGGAAGATTTTGGGATCGTGCCGGCCGGAGGGGCCGCCGCAAGTGTCCGGCAAAAAGACGATCTTCGCCTCCAGCCCTTTGGAGGCATGCACCGTCATCACGCGCACCGCGTCGCCTGCGGCCTCCATGTCGCGCTTGACGGAGAGCTGCAAGCTCTCGACGCCGGCGAGAAATCCGACGAGGCCCTGCGCCTGCTCGCGCTCGAAGGAGAGGGCGAGGCGCAGGAATTCGTCGATCGCGTCATTGGCCTCCTGGCCGAGCCGCCCGACCAGCTTCTCCCGCCCGCCGCCGGCGCTCAGTATATGGCTGTAGAAGTCGAAGGGCGCGCGGCTGCGCGCTTCTTCCGACCAATGCTCGATCAGCGTCGCCGCCTCTCGGTGCGGCGCCTGCGGAGAAGCGACGAGCGCCGCGATGAGCGCGCCTTCGCGCTTGGGCGCGAGGGCGATGAGGTCGTCGTCGGTGAAGCCGAGGAGCGGCGATTTCAGCAATGTCGCGAGGGTGAGATCATCCTCGCGCAGCAGCGCGACGCGGCCGAGCGCGACTAGGTCCATCACCGCGATGTGGCCGGAGAGATCGAGACGATCGGCGCCGGCGACCGGAATTCCCTCCGCCTTCAGCGCGCGAATGACGCCTTCGAAAAAAGCGTCGCGCTTGCGCACGAGGATCATCACATCGCCGGGCCGCACGGCGCGCATCACGCCTTTGTCCTCGACGCTTTCGCCATTTTGCGGCGCGAGCAGCGCCTTCACCTTGCGCGCGATCTTGCGCGCGAGCCGCGCCGGCGGGCCGGCCTCGTTCACATAGTCGAGCGGCAGCCGCCAATCCTGCGGCGCCTCTGCGCCCGCGGACGCCTCCGGCTCCCAAATTTCGACGAGGCCCGGCACATCGGTCTTCCAGGCCTCGTGCAATGGCGCGGGCTCGTCGCGATCCGCCGCGAGGCCTCGGCGATTCTCCTCCACGGAGAAGACGATATCCACCGCGCCGAGCACTTGCGGCGAGGAGCGGAAGGAGCGCGTCAGCCGCACCGTCTCGAAGCCGAGCTCGGCGTCGCGAAAACGGCGCGCGAAATCGCGGCGCATGGCGTCGAATTTCTCCGGCGCCGCGCCCTGGAAGGAGAAGATCGACTGTTTCTCGTCGCCCACGGCGAAAAAGGTGCGGATGCGCCGTGTGGCGCCGGCGCCGGCGCAAAATTCATCGGCGAGCGCGGCCAATATGTCCCATTGCGCGGCGCTCGTATCCTGCGCCTCGTCGACGAGAATATGATCGATGCGCGAATCGAGCTTGTAGAGCACCCAGGACGGGCTCGAGCTCCGAAACAGCCGGCGCGTGCGCTCGATGAGATCGTCGAAATCGAAGAGGCCGCGATTGCTCTTCATCCGCTCATAGGCGGAGAGAATGGCGTCGCCGATCCGCGCCAGCGCCATGGAGCGATCCAGCGCCGCCGCCGCCTTGCGTTTTTCCGCCAGCGGAACGAGACGATCGCGCTCCTCCTCGAGCCGAGCCAGCAATGCGGGCTGCTGCTTTTGCAGAGCGGCGGAAATTATCTTCTGCTTGCCGAGTCCGCGCGGCTCGCCGTCCTTCTTGAAGAAGACGGCGAGAAATTCTTCGACACATGCGCTGAGCCGATCGCTAGCGCCCCCTCTCCCGCACAGCGGGGGAGGGCCGGGGAGGGGGCCCGCCAACCCTGCCGCGATCATCAATTGCGTCGCGAGCTTCCCATCATTCGCCCCGCCGCCGCGCAGCGCCTGCGCAATTCCATTCCAGTCACGGGGGCCGATCCCGCCCTCGACGATCTCCCGCTCCACATTCTCGAGCGTCTCTCCCTCGCGCAGCCCCAAGCGCTCGCGCAGCAATTCCGCATAATCGCCCGACGACAAATTGCGATGCGCCGCGCGATGGCCGAGCAATTCCGCGATCAGCTCGTCGAAGCCGCCGCCGGAACAAAGACGCGACACCGTCTCCAGCGCCGCGCGCAACTCGCCTTCGTCCAGCACGGCGCGGGCGAGCGTCTGCCGCCGCGCGCGCTCCAGCAATTCGGCGCGCTCGAGATCGTCGAGCACGCGGAACGACGCAGCGACATTGGCCTCGAAGGGAAAGAGATGCAGAATCCTTTCACAAAAGGCGTGGATGGTCTGAATCTTCAGCCCGCCGGGCGTCTCCACCGTGCGCGCGAACAGACGCCGCGCGAAGACGAGTTCCGTGCGAGACGGCTGTGGCGCGCCGGTGGCGAGAATGGCGGCGGTCAGCGCTTCATCGTCGAGCAGCGCCCAGCCGGCGAGAATATCGAAAATGCGCGCCGCCATATTGGCGGCCGCCGCCTTTGTGTAAGTGAGGCACAAAATGCGCGAGGGCGGCGCGCCGGCGAGCAGCAGCCGCACCACGCGCTGCGAGAGAACATGCGTCTTGCCCGAGCCCGCATGCGCCGCGACCCAGGCCGATTGCGCAGGATCGGAAGCGGCGCGTTGCCGCTCCCGCGTGTCCTTGGCGATGGGGCGTCTGTCGCTCATCCAGCTTCCATTCGGAGCGAATTCCGTTCGATCGGAAAGCGCTCTACGGCGATGTCTTCTCGATATTCTCGGCGACCACCTCGTCGATCATGCTGTCGAGATCGGTCGCCTTCGTCTCCTTGGTGAAGATCAGCGCGGTGATCGTCGAGGCGCCGAGCGCAGCGAGATAGAGGCCGACCGATTCCGCTCCGTAATTTTGCGCGATCCATGTCGCCACGAAGGGCGTCAGCGCCGCGCCGAGTATGGAGGCGAGATTATAGGAGACGCCCGAGCCCGTATAGCGCGTGTTGGTGGGAAAGAGCTCCGGCAATATAGCCGACATGGGCCCGAAGGTGAGCCCCATCAGCGACATGCCTAGGCTGAGGAAAACGAGAATGAGCCCGCGATTGGCGCTCTCGCCGGTTCCGATGATATCCTTGGAGAGGAAGAAGCGGAAGGAGAGGCCGAACAGCACGATTGCCGCCGTCACGATCAGCAGCAGCTTGCGGCGTCCGATGCTGTCGGCGAGATGCCCTGAGACCGGGATGAAGCCGGCAAAGAACAGCACCGAAATGAGCTGCAGCACGAGAAAATCGCGATAGCCTATGCCGAGATTGCCGAGCGCGACCTTGCCTATGCCATAGGACAGAATCCACGTCGTCATCAGATAGAAGAGACCATAGGTCGCGACCATGATGAATGTGCCGAGCAAAAGCTCTTTCGCATTGTTGCGAAACACATGGGCGAGCGGCGATTTCAATTTCTCGCCGCGCTCCAATGCGCGCGCGAACACCGGCGTCTCATGCAGCTTCAAGCGCACATAGAGGCCGAGCGTGACCAGCAGAATGGAGAGCAGGAAGGGCAGGCGCCAGCCCCAGGCGAGGAAATGCTCGTCGGGCGTCGCGCGCGTCGAATCGAAGGCGAAGAGAATGGTGAGCGTCAGAAAGAATCCATTGGCGAGAATGAAGCCGAATGGCGCGCCGAGCTGTGGCCACATGGCCGCCCAGGCGCGCTTGCCCTTATCGGCGGTCTCTGTGGCGAGCAGAGCGGCGCCCGACCATTCGCCGCCGAGGCCGACGCCCTGGCTGAAGCGGAAAATGGTGAGCAGGACCGGCGCGAACAGGCCGATCTGATGATAGGTCGGCAGAAGCCCGATGGCGAAAGTGGCGAGGCCCATCAGCAGCAGCGAGCCGACCAGCGTCGCTTTTCTCCCGACGCGATCGCCGAAATGGCCGAAGATCACGGAGCCGATCGGCCGCGCGACAAAGGCGACGCCGAATGTCGCCATTGAGGCGAGCAGCGCCGCGCTGCCTGCGCCGGCGGGGAAGAACAAGAGCGGAAACACCGATACGGCGGCGGTGGCGTAGATGTAGAAGTCGAAGAATTCGATCGTCGTGCCGACGAGGCTCGCGAAGATGATGCGATTTCTGTAGCTTTTATCCGACCCTTCGAGAGCCATTTCAAATTCCTCGCCCCTGTCCGAATGCGGTGCGTCGATCCGGCATTTACGAGGATCGAAGGCCGTTTCGGAAACCATACAAGAAATGTAGTTTGACCGCTATCGAAGGCGGTCGCCGTCCCCGGCTCCGATTTTTTGCTTAGCGAGATGTGAATCCTCGGCGGCGCGACGTCGTCCCGAAGCGGGAAGAATGGCACGAGAGGTGGACAAAGCCTGTCCGAATCGGGGGCGCCGAAAATCGGCCGCCGATTCCTTGCCGAAACGTCAAAAAGCGTGGTGAAGGCTTCGCGTCTTCGATGTTCATTCGTCGCTGAGCGCAAAGCGCAGGAAGCCGCGTCGATAGGCTTAGCGGAAAGTGAATCCGCTGCCCGTTTCCGCCGTCCCGAAGTGGGAGCGGCGGTACGAGATGTGGACAAACAGCGTCCGAATCGGGAGCGATGAAAATGGGCCGTCGATTCCTTGCCGAAGCGTCAATCATCATGGTGAACGCTACGTAAACGCCGTGTTTTCGGGGCTCGGCTCGTCACCGCCTTCATAGGCTTAGCGAATTGTGAACCGTCGCCCTCTTCGCGCCGTCCCGAAAGTGGAATTTTGGCACGAGACGCGCACAAACCCCGTCCGAATCGGGAGCGCCGAAAATGGGCCGTCGATTCCTTGCCGAAGCGTCAATCATCATGGTGAACGCTTCGTAAACGCCGTGTCTTCGCGGCTCGGCGCGTCACCGCCTTCATAGGCTTAGCGAGGGGTGAATGACCGGCCTCTTCGCGCCGTCCCGAAAGTGGAATTCTGGCACGAGACGCGCACAAACCCCGTCCGAATCGGGGGCGCCGAAAATGGGCCGTCGATTCCTTGCCGAAGCGTCAATCATCATGGTGAACGCTTCGTAAACGCCGTGTCTTCGCGGCTCGGCGCGTCACCGCCTTCATAGGCTTAGCGAGGGGTGAACGGCCGGCCTCTTCGCGCCGTCCCGAAAGTGGAATTCTGGCACGAGAGGCGCACAAACACCGTCCGAATCGGGAGCGCCGAAAATCGGCGGCCGATTCCTTGCCGAAGCCTCGAGAAATTTGGTGAACGCTTCGTAACTTCATGGCGAAGCGTCACTCCTCCCCGCCGCCGCCGTCGCGGGACCATTCCTTCACCCGCGCGAGATGGTCGTAATCCCCATAGCGCGAGGCGAATTCCACCCAGGGCCGCGAGGGATAGGGCGTTTGCGGATCACGAAACTGATTCAGCAGCACGAAGAGATTGGCGCGATGCTCGGCGACGACTTCGGCGAAGCTCTTGTCCTTGAATTTCAGCCATAGCGTCTCGCCGCCGGTCTTGCCGCCCAGGCGCACATAGGCGGCGCCGTCGACGCGCGGCGCGCCGATCTCGCTGAAAGCGCCGGCCTCGATCATCGCCGCCTCCAAGGTGAGCTGCGGCGAGAAGCCCGCGCCGACCTGCGACGCCGTCGGCGGATTGCCGGTCTTGTAATCGAAGACATGAGCCGCGCCGGAGGCGTCCACTTCTATGCGGTCGGCGACGCAGGAGAGGGTGAACACGCTGCCGTCGGCGAGCGTCAGACGCCAGGCGGCGCCTTTCTCGACGAAGATGTCGCGGGCTTCCGCGCGGCGCTCGCGCTCGAAGGCGAGCGCATGATCGAGCCCGGCCTCTATGCGCGGCCAGTCGAAGGCGAGGAAGGAGGGATCGTCCAAAAATTCGCCGAGCTCCTCGCGCGCGATATCGAGGAGCAGCGCGCGCGCATCCTCGGGCAGCGCACCTTTCGGATGCGCCTCCTGGAATTTCGCCAGCGCCGCATGAACGGCGACGCCGATCTCGCGCGCGCCCTTAGGCGCGCCGAGCGCCGGCAGAGGCGGCAAGCGAAGAATATGCTCGGCGAAGACGGCGTAAGGATCGCGGCGCAATTTTTCGACGCGCGTGACGCTGAGCCGCGCCGGCCGCAGCTCCACGGGCGGGCGCGGCAGCGGGCGCGATATGGCGCGAATCTCCTGCGGGCGATCCAGCGCGGTCGCGAGCGCGCATTTTTCATCGCCGCGCGCCTTGCAGGCGTCGAAGGCGTCGCCGGCGAGCGCGGCCAATCGCGCGATGAGGCGCGAGACCACGGTCGGCGCGCCATCGCGTTTTTTCGCGCGGCTCACCACCACCTCCGCCGCGCCGAAGGCCATGGCGAAATCATGCGCGGTCTGGCCGATGCGGCGCTCCGGCGGCGAGAGGCCCAATTGCCGGCGCATGGCGCGATTGAGAAAAGCGCCGGATTCGGCCTGAGGCGGCCAGATCGTCTCGTCGAGCCCGGCGAGCAGCACGAGATCGGCGTCGAGCAGGCGCGCTTCGAGCAGGCCGAGAATTTTGAGACGCGGATGCGCGCGGCGCGGGCTGGGCGCGCTCGCCTCGAAGGTGAGGCGATCGAAGAAAGAAGCGTAGCCGGCGGCGTCGAAGACGAGCGCGCTGCCGGAGGCCTCCAGAGCGTCGAAGAGCTGGAGAAGCTGCTCGACTCCGTCGCCCGCCGGCTCTTCGCCGGCGATTCTCTCCAGCGCCTGCGCATGGGCGCGCGTGCGCTCGCCGAGGCGCGCCTCGGGCGAAAGCGTGGCGAGGGGCGAAAGGGCGGCGTCGAGCCGGGCGAGGAGATCGTCGATGGCGTCCCAATCCTCTCGCGAAATCCGTTTCAGCGCCGGATGGGCGTGTGTTTCCTCGGCGAGGCGGCGCGCGGGCGCGGCCATTGCGGCGAAGGAGCCGCCGCTCTCGACATTGCGCAGCACGGCGATCTCGACGAGCGGGGCGAGGCGGCCGATCTCGGCGCGCTCGAGGCCGAAGCGCGTCAGCGGATGCGCGAGCAGCGCCGCGGCGTCGATCGCCGAGGCGCCGTCCTCCGCCGTGGCGGCGACGAGCCGCGCCAGAGCGCCGATCGGCGTCGCGCCCAGCGGGCGGCCGGCCGAATCGTCGACCTCTATCCCCCAGCGCGCGAGCTCGGCGCAGACGCGTCGGGCGATGTCGCGATCCGGCGTGATGAGCGCCGCTGTGCGGCCCGGCGTTTCCAGCGCCTCGCGCATGGAAAGGGCGAGGGCCAGCGCCTCCTCGCGCTCGTCCGCCGCCTCGACGAAGGAGACGCCGGCGAGCGCGGCCGGAAAACCAGCCGCCTCGGCGGCGCGGAAGTCGCGCCAATGGTCGGTGCAATCGGCGGGGCGCAGCGCCTCGGCGAGCAGCAGCGTCCGCGCCCGCAGCGCGGGGGGCGCCGAGCCGATCGGGCGCACCTCCTCGCGCGTGACCCCGAGGGTGGAAAGGAGACGCTTCAACAAACTCTGCGGATGGGTGAAGCTCGGCTCCTCGCGCTCGCCGTCGCCATCATCGCCGACCCTGCGCCAGGCGTCCTCGTCGAGCGCCGCGTCGAGGCCGGGCAGGATCACCGCGCCGCGCTCCATTCGCGCGATTGCCGCCAGCAGGCGCGCCGTCGCCGGATGCGCGCCGGTGGAGCCGAGCGCGATCACCGGGCCGCGCGCGCCGCCGCGCTCGAGATGCGCGATCTGCGCCTCGATCAGCGCGGTCTGCCGCGCCGCGCGGTCGATGAGGCCGCGGGCGCCGAGAATATTCGGCCAGTCGTCGAGGGCGATGCGCAGGAAATTGGCGGTGATCGCGAAAAATCGATCATAGGCCTCCTCCGCGAGGCCGGCGAGCGCGCCGGCGCCCAGCTTCTCGATCGCGAATTCGTCGATGAGCCGCGCCAGCTCGCCGGAGAGCGCATAGGCGCTGGCGGGCGAGGGGGCGATCAGCAGCATCTCGCGCGGGTCGTGCTCGACGGCGCCGGTCGGATCGATGGCGACGATCGCATGGCGCAGCGCGCGCGCCCATTGCAGCACCAGCTCGGCCAGGATCAGCCGTCGGTCGAGCTCCTCGATCGCCGGAGCCAGAGCTTCGTCGCCGGAGTCGAGATCGGCGTGGAACAGCGCCGAGGCCTCCTGCTCGTCGAGATCGCCCAGCGGCAATATGCGCGGCAGCAGCGCCGCCGGCGCCTCGATCGCCGTGGAAAATTGCGCAGCCAACGCCCGCGCGGCGCGCTGCGTCGGCACATAGATCGTCGTCGCGGCGAGGGCGAGCGGTCCGCTGTCGCGGGAAAGGCCCGGAATGATCGCGCCGTCCAGCAGAGATCGTGTGAAGGCGCCCAGAAAGGAGGCGCCGGGGGCAATGGAAAAAACGTTGCGCGGCGTCATTTCTTCCTCGGCGGGAGAAAAGAAAGCAGAAGCGGAGCAATTCACATCCGAATTCTGTGCATTGCGCGTGATTGCGAATTGAAACCCGCCAGCAACGGAGAATACTCCGAGGCGGCGACCGTGGCGATGGTTTGACGGCCAGCCGGCTTTTTCGAGAGCGCATAGGTTTCGAGGGAACTCGCCGATGGACCAATCGTCGAGCGATTCGCGCGCCGAGCTCCGGGCTCCCGCGTCGATACGGCCATCGCGGCGGACGGCGATGGCGGCCGAGGATGCGGCGCGTCTCGCCGAGGCGCGGCTCGAGGCGATTCTCGAGTGCGTCACCGACGCAATCTTGTCGATCGACGAAAAGGGCGTCGTGGTCGCCGCCAATGCGGCGGCGGGAACGTTGTTCCGCTGCGCGAGCGAGGCGCTGCTCGGCGTCGGGGCCGCGCTGCTGCTACCGGAGTGCCGCCTCGCGGCCGGGGAGCGGCGGCAAAACGGTCTCGCGCGGCGTCCCGACGACTCGACATTTCCGGCCGCGCTGACGGTCACCGAGACGCGCGGCGCCCGCCTGCGCATCGCCGTCATTCGCGATCTCACCGAGGAGCGCGCCGCCGAGGCGCTGCTCTGCGAATTGCGCTCGGAACTCGCCTATGCGGGGCGGCTCGCCGCCATGGGAGAGCTGGCCGGGGCGCTGGCGCATGAGATCAACCAGCCCTTCTCGGCCATCGCCACCTATGTTCGCACCGCGCGCTGGCTGTTGCAGCGCAAGCCCAAGCAGAGCGCCGAGGTCGAGGATATTCTCGCCAAAGCCGGCGCGCAGGCGATGCGGGCCGGCGACATTGTCCGCCGCTTGCGCGAATTCGTCACCCGCGGCGAATCGGTGAAGACGGTGCAGAGCCTCGCGACGCTCGTCGAAGAGGCGCAATCGCTCGGCGTGGCCGGCGCGCGTCAAGTGGGCGCGCGGGTCGTTGTCGCGGCCCGGGGCGAGAACGACCACGTCCTCGCCGATCGCGTGCAGATTCAGCAGGTCATCGTCAATCTGATGCGCAACGCCGTCGAGGCCATGGATGGCGCGACGCGGCGGGAGCTCTCGCTCTCCACCTCCTCCGCCGACGGCTATGCGCGTCTCGATGTCGCCGACACCGGCCATGGGCTGAAGGACGGCGCGGGCGCGTTGTTCGAGCCCTTCCGCAGCACCAAGGCGACGGGAATGGGCATAGGCCTGTCGATCTCGCGCTCGATCGTCGAAGCGCATGGCGGACGCATATGGGCCGAGCCCAATCCGCAAGGCGGCGCGATCTTCAGCTTCACACTCCCTCTCGCGGAAAGGGCCATTCTATGAGACCAGCGCCGTTCGTGCATCTCGTCGACGATGATCCGGCGATTCGCGACGCCCTGACTCTGATGTTCCGCTCGCGCGGCTTTCGTCCGCGCGCCTATCGCGCGGCGGAGGATTGTCTCGCCGAGGCCGGGCCGGACACGACGGGATGCGTCGTCGCCGACATGCGGCTGCCGGACATGACCGGCGTCGAGCTCACGCGGCGCCTGCGCGCCTCGGGGGCGACGCCGCCCGTGGTGATCATCACCGCTTCCGCGGGCGCCACTCTCGCAGTGGAGGCGATGGCGGCCGGCGCCAGTGATCTTCTGGAAAAGCCTTTCGACGACGAGGCGCTGCTCGCTTCCGTGCGGCGCGCGCTCGCCGCACGGCGCGGCGAGGCGGAGATCGACGCCGAAACGCACGCCATCCTCGCGCGTTTCGGCGCGCTGAGCGAAGAGGAGAGGCGCGTGCTGGCGGGCGTCGCCAAGGGCCGCCCGAGCCGCGATATCGCGCAAGGGCTCGGCCTCGAATTGCGCGCCGTGGAGCTGCATCGCGCCAATATCATGGCCAAGGCCAATATCGGCACGCTGGTCGAGCTGGCGCGGCTCTCGGTGATCGCCGCCAGCGCCAAGGCGGGCGAGGTGACGCGCGAGCCTAATCCGCCGCTGCGGCGCCGCCGTTCAAATCTTCGGGGCGCGGCTGCAGCATGATGTTGTAGCCGGCGTCGACGAGATGAATCTCGCCAGTCACGCCGCCCGACAGCTCCGACAGGAAATAGAGCGCCGAGCCGCCGATCTCGTCCAGAGTGATCATGCGGCGCAAAGGCGCATGCGCCTTTTGGAATGCGCCCATCGCCCGCGCGCCGGTGATGCCGGCGCCGGCCATGGTGCGAACGGGCCCGGGCGAGATGGCGTTCACGCGAATGCCGCGTGCGCCATAATCGGCCGCCAGATAGCGCACTGAGGAATCGAGCGCCGCTTTGGCCACGCCCATCACATTATAGTTCGGCATCACATGCGTGCCGCCGCCGAAGGAGACGGTGAGCATCGTCCCGCCGTTCTTCATCAGCGCCGCGGCGCGCTTGGCCACCTCGGTGAAGGAGAAGCAGGAGATGACGAGCGTGCGGATGAAATTCTCGCGCGAGGTGTCGGCGTAGAGCCCCTTGAGTTCGCTCTTGTCCGAATAGCCGACGGAATGGACGACAAAATCGAGCTCGCCCCATTGCTCGGCGAGGCGCGCGAAGACGGCGTCGACGGAAGCGATGTCTTCCACGTCGCAGGGAATCACCAGATCGGAGCCGAGCTCCTGGGCGATCGGCCGGACTCGTTTGCCGAGCGCCTCGCCCTGATAGGTGAAGGCGAGCGAGGCGCCGTGCTGCGCCAGCGTTCTGGCTATGCCATAGGCGATGGAATGATCATTCGCGACTCCCATGACAAGGCCGCGTTTGCCCTGCATGAGGCCCGTTGAAACCGTCATGTCGTGATGGTCCTATCTCGTCAGGCGTCGGGGTGCTTGAACACCAGCGACGCATTGGTGCCGCCGAAACCGAAGGAATTGGAGAGCACGGCGCGCAGAGCGACATTGTCGCGCCGCTGGCGCAGGATCGGCATATCGGCGAATTCCGGATCCAGCTCTTCTATGTTCGCGCTCTCGCAGATGAAGCCGTTCTGCATCATGAGCAGCGAATAGATCGCCTCCTGCACGCCGGTCGCGCCGAGCGAATGGCCGGTGAGCGATTTCGTCGCCGAGATCGGCGGGCATTTGTCGCCGCGGCCGAACACTTCGCGAATCGCCTCGATCTCCTTGAGATCGCCGACCGGAGTCGAGGTGGCGTGCGGATTGATATAGTCGATCGGCGCCTTCACGCCGGCGAGCGCCTGGCGCATGCAACGAATGGCGCCCTCGCCGGAGGGCTGCACCATGTCGTAGCCGTCCGAGGTCGCGCCATAGCCGGCGAGCTCGGCGTAGATTTTCGCGCCGCGCGCCTTGGCCCGCTCATATTCCTCCAGCACCAGCACGCCGGCGCCGCCGCCGATGACGAAGCCGTCGCGGTTCTTGTCATAGGCGCGCGAGGCGGTCGTCGGCCGGTCGTTATAGGAGGAGGACATGGCGCCCATGGCGTCGAACAGCACGGAGAGCTCCCATTCGAGCTCCTCGCAGCCGCCGGCGAACATCACATCCTGCTTGCCCCATTGAATCTGCTCATAGGCTGCGCCGATGCAATGATTGGAGGTCGCGCAGGCCGAGGAGATCGAATAGTTCACGCCCTTGATCTTGAACCAGGTGGCCAGCGTCGCGGAGGCGGTGGAGGACATGGCCTTGGGCACGGCGAAGGGGCCGACGCGCTTGGGCCCTTTGGTGCGGGCGATATCGGCCGATTCGACGACGACCTTGGTCGACGGGCCGCCCGAGCCCATGATGATGCCGGTGCGCTCATTGGAGATTTCATCCGGCGCGAGGCCGGAGTCGAGGATCGCCTGATCCATGGCGACATGATTCCAAGCCGTGCCCATGGCGTGGAAGCGCATGGCTCTGCGGTCGACGAGCGTCGAGGGGTCGAGCGTCGGCGCGCCATGCACCTGGCAGCGGAAGCCGAGCTCGGCGTATTTGTCCGCCTTGACGACGCCGGACTTCGCCTCATGCAGCGAGGAGACCACTTCCTGTGTATTATTGCCGATGGACGACACGATGCCCATGCCGGTCACGACCACTCGTCTCATGTCTAAGCTCCCTCGCGCCGGCGGGCTCTGTCGTCCCGTCTCTGGATTTGGCGGCGTCTCGCGCGCGCCCGATTGGCGTCCCGTCAGGCCGTCAAGAGGTGGCTTCGGGCTTGGCGAGTCCGACCTTCAGGTCTTTTGCTTCATAAATGCGCTGCCCGTCCACTTCCACCCAGCCGTCGGCGATGCCGAGCACCAGCTTGGACTTGAACACGCGCTTGAAATCGACGCCGTAGCGGACGAGCTTGTTGTGCGGCCGCACCTGGCCGCTGAACTTCACCTCGCCGACGCCGAGCGCCATGCCGCGGCCCGGCAAATCCAGCCATCCGAGGAAAAACCCCGTGAGCTGCCACAGCGAATCGACGCCCAGGCAGCCCGGCATGACCGGATTGCCTTTGAAATGGCAATCGAAGAACCAGAGGCTCGGGTTGATGTCGAGCTCGGCGCGCACATAGCCTTTGCCGTGCTCGCCGCCCTCCTCGAAAATCTCGGTGATTCGGTCGAACATGAGCATGGGCGGCAGCGGAAGCTGGGCGTTGCCCGGGCCGAAAAGCTCCTCCCGCGCGCAGGCGAGCAGATCCTCATATCCGAAAGACGAGCGCCGTTCGCTCATGATGTTCCTTTTTGCGTCTTAGACGTGACGATTTCCGGTCGCGCCGCCGGCCGGAAGCCGCATTCGTTAACATAGGCGCCGGCCGGGTCAAAGGGGGCGAGCCGCCCACAGCGGGCCAATGAGGAAAAAGTTGTCTCGCTGCGCGAGCTTCCCTATTCTAGCCAAAGAGACGGAAAGAGGGGCGGCATACGCCGATGACGGCTGAGCAAGTCACGGTCGAATTTAAGGAACGCGCACCGGTCGACGCCATTCGGCGGCTGCGCGGCCGGCTGATGGCCGCCGGAATGCGGCCGACCCGCCAGCGCGTCGCGCTCGGCGGGCTGCTGTTCGGCAAGGGCGATCGCCATGTGACGGCCGAAAAGCTGTTCGAGGAGGCGCTGGCCGCCGATCTGCTGGTGTCGCTCGCCACCGTCTACAACACTTTGCATCAATTCACCGACGTCGGCCTGCTGCGCGAGATCGCTGTGGATGGCGCGCGCGTCTATTTCGACACCAATGTCTCGGAGCATCACCATTTTCTGGTGGACAGCGAGGGGCTGGTCGACATTCCCGGCGCTCACGTCGACGTCGCCAATCTGCCGCCGCCGCCGCCCGGCATGAAGATCGCCCGCGTCGATGTGGTGGTGCGCCTCTGCAAGGACGAGGGCTGAGCGGCGCTCGCGAGCCGTCCTGGCCCTCACTCGATCTTTTCCCCCGGATAGACGCCCCAAAGGCCTTCCTGTTTCACATAGGCGTCGAAGCCCTCGCCGGAGACGCGGCACCAGGAGCCGTCGCAGCGGCGCAGGCTGGCGACCACGCCGGGCGAGAGTTTCGCCACCGGCGTCGCTCTATCGCTGGCGAAGGCGAGAATCGGCTCCTTCTTCCAGGGCGCGACGAGGGCCGTGCGACGCCCCGACAGCAGCGAATGCAGCACCCAGCCTTCCGTTCCCTCGGAATCGCGGATTTTCCGCCAGGTCTCGAATTCGGCCGTGATTTCCACCGGAAGGCCGGCCCGCTCGAACACCCAGAGCGTCGGATGCTCCTTGCTCGGCCCCTCGTGCAGATTGACGCGGTCCGATTTGAGGCTGACATAACGCGGCAGGGGCAGTCCCGAGGCCGAGCCGGTCTGCTGCTGCGCGCCGGCGCGCATCGGCGCGGCGGCCAGGAGCGCGGCGGCGAGGAGAACGGCGACGGCGAAACGGAGTGCTGCGGTCGCGCGTCTTCGGCTCGGAAAGGGCGATTCGTCCATTTCTACACTTCTCCCTGAGACGGCCCTCGCAGTCGCGAACGACGCCTCGTCTTGTCTTTGTCCCGCCATCTGCTAGGAAGTTCGATGGGAAAGGGGCGCGGGCGGCGAAACGCTCTTTTCATCCATCGTCGTTAAGACCTGGTTGAAGAGACCGAAGCGCCCCCGAGGCTCGATCGGCGGAACGACTCGCCCTCGGGCGGCCGGAGAGCTTAGTCGAGCGAGGCGGGAGGACGAAGGGGAAGATGGCGAAAAAGAAGCCGCTCGTCGTGGTGACACGTCGGCTCCCCGAGGTGATCGAAACCCGCATGTGCGAGCTTTTCGACACGCGCCTCAATGTGAGCGACCGGCCGGCGACCCATGAGGAGCTCGTCGAGGCTGTCCGCACCGCGGATGTTCTGGTGCCGACGATCACCGACCGCATCGATTCCGGCCTCATCGGCCAGGCCGGCGACCAGTTGAAGCTGATCGCCAATTTCGGCAATGGCGTCGACCACATAGACGTCGCCTCGGCGCTGCGCCGCTCGATCACCGTCACCAATACGCCGGGTGTCCTCACCGAGGACACGGCCGATCTCACAATGGGCCTGATCCTGGCCGTGGCGCGCCGCCTCGTCGAGGGCGCGCGCACCATTCCGGACGGCGCCTGGGGCGGCTGGTCGCCCACTTGGATGCTCGGCCATCGTATCACCGGCAAGCGTCTCGGCATTGTCGGCATGGGCCGCATCGGCCAGGCGCTCGCGCGCCGCGCCAGCGCCTTCGGCCTCTCCATCCACTATCACAACCGCCGCCGCCTGCCGGCGGAGATCGAGGACCAGCTCGAGGCGACCTATTGGGAATCGCTCGACCAGATGCTCGCCCGCATCGATATTTTGTCGGTCCACTGCCCGCATACGCCGGCGACCTATCATCTGCTCTCGGCCCGCAGGCTGAAGCAGCTGCGCCCGCACGCCATCATCGTGAACACCGCCCGCGGCGAGATCGTCGACGAGAATGCGCTGATCCGCATGCTCGAGTCCGATGAGATTTCCGGCGCCGGCCTCGACGTCTTCGAGCATGAGCCGGCCGTCTCGCCCAAGCTGATCAAGCTCGCCAAGGCCGGCAAGGTCACGCTGCTGCCGCATATGGGCTCGGCCACCAATGAGGGCCGCGTCGACATGGGCGAGAAAGTCATCATCAACATCAAGACTTTCATGGACGGGCACCGCCCGCCTGATCGCGTTCTGCCCAGCATGTTGTAGCGGCGCGTCCTCGCCATGGTTCGCGCGCGCCCATTGCGCGCGCGACCGGCGCTCGCGCGCGTGTCCGTTCGGAAAAAAACCACAAGGCGCGCGCAATTCTCCGAAAAGCGATTCGCAAATGGATCGTTCGCTAAAAGGATCGAAGGATGAGACGAATTCTGACCGCGCTCCGAATTTTGACGGCGCTCCTGGTCGGCCTCGCCGCCTGCGGCCCCGTGCTGGCCAAGGGGAAACCGGCGCAAAAGGAGAAGGACCAGCAGGAGGCGACGGCGCAGGAGCCGCCGCCGAACTATAAGCCCTTCCCGCACAATTATATTTTTAATCTCAAGGACATAAACGGCAAGTCCCCGACCGCCGACATTTGGATCCGCATCGATTCGACGATGCGCGGCACGGGTTTCTCGGGCTGCAAATCCTGGTCCGGCGTCTTCGTCGTCGGCGGCAATCGCCTCGGCCCCAAGGCCATGCCCGCCGTCGCCGACGCCAAATGCGATCCCGCCCTTCAGGCGATCGAGCGCGACTTCTGGCAGGTGATGCTCTCCGGCCCCTTCTGGGACACGCAGGGCTCGGATCTGATCCTCAAAGGCCCCAAGGGCGGCGTGCTGCGCTTCACGCGCTCGCTCTGAGCGCGGCGCCGTGACTCAGCTCACCTTCTCCTCCTCTTGAGCCTTGGCGGAGAGGCGCTTCACGCGCTGCCAGAAGGCCCAGGCGCCGAAGATGACGAAGGGCATGGCCGCAGCGGCCGCCTCCTCGCCGGTGAAGCCGAAGGGCAGGGCGCCGGCGTCCTTCATGCCCTTGAAAAAATAGAGCGAGAGGCCGGCGACATAATAGCTGAGCGCCGCGATGGAGAGGCCGCCGACGAGTTTTTGCAGGCGCATCTGCAGGCGCGCTCTGCGGTTCATATCGTCGAGCAGATCGCGATTTTGCTGCTCCATCTCGAAGGTTATGCCGGTTCGCATGAGGTCAGTGGCGCGCTCCACCTGACGGGCGAGCCGTCCCTGCCGCGTCTCGAAGGCGTTGCAGGTCTCGATCGCCGGATCGAGCCGCGCGCTGAAGAAGGCCGAGATCGTCGTATATTGGCTCTCCTTCGCCTCCTGGATGAGCGTCAGCCGGTTCTTCACTATGGCGTGATAGGCGCGGCTCGCGCCGAAGCGAAAGGCGGTGCGCGTCGACAGCGCCTCGCTCTGCGCCAAAAGATCGCTGAGGCGCTTCAGCAAGTCGCGACTGGTGCGCATGTCCTGCGTCTGGCTCAACGCCTGGGTGATGTCGGAGATTTCGCGCTCCATGGCGCGTAGCTCGGGCCCGGAGCCGCGCGCCTCCGGCAGGCCGAGCAGCGCCATTGTGCGATAGGTCTCGATCTCCAGCACGCGCTGAATGAGCCGCCCGACCTCGAGCGCGCCGACGGCGTTGGCCTTGACCAGCAGGCGCGTGAAGCCGAAGGCGTCGGGTGCGAAATCGGTCATCACATGCGCCGCGCCCTTGGCCGCGCGGATGATGCAAAGGCTTTGCGAATTGAACAAATTGACGAAGGGCTCGTGCGAATGGCCGCTCTCGATCGCGCAGAGATGCGTGGCGACGATCAGCCGGCCCGGAGGGCGAAAGGCGATCTCGCCGGTCCCGATCGGATCGGGATGGGTGAAGGGCGCGTCGGCGTCCTTTTCCGTCGACCAGGTGTAGGTGGTGAATTCCGTATGCTGCTCCCAGCGCAGCCTCCAGTCGCCGATCGAGAGGCGCTGGAATTTGGCGTCTCCGGGTCGGGGAACCAGCATATTGGCTCGGCAGAGATCGGCGAGCGCCGCGCGGTCGACGCGCGCCTCCTCCTCATTGGTCGCGAAGGCGAAATGATAGACGCGCTGCGGCAGCGCGATCGGCAGGAAAGGCCTTGCGTGCAGCTCGGCGAGAACGGCGGCGCGCGCCTCGTGTTCGGCGAAGCGTCCGACGATCGGCGCTCCGCTCTCCTGGTCAGATGCCATTTCATTCGTCTCGTTTTGCGCTCCCGCGCGGGGCGCGCGCTCTGGTCCTGCCGAATCGCCGTGAGAATAGCGACGCAGGCTGTTCCGGGAATGCGACAAAACGAACGAAAAGGCGAGGCGTCGCCGCCTCGCCGTCAGCGGCGCCGGTCAGCGCCCGTGGTGGAATCCGCCGCCATGGAATCCGCCGCCGTGGAATCCGCCATGGAACCCACCGCCGAATCCGCCGCCATGGTGGCCGCCACCGCCGAATCCGCCGTGATGGAACCCACCGCCGAAGCCGCCGACCCGGTGAACGCCGCCGCCCCACCCGCCGCCGTGGTGAAAGCCTCCGCCCCACCCGCCGACGTGGTGGACGCCTCCGCCCCATCCGCCGAAACGCGGGCGATAGCCCCAGCCTCCGCCATAGACGACCGGCCCGCCGCCCCATCCATAGCCGTAAGAGGGATAGCCGTAGCCATAGCCATATCCGTAATCATAGGGATAGGCGTAATAGGGCGCATAGGCTCCGGCGGCGATGAGGCCGGTCGCCGCCGAGGTGACGACCGCGGCCGTGGGATCATAGCCATAGCGATAATAGCGCAGCGCATGATGTCGGCGAAGCGGCCGACGATGATTCGTGTAGCGCACATAATGACGATGCGGGTAGCGGCTGTAATGCGCCTGCTCGATCGCGGTCGGCGGCGAGACGACCGATTTGCTCGCGACGCTGGTGACGCCGGCGAGCGCCTCCGCCGGGGACAAAGCGAAGGCGATTGTCACGCCGATCGCGGCGAAAAGGCCGGATTTGAACGGATTACCCATTTTCTCCTCCATACGACGACACGCAAAAGAGACCATTGCAGTCCAAAGAAAGCCGACGGCTGGCGACGCCGAGCCTGTTCAGGCCTCGAATTTCAGCTCCTGCGCCAATTGCGTCAGGCGGGTGGCGACGCGGGCGCGCACGCGCGTCGCCGTCGTCGGAAACTCTTCCAATATGCGCAGGAAAAGCGCGCGGGTGATTTTGAGGATCGTCGCCGGCTCGCGCGCTAAGGCCGTGACCGGGCGCGTCGTCTCGGTGATGAGAGCGGTCTCGCCGATCAGCGCGAAGGGCCGCAGCACTTTCTCGGCGGGGCGTCCGTCGTCGTGCTTCTCCAGAGCGATCGAGCCATTGGTCAGAATGAAGCCGCCGTCGGAGGCCTCGCCGCGGCGAAACAGCGCGTCGCCGGCGCGCAGCAATTTCGTCTCGGCGCTGAAGGCCAGGAGGCGCAGCGCCTCGATCTCGAAATCCTCGAACAGAGGAATGCTCCGGAGATTGGCGATGTCGTCGTCGAGAGCCATGTCTCGGATGCTTTCTCTTCGGGGCGGTCTCCCGGCCGGCGGTCAGCGCGCGGGGGAGAAGACCAACCGATAGCCGTTCTTTTCGGTGAGAAGAAGGCGGGCTTCGGTCGGGTCGGTTTCGATCTTGCGTCGCAGACGGCTGACGTGAGTCTCCAGCGTGCGCGTCGTCACGGTGGGATGATAGCCCCAAACCTCGCGCAGCAACATGTCTTTCGTGACTGCCGCGCCGCGCGCCGCCACGAGCCGCGTCAGGATTTCGGCTTCCTTCTCGGTGAGCGACCGGCGCCGATCGGCGGCGTCGGTGAGCTCGAAGGCGCCCGGCCGGTAGCGATAGGCGCCGATGACGACGATCGGGCGCTCGGGCTCCTCGGCGCCCGCCCGCAAGCGCGCGAGAAGATGGGCGAAACGAAACGGCCGCGCGATATATTCGGGAGCCTGCGCCGCCATGGGGTCGCTCGGCGCGCCGATGAGGAGGACGGGTCCGCGGAAGCCTTCGCGGGCCTGGCAGGCGAAGGCCTCGCCGATCGTCGCGTCGACGAGCAGAATATCGCAGCCGCCCCTGTCGAGCAGGCGTGTCGCCTCTTCGGCGGAGGTGGCGGGCGAGACCGCGAATTCGGGATAATGGGCGAGCTGCTCGGCGAGAGAGGCGCGCAATCCCGCCGCGGCGAGGAGCAATATGTTGCGCTTATGCGGTTGCGTCATGACCGCCATGATCGACGAAGGGCGGGCGCCGTTCAAGGCGCAGGGCGAGGTGGAGAGAGGCGACGGATGAGTCAGGGTTTTTCGCGCCATCGTGGCGGGGTCGCGGTGCTGAGGGTCGCTCGGCGGGTCGGCGGGCGCGCGCATGAGGGCCGGCTGACCGCGGGCGATCTCGTGCTGCCCTGCGCGCTCGGCCGCTCGGGGATCACGCGTCGCAAGCGCGAGGGCGATGGCGCGACGCCGGCGGGGAGCCATGAGTTGCTCTATGTCTATCTGCGGCGCGGCCGGGCGGAAAAGCCGCGCTCCGTCGCGGCGCGTTTCGTCCGCCCGGACGATCTCTGGTGCGACGATGCGCGGTCCTTTCTCTATAACCGGCCGCTGCGGGGCGAGACGCCGCTCGGCCATGAGCGGCTCTGGCGCTCCGATCGGCTCTATGATGTCGTGGGCGTGCTCGACTACAACATCCGCCCGCGCGTGCTGGGACTCGGCAGCGCCATTTTCTTCCATATAGCGACGGAGACGCTGGGTCCGACGGCGGGCTGCGTGGCGTTGCGGGCGCGCGATATGGCGCGGCTGCTGCCGCGTTTGGCGAAAGACGTGCGCTTGGTGGTCGGCTAAGGCTTCGAATAGTCGCGCTCGCCCATAATGGCCGAGCCGATGCGGACATGCGTGGCGCCGAGCTGAATGGCGAGCTCGTAATCCGAGCTCATGCCCATGGAGAGTTCTTTCAGCCCGTTGCGGGCGGCGATCTCGGCGAGCAGGGCGAAATGCGGCGAGGCCTGCTCGCCGACCGGCGGCACGCACATCAACCCGGCGATCTCGAGCCCGTGCTTCTCGCGGCACTCGGCGAGGAAGGCGTCGGCCTCCTGCGGCAATACGCCGGCCTTTTGCGGCTCGGCGCCGGTGTTGACTTGCACCAGCAGGCGCAGGCGCTTGCCCTGGCGGCGCATCTCCTCGGCGAGGGCCTCGGCGATCTTGGGCCGGTCGACGCTCTCTATGACGTCGAAGGTCTCGACCGCCTCGCGCGTCTTGTTGGATTGCAGCGGGCCGATGAGATGCAGCTCGACGCCGGAGAAGCGCTGGCGCAGCTCGCCCCATTTGGCGCGCGCCTCCTGCACTTTGTTCTCACCATAGACGCGGTGGCCGGCCTCGAGCAGCGGAACCGCGGCCTCGGCCGGAAAGGTCTTGGTGACGCAGACGAGGGTGATCTCGGCCGGATCGCGGCCGCAATCGCGGGCGCGTGAGGAGATGGCGTCCTTGGCGGCGTTCAGCCGATCGACGACGGTCATGGAAGATGCGGCCTCAGCGGACGAATTTCAAAATAGTGAAAATGGCGCCGATAAGAACCAGATTGAAGCCGAACACCCAGCGGAGAATATCCGTCTTGGATTGAGAGACTTCCAGCTTCAGGCGTCCTTCCACCTCGATGAGCTCTCGCTTCAGCCGCCCCTCGACTTCGGCGAGGTCGCGCTTCAGCAATTCCATGTCGTGCCGAACCTCGCCGACGTCCGCCTTTGTGGCCACGCTCTCGGAGAACGCTGTCTCCAACGCCTCGGCGGAGGCGCGCGCCTGCTCGGGCGAGAAGCCGCCGCGGGTGAGGCGATCGATATAGGCGAGGGGGTTGAAGAGCACTTGCGCCGACATGGCCCGGATATAGCACGCGCCCTGCTTCCCGGCGAGAGGCGCCTTTGACAAGCCCCGCCCCGCCCGGCATTACAGGCGAAACTCTACAATTCGATCAGGACCGCTCGGACCCATGAGACCAGAACGCTACGACTTCGCCGCGGCCGAGCCCAAATGGCGAAAGATTTGGGACGAGCGGCAGGTTTTCACCTCCGGCGACGCGAAGAAGCCGAAATATTACGTGCTCGAAATGTTCCCCTATCCGTCGGGGCGCATCCATGTCGGCCATGTGCGCAATTATTCCATGGGCGACGTCATCGCCCGCTATAAGCGCGCCAAGGGCTTCGACGTGCTGCATCCCATGGGCTGGGACGCTTTCGGCCTGCCGGCGGAGAACGCCGCCCAGCAGAGCGGCTCGCACCCGGCGGTCTGGACCTATGCCAATATCGCCAGCATGCGGACGCAGCTCAAATCCATGGGGCTCTCGCTCGACTGGTCGCGCGAGATCGCCACCTGCGATCCCGCCTATTACAAGCATCAGCAGAAGCTGTTTCTGGATTTCTTGGCCGGCGGCCTCGTCGATCGCAAGCAGTCCAAGGTGAATTGGGATCCGGTGGACCATACGGTGCTCGCCAATGAGCAGGTCGTCGACGGCCGCGGCTGGCGCTCCGGCGCGCTGGTGGAGCAGCGCGAGCTGACGCAATGGTTCCTGCGCATCGGCAAATACGCCGACGATCTTCTCACCTCGCTGGACACGCTCGACCGCTGGCCGGAGAAGGTGCGGCTGATGCAGCGCAATTGGATCGGCCGCTCGGAAGGGCTGCTGGCGCGCTTCGCCATAGCCGGCGATCCGACGGGCGAGATCGAGGTCTTCACCACGCGGCCGGACACTTTGTTCGGCGCGAAATTCGTCGCTCTGGCGCCCGATCATCCGGTCGCGCGCGCGGCGGCTTCGAGCGACCCGGCGCTCGCCGCCTTTGCGGAAGAGTGCCGCCACATCGGCACGTCGGTGGCGGCGATCGAGACCGCCGAGAAGAAGGGCTATGACACGGGCCTGCGCGTCGTGCATCCCTTCGATCCCTCTTGGGTGCTGCCCGTCTATGTCGCCAATTTCATTCTGATGGATTACGGCACGGGCGCGATCTTCGGCTGCCCGGCGCATGACCAGCGCGATCTCGATTTCGCCAATGCTTATGGCCTCGGCGCGACGCCGGTCGTCTGCCCGGAGGGCGTCGATCCTGCGACTCTCATCGTCAGTGAGACCGCCTTCGACGGCGAGGGACGGCTCGTCAATTCGCGCTTTCTCGACGGGCTCACCGTCGCGGAAGCGAAGGAGGAGGTCGCCAAGCGCCTCGAGGCCGCGCAGCTGCACGGCCGTCCGCAGGGCGAGCGCAAGGTCAATTACAAGCTGCGCGATTGGGGCATTTCGCGGCAGCGCTATTGGGGCTGTCCGATCCCCATCATCCATTGCCCGGATTGCGGCGTCGTGCCCGTGCCGGACGCCGATCTTCCCGTGAAGCTGCCGGAAGACGTGACCTTCGACAGGCCGGGCAATCCGCTCGACCATCATCCGACATGGAAGAACGTCGCCTGTCCGAAATGCGGGGCCGCCGCGCGGCGCGAAACCGACACGATGGACACTTTCGTCGATTCGTCCTGGTATTACGCGCGCTTCACCGATCCGCACAATGAGTCGGCGCCCGCCGCGCCGGAGCAGCTCGCGCGCTGGCTGCCGGTGGATCAGTACATAGGCGGGATCGAGCACGCGATTCTGCATCTGCTCTATTCGCGCTTCTTCTCGCGCGCCATTCGCGACACCGGCCATGGCGGCGTCGCCGAGCCCTTCGCCGGCCTCTTCACCCAGGGCATGGTGGTGCATGAGACCTATCGCGCCGCCTCCGGCAAATGGATCGCGCCCAGCGAGCTGCGTTTCGAGACCGGCGACAAGGGCCGCCGCGCTTTCCTCATCGAGGGGGGCGAGGAGGTCGCGATCGGCGCGATCGAGAAAATGTCCAAGTCGAAGCGCAATACGGTCGACCCGGACGACATTATCGCCAGCTATGGCGCCGATACGGCGCGGCTCTTCGTGCTCTCCGATTCGCCGCCCGACCGCGATGTCGTGTGGACGGAGGAGGGCGTGCAGGGCGCTTGGCGCTTCGTGCAGCGCGTCTATCGTCTGGTCGGCGAGCTGGCCAATGTCGCGGCGCCCGTCGGCGCCAGCGCGCCCGCCGAGTTCGGCGCGGCGGCGCTCGATGTGCGCAAGGCGACGCATCGCACCATCGCCGCCGTCGGCGACAATATCGAGCGTCTGCGCTTCAACACGGCGATCGCCCGCATTCGCGAATACGCCAATGAGCTGACCGCCGCGCTCGACAAGGTGGAGACGGTCCCGGTCTCCGCCGATCTCGCCTTCGCCTTCCGCGAGGCGGCGGACGTTTTCGTGCAGCTGATCGCGCCGATGACGCCGCATGTCGCGGAGGAGTGCTGGAGCGATCTCGGCCATTCCGAGATCGTTTCGCTGGCGCCCTGGCCGGAGGCCGATCCTACTCTCGTCGCGCAGGACATGATAAGCTTGCCGGTGCAGGTGAACGGCAAGAAGCGCGCGGAGATTCTCGTGGCCCATGACGCCGATGAGGCGACGATCCGCGAGGAGGCGCTGACGCAGGAGGCCGTGCTGCGCGTCATGGAAGGCAAGCCGTTGAAGAAATTCATTCTCGTTCCCAAGAGGATCGTCAATGTGGTCGTTTGAACGGCGACGCGCTCTCCTGTCCGGGGCCTCGGGTGAAGAGGCGCTTCCACCTCCCCCTAGAGGGGGGAGGTCGAGCGCCGCAGGCGCTCGGGAGGGGGTGACGCCCGAGTCTCGGGAGCGACCCCACCCCGGACCGCTTCGCGGTCCGACCCTCCCCCTGAAGGGGAGGGTGAGCTACGCCCTTTCCGGCGTTGGCCCGGCTGCCTTTGGCGTTTTCGCTGCTCTGGCGCTTTCGGCCTGCACGGTGCAGCCGCTCTATGGCCCCATCGGAACCGACGCGCCGCTGACGGCGGAGCTGCAGGCGGTCGCGGTCGATCCCATTCCCGACCGCGTCGGCCATTATGTGCGCAACGAGCTGATCTTCGCCTTGAACGGCACGGGCTCGGACGTGCCGCCGCGCTATCGGCTCATGGTCTCGTTGAAGGAGCGCGTGCAGACGCCGATTCTCGACACCGTCACCGGCCGCGCGACATCGGCGACGGTGATCGTCGACGCCGAATATAGGCTCATCAACATCGCCGACGAGACTGTGATCACCAAAGGCGTCGCTTTCGGCGTCGCCAGCTACGACCGTTTCAGCAATCGTCTCGCCAATGTGCGCGCCGCGCGCGACGGCGAGATTCGCGACGCCAAGGTCATAGCGGATATGATCCGCACGAGGGTGGCGACGGCCTTGGCGAAATGAGGGTGAGATTGTGAGTAGTGAGTAGTGAGTGGAGCCACTTCTCACTACTGACTACTCACCACGCGCTAGCCGAGACATGGTCGCAATCAAGAACCGCGACGCCGAGCGCTTCGTGAAAGCGCCGCCCGCGTCGGTCTTCCTGTTCCTGCTCCACGGCGCCGACGCCGGCCTCGTGCGCGAACGTGCGCTCGCCATTGTCGCGCAGCGCGTCGACGATCGGCATGATCCGTTCCAATGCGTGGAGATGAGCGGCGACGCCGTGGCGGCCGATCCGCTGTCGCTACTCGACGAGGCCAATACGATTCCGCTGTTCGGCGGCAGGCGTGCGATCATCGTCGAGACGGGCGGCAAATCCATTCTCTCGCCGCTCGAGCAATTGCTCGCCGCGCCGCCGGTGGATTGCGCCGTCGTGCTCACCGCCGGCGCGCTGAAGCGCGATGCGCCGCTGCGCAAGCTGATCGAGCCGTCAAAGATCGCCGCCGCTGTCGAATGCAATCCAGACGATGAGCAGGATCTGCATGCGCTGATCGACAACAGCCTGCGCGAGGCGGGCTTTTCCGTCACGCCGGAAGCGCGGCTGCTGCTGCAGGCGGCGCTCGGCGAAGATCGCCGCATGAGCCGTTCCGAGCTCGCCAAGCTGATGCTCTATAAGCATGGCGCGAGCGCGATCGAGGCCGGCGATGTCGAGGATATTGTCGCGCACGCCTCCAATATCGCCTCCGATCGCCTGGTGCTCGACGCCTTCTCGGGGCAGGCCGACGCCGCGGGCGAAGCCTTCGACAGAGCAGTCGCCGGCGGCGGCGACGCCGGGCAGCTCTTGAATGGCGCGCTGCGCTACGCCATGGCGCTGCATCGCGCGCGGCTCACTGTGGATCGCGAGGGGCGGCCGGATTTCGGCATCACGATTTTGATGCGCAGCGGCTTCGGCTTTTCGCAGCGGCCGCAGCTCGAGCAGCATTTGCGCATCTGGTCTGTGGCGAAAGTGGCGGCGCTGCTGCCGGCCTTGCGCGACGCCAATCATCGCGCCCGCGCAAATGCCGCGCTGGCGGAGATGGAAGCGGGACGCGCGCTGTTGCGCATAGCGAGTCAGGCTGCGCGGCGCTGAGCGCCCCCTCGACCCTTCCCGCTTCGCGCTATCGGATTCACCCATCCCGAGACGCTGCGGCCGTCATGGCCGGGCTTGTCCCGGCCATCCACGCCAAGCAGCTGAGAAACCGAAGGAAAGCGCTCGCCATCGACGGATTGCCTCCCATGGTGGGCGCCCGCCGGAATATCGGCGTCACGCCAAACTTCCGAGACGCCTCGGCGCGTTGGCGTGGATGGCCGGGACAAGCCCGGCCATGACGTCGCGGGGGAGGTGAGAGGCGGCAACCCTTCGATCAATGCGCGAGCGCTTTGACGATCTGCTCCACGGTCTTCTTCGCGTCGCCGAACAGCATCATCGTATTGGGCCGAAAGAACAGCTCATTCTCGACGCCGGCATAGCCGGAGCCCATGCCGCGCTTCAGGAACAGAACCGTCTTCGCCTTCTCGACGTCGAGAATCGGCATGCCATAGATCGGCGATTGCGGATCGGTCTTGGCGGAAGGATTGGTCACGTCATTGGCGCCGATGACGAAGGCGACATCCGCCTGGGCGAATTCGGAATTTATGTCCTCGAGCTCGAAGACCTCGTCATAGGGCACATTGGCCTCGGCGAGCAGAACATTCATATGGCCGGGCATGCGGCCGGCGACGGGATGAATGGCGTATTTCACCTCGACGCCTTCCTTTTTCAGAAGGTCCGCCATCTCGCGCAGCGCGTGCTGCGCCTGCGCCACCGCCATGCCATAGCCCGGCACGATGATGATCTTGCCGGCGTTCTGCATGATGTAAGCGGCGTCCTCCGCCGAGCCCTGCTTGACCGGGCGCTTCTCCACCACGCCTGTCGCCGCCGCCGTCTCGCCGCCGAAGCCGCCGAGAATGACGGAGACGAAGGAGCGGTTCATGCCTTTGCACATTATGTAGGAGAGGATGGCGCCCGAGGAGCCGACCAGCGCGCCGGTGATGATGAGCGCGAGATTGCCGAGCGTGAAGCCTATGCCCGCCGCCGCCCATCCAGAATAGGAATTGAGCATCGACACGACGACCGGCATATCGGCGCCGCCGATGGGGATGATGAGCGTCACGCCGAGCGCGAGCGAGACGAGAATGATGAGAAACAGCCAGAAGCCGCTCTCGGTCGTCGCGAACAGGACGATGAAGCCGAGCAGAGCGAGGCCGAGCAGAATATTGATCGTGTGACGCTCGGGCAGCAGGATCGGCTTGCCGCTCATGCGCTCGTCGAGCTTCAAAAAGGCGATCACCGAGCCGGTGAAGGTGATGGCGCCGATCGCCGCGCCGAGCGACATTTCGAACAGGCTGCCGCCTTCTATATGGCCGGGCGCGCCAATGCCGAAAGCTTGCGGCGCGAAGAAGGCGCTGCCCGCGACCAGCACGGCGGCGAGGCCGACGAGAGAATGGAAGAAGGCCACGAGCTGCGGCATCTTCGTCATTTCGACATGCTTCGCCACATAGGTGCCGACGCCGCCGCCCGCTCCCGCGCCGATCAATATCAGGACCAGCGCGCCGAGAGGCGGCAGGCGCAGCAGCAGAGTCGTGCCGATGGCGACGCCCATGCCGATCATGCCGTAGAGATTGCCTCGCCGCGATGTCGCCGGCGAGGAGAGGCCGCGTAGCGCCAGAATGAACAATATGCCGGCGGCGAGATAGAGAAGGACCGCGAGATTGCCGCTCATGGCTCAGCCCTTCTTCTTATACATGGACAGCATTCGCTCGGTGACGAGGAAGCCGCCGAATATGTTGACGCTGACGAGGGCGAGCGCGATGAAGCCGAGCCAGCGCGCGACCGAGGAGCCGCCCGATGTGTCGACGGAAGAGTCGACGCCGACAGAGAGCAGCGCGCCGACGACGATGACGGAAGAGATGGCGTTGGTGACGGACATCAGCGGCGTGTGCAGCGCCGGCGTCACCGACCAGACGACGTAATAGCCGACGAAAACCGCCAGCGCGAAAATCGCGAGGCGGAAGACGACCGGATCGACGCCGCCCGTCAGGCCGTGGGAGGAGGCCGCCGCCGCCACTTGCGCCAGCTGATCGGAATAGGATTGCGCCTGATCGGCCAGCTGCCGCGTCGCTTCGGCTGCGCGGCGGGCCGTTTCGAGCATTTGCTGTGTCGTGTCGGATGCCATGTGCCAACGCCCTTTCTTCGCGCGGCCCTCGCGGGGCCGGCGTGATCAAGCCGCAAATCGCGAATCGATGACGGCGCCGTCGCGGGTGAGGGCCGTCGCCTTCACCAATTCGTCGTTCCAATCGATGGCCAGAGTCTTCGTCTCTTTGGAGATGAGAGTCTCGACGAAGGCGAGCAGGTTTTTTGCGTAGAGGCTGGAGGCCGTCGCCGGCAGGCGGCCGGCGAGATTGACCGCGCCGACGATCTTCACGCCATTGTCGATGATCGTTTCGCCGGGCTTGGTCAGCTCGCAATTGCCGCCACGCTCGGCCGCGAGATCGATGATGACCGAGCCCGCGCGCATGGAGCGCGCCGCCGCCGCCGAAATGAGACGCGGAGCCGGCCGGCCGGGAATCAGCGCCGTGGTGATCACAATGTCTTGCTTGGCGATATGCGCCGCGACCAGCTCCGCCTGCGCGGCTTGGTATTCCGGCGACATTTCCTTGGCGTAGCCGCCGGAAGTCTCTGCCTGGCGGAATTCGTCATTCTCGACCGCGATGAATTTCGCGCCGAGCGATTCCACCTGCTCCTTGGTGGCGGGCCGGACATCGGTCGCCGAGCCGATGCCGCCGAGCCGGCGCGCCGTGGCGATCGCCTGCAGGCCGGCGACGCCGACGCCCATGATGAAAATTTTGGCGGCCGGGACCGTGCCCGCCGCGGTCATCATCATTGGGATGGCGCGGCTATATTCGGCGGCGGCGTCGATGACGGCGCGATAGCCGGCGATATTCGCCTGGGAGGATAGAACATCCATGACCTGCGCGCGGGTGATGCGCGGCATGAATTCCATGGCGAAGAGCGTCGCGCCGGTTTGCGCGAGCGCGGCCAGCTCTTTCTCATGTCCGAAAGGATCGGCGATGGCGACGACGGCGGCGCCGCGCGCTATGCCGGACAGCTCGCCCGGCGCCGGTCGGCGCACGCGCAGCACCACTTCGGCATTGTCGGAGGCGGCCGCTGCGCTCGGCGCGATCGCCGCGCCGGTGGCGGCGTAATCGGCGTCGGAAAAGCCGGATATGGCTCCGGCCCCCGACTGGATCACGACTTCCGCGCCGAGGCTTTTGAACTTCTTGACAGTTTCCGGCGTCGCGGCGACGCGCGTCTCATTCTTGTCAGTCTCGGATTGAACAGCAATGCGCATTGACGAAACTCCGTTGGGAGGAGATTCGGTTCCCCGCGGCCGGATGGCCGCGCGGTTCGCATTCGGTCAGAAACTGTAGAGAAAAACCGGTCGATCAGCGCGCCGATCGATCAGCGCGCCGAGCTGTCAGCGTGCGAGGAAGAAATACATAAGCAGCAGGCTGACGACTGAGGCGGCGGTTCCCACTTTCAACATCGTCAGAAAGCCGTGATAGGTGGCGAGGTGCTCCGCCATATCGCTCGAAGTCTCGTGATGATGGTCGGCCATGCCTCTCCCCTTCGTGTTCTCGCGTTGCGGCTCCGCCCGTCGAGGGGCGAAGCTGAATAATGCTAGACGAGGCGGCGCGATCCTGCAATGTCGCAATTGTCGCGCCCGCTACGTCTCAGGGCGGAGAGCGGACGAAAAGGACGGCGCCATTGGCGCGCGCGAATTCCTCTGTGCATATGTCTCCGGTGCGGCCTTTCAGGCGCGGCGTTTGCGCCTCGAGCGCCTCGAGGCTCGTATTCTCCTTGACGCGGACATGGCGAACGCAGACGGCGCCAGCGGGCGAGAAGCCGGCCTCGAAATCATGCCCAGGATCATTGCCGGGCGTCTGCACGCCGAGAAAATCATAAAGGTCGATCGGCTGGCCGTTGCGCGTCGTGCCCTTGCCGTCGCCGGAATAATCGGCGCGCACCAGCCGGACGCAGGCGTTGTAGACGTCGCGCATGGAGGTTCCATCCTCGCGCTTCTCCCAGGGGCGATAGCCGAAGCGCACGCACTTTCCCTGAGCCCCGCCTGTGCAGGTGAGCTCGAAGACGCCGGGCTCGGCGGCGCCTATGGTCCCGTCGCCCTTGGCGCGGCCGGGAATGGGAAAGCCCTGGCGGCGCCCGTCCGGGCCGGGATCGCAGAGATTCTTCCATTCGCCGTCCGGTCCCTGGAAGGAGAGGCTGTGCAGCATGACCGCCTCCGACGGCGGGACGGCCCGCTGGAGGTCGCCGGGATCACGTTCGACGGCGTCGATGCGAATCTTCATCGCTCCGGCGCCTTTGGCGACAGTGAGCGTCGCGCCGACGAGATCGGGCGAATGGAGCACCCGCCCGTCGGAGAGCCGCGCCTCGAACTGCGTTCCCTGCACGTCCAGAAGCTCGAGCTCCGCAGCCGCAAGGGGGGACGTCGCCGCCACGAAGGCGACCGATAGCGCGGCGAAGAGTCTGTTCTGCATGATGCGACGCTTTCGAAGAGCCGCAGGAAAGCCGGCGCGGACCGGCCCTCCTGCGCCTGTAAAGATTACTTGTCGGTCTGCGCGGGAGCCGGCAATTCGATCGCGATGACGCGCAATCCGTCATTGGAGAGCGGGCTGGTGGCCACGCCATTGAATTTCACGCCATTGTCGACCAGAGCGTTCTGGGTCAGAGCGTTCTGCACGAGCGAATTCTCCACCAGGGCGTTCGACGTCAGCGCATTGGCCGTGAGCGCGTTCACATGCAATCCGTTGGCGGTGAGCGCATTTTCGGTCAACGCATTCGAGGTGAGGGCGTTGAGGTGCAGGCCGTTCGTCGAGAAGCCATTCAGAGAAACGCCATTGGGCGAGATCACGGCGGAGGCGGAGCCGCTGGCGGCGACGACGAGGCCGAGTGCGAAAATCGAGCGCTTGAACATTTTCGTGAGACCCTTGTGAGCGAGGGCGGCGATATGTCGCCGCTTTCTGTGCCGCCCGATCTCGACGCCCGGAGGCGCTTCGATCGGGAACATCTCTCTTTTCGGGCGTTTCGGCGCGCTTGGCCGTGCGGCGACGCACATGCTCGTGGACGCGACAAAAAAGGCCCCGGATTGCTCCGGGGCCTTCTTCGACTGGTCGGGGATGGAAAATCAGAAATCCATGCCGCCCATGCCGCCGCCGGGCGGCAGAGCCGGACCGCTGTCCTTCTTCGGCTGCTCGGTGATCGTCGCCTCGGTGGTGACGATGAGGCCGGCGATCGAGGACGCGTCCTGCAGCGCCGTGCGCACGACCTTGGTCGGGTCGATGATGCCGAGCTTCACCAGATCGCCATATTCGCCGGTCTGGGCGTCATAGCCGTAATTATAGTCCGTGGACTCGAGCAGCTTGCCGACCACGACCGCGCCGTCTCCGCCGGCGTTGTCGACGATCTGACGGGCCGGAGCCTGGATCGCCTTGCGGACGATCGCGACGCCGGTCTGCTGGTCGGAATTGGCGACCTTGACATCGGCGAGAGCGGCGATAGCGCGCAGCAGCGCGACGCCGCCGCCGGGCGAAATGCCTTCCTGCACCGCGGCGCGGGTGGCGTTCAGCGCGTCGTCGACGCGGTCCTTCTTCTCCTTGACCTCGACCTCGGTCGCGCCGCCGACGCGGATCACCGCGACGCCGCCCGCGAGCTTGGCGAGACGCTCCTGCATCTTCTCGCGGTCATAGTCCGAGGTGGTCTCCTCGACCTGCGCCTTGATCTGGGCGACGCGGGCCTCGATGTCCTTCTTCTCGCCGGCGCCGTCGATGATCGTCGTGTTCTCTTTGTCGATGCGAATGCGCTTGGCCTTGCCGAGCAGGGGCAGCGTGACGCTCTCGAGCTTGATGCCGAGATCCTCGGAGACGACCTGACCGCCCGTCAGAATGGCGATGTCCTCGAGCTGAGCCTTGCGACGATCGCCGAAGCCCGGGGCCTTCACGGCCGCGATCTTCAGGCCGCCGCGCAGCTTGTTGACGACGAGCGTGGCCAGAGCCTCGCCCTCGACGTCCTCGGCGATGATGAGCAGCGGCTTGCCGGTCTGCACAACGGCCTCGAGGATCGGCAGCAGCGGCTGCAGAGTCGACAGCTTCTTCTCGTGGATGAGGATGTAGGGATCCTCGAGCTCCGCGACGAGACGCTCGGCGTTGGTGATGAAGTAAGGCGAGAGATAGCCGCGGTCGAACTGCAGGCCCTCGACGATGACCGTCTCGGAGTCGAGGCTCTTGGCCTCCTCCACCGTGATCACGCCCTCATTGCCGACCTTCTGCACCGCCTTGGCGATCTCCTGGCCGATGTAGCTGTCGCCATTGGCCGAGATGGTGCCGACCTGGGCGATCTCGTCGTTGGAGGTGACCTTCTTGGAGTTCTTCTTCAGATCGGCGACCACCGCCTCGACCGCGAGGTCGATGCCGCGCTTGAGATCCTGCGGGTTGAGGCCGGCCGCGACGGCCTTGGCGCCTTCACGGGCGATGGCGGCGGCGAGGACGGTCGCCGTCGTGGTGCCGTCGCCGGCGGTGTCGTTCTGCTTGGAGGCCACCTCACGAACGAGCTGGGCGCCGAGATTCTCGAATTTGTCGGCGAGCTCGATCTCCTTGGCGACGGTGACGCCGTCCTTGGTGATGCGCGGAGCGCCGAAGCTCTTCTCGATGACGACGTTGCGGCCCTTGGGGCCGAGCGTGACCTTCACCGCATTGGCGAGGATGTCGACGCCGCGCAGAATACGGTCGCGCGCGTCGGAGGAAAAGCGAATGTCCTTGGCTGCCATTGTCGTTCAGCTCCGTTGGAAGAAGGATTGGGCGAGGGTCGGCCGGATCAGGCGATGACGCCCAGAATGTCGCTTTCTTTCATGATGAGGAGATCTTCCCCGTCGATCTTGACCTCGGTGCCGGACCATTTGCCGAACAGCACGCGGTCGCCTTCCTTGACGTCGAGGGCGACGAGCTTGCCGCTCTCGTCGCGGGAGCCGGGGCCGACGGCGATGATCTTGCCCTCGGCGGGCTTCTCTTTCGCGGTGTCGGGAATGATGATGCCGCCTTTGGTCTTGTCTTCGCCTTCGAGGCGCTTGACCACGACCCGGTCGTGGAGGGGACGGAACGCCATGTCGTCTTCCTTGCGTTGCAGAGCCCGGCCGGAGCGCACGGGCGAAAGATTGCGTAAAATGCCTATTAGCACTCAGGGGTGACGAGTGCCAACAGGCTAGCGATGAAATAGGAAGCGGCGCCCCGCCCTGTCAAGGGCGAGCAGCGCCGAATTCGGGCGCCCGAGCCGTAAATGCATAAAATTGTGTCTTGCTCTGCCTTATTATTCTCATGTCGCGGCAGGATTCGGGCGGCGCTTCCATCTGCGCCGATTCCGGCGGCCCATTCCGCGGGGCGTCGTTGCGCAATCGCGTGCAGCGCGCTAGGCCCAGGCGTCGGCATATGAATTGCTAGCTCGCGAGGCATGACAATGGACGCCGTGCAAACGACAAAGACCGCATTCGACGTCATCGGCGGCCAGGAAGCGGTCGATCGCCTCGTCGAGGCGTTCTATCGCAATATGGACGTTCTGCCGCAGGCGCGTGACATTCGCGCGATGCATGCGGTGGATCTCGGCCCCACCAAGGCGGTTCTGAAGCTCTATCTGGCCGAATGGCTGGGCGGACCCAAGAGCTATTCGGAGCAGCGGGGACACCCCCGGCTGCGCATGCGTCACATGGGCTTCGCGATCGGACCCGCCGAGCGCGACGCGTGGATGACCTGCATGACGGGCGCGCTCGAAGAGGTGGTCGATGATGTGAGAGTGCGAGACACATTGAAGCAGAACTTCGCCAAACTGGCGGATTGGCTACGTAACGATCCGGGTAACCAACATGACAAGCATCACTGATACGGCGTTTTCGACTTTGGACCAGCAGAAGCGGCTGCTCAGCCCGGTCCATAAGGGCCCGACCGAAAAGGCGGGGCGTTTTGGTTTCCGCGGCAAGCTGGCGTTGAAATTCGCCCAGCAGTTCGCCGACGAGGCGCGTCCGCCGGAACTGTGCTCCGATCAGGTGATCGCGGTGGCGGACGCCGGCAAACCGACTTTCGACTTCTTCGCGCAGTGGCTTCTCTCCTTCGAGCATCTCGCGAATGTCGCCGAAGTGCTGAAGGGCCTGCTCAGCCCGACCGGCAAATATTTCATCTTCGCCAACAACATCGACTTGCTCAGCAAATATCAGGTCGAGATCGACGGCATTAATTTCTATGTCCTGCCGATCGACGAATCGACGGTCTATAACGAGCTGCTCGAGCTCTTCTACATCGAGAAGAACGATCTGAAGAAGCTGTCGATCGGCGGCAAGATCGACGCCGTCGCCAATGCCGGCATCGCCTTCGATCAGACGTTCGAGAAGATCACCTATGAGCAGGGGCTGGCTGTGATGGGCCCGGTGCGCAATCGCAACGAGAATCGGCCGGTCTGAAGCGGCCCGAAAATCTCGTTTTCGACCACGCAATCCAGGGGCGCTCCGGCTCTGGATTGCTTTTTTTTATAGAGAGCCGGCCGGCAGGGACGGAAGCCATCCGACCATGGCTGGTCAGTCGCTTTCCAGTCGGGTTTGCGCGCAGGCGCGCACCAATTCGTCCTCGTCATCGAGGAAGGAGCGCAGCATCTCGCGTGGGCATCGTTCCGCGATGGTGAAGCGAATGCGCAAATCCTCGTCTTTGCTCATCGCGTCGAGACGATCCTCAGGAAGGCGCTCGGCGACGACGAGCCGCACCAGCGGCTCCGGGTCTTTGACGAGAAGATGCAGCCTATCCAAAGGAATGCGACGCGCCACCCAACGCCGCACTTCCGGATCCTCGTCATGGACGGCGATCGGAAGCAAATCCGGCGAGATTCGGCGGACGACGTGGATGCGGACCAGATAATCCTGGTCGGAATACATTGCGAGCAGCGCCGCGCCCTCGAGCCGATTGGCGATGACGATACGAACCCGCGGCTCTGGATCATGCGCGAGACGGGCGATGCGCGACGCCGGCAGGCGCGAGGCCGCTGTGGCGCGCACCTCGGGCTCTGGATCGTCGAGCAAAGGCGGGAGCCGCAGGACCGAAGCATAGCGCGCCGCGCGCGCGCGCACTTCGAAATAGACGTGATCGAGATAGGCGTCCGCGAGATGCGGATGTCCGCGGAAGAAGAGATCGACGCGTTTGGCTCGCCGGTCGCGCACGCAGGCTGTTCCCTTGCGGCACAGCCCCTCGAGATTGAGCGCCACATGGGAGCATTCCCTGCAGCGGATGGGGCGACCACGCCAGTCCAGCGGATCGTCGCTTATTCTTTCTGGTTCTGCGGCCATTGGCGAGCCGTCTTCTTTCCTCGTATCAGAACTTCTTTACAGGGATATCGTATTTTTGCAACGCATAGCCGATCTGCCGGGGCGTCAAGCCGAGCAGGCGGGCCGCTTTGGCCTTCACCCATCCAGCCTGCTCCATCGCCTCGATGAGCTTGTCGCGATCCGATCGGTGATCGGTCTCGATGACCGTGCAGTTTTCGGCGCCCGGACAGGCTGCGGCGGGTTGCGCGGCGACGACCGGAGCAGGTTCCTCGACCGGCGGCCGAACCACCGGAGGCCGCGCCGGCGGCGGGGGCGGCGGCGGAGCCTTGGAAACGATCGGCAAAGGCGTGAAGCTCGCCGAATGGAGTCCGCCGATCGTCGATTCCCGCGAGCCGTTCCACAGAACCGAGGACAAGCAGCCGTCATTGCGGCAGGAGAAGTCCTTGTCGACGATCCCCTCGTTGCGCGCCAGAGTCGCGGTGCGATAGACGCAGTTCTCGAGCTCGCGAATATTGCCCGGGAAGTTGCATTCGTTGAGCACTTCCATCGCCGAGTCGGACAGGGTCAGATGGACATTCTGCTCGCTGTTGAAGCGCCGCAGGAATTCATTGGCCAGCGGCGCAAGATCGCCTTTGCGCTCGCGCAGGGGCGGCAGAAAAATCGGCACCACGCTGATGCGATAGTAGAGATCGGCGCGGAACTCGCCCTTCTGCACCGCCTCTTCCAGATTGCGGTTAGTGGCGCAGACGAAACGCACGTCGACCTTCATCGTCCGCGTGCCGCCGACGCGCTCGAACTCGCCTTCCTGAAGCACGCGCAGCAGCTTGGCCTGGAAAGCGGGCGTGATGTCGCCGATCTCGTCCAGAAACAGCGTGCCTCCGTCCGCCAGCTCGAACCGCCCTTTGCGTAAGGCGGCCGCGCCGGTGAAGGCTCCGCGCTCATGGCCGAATAATTCGGATTCGAGCACGCTCTCCGGCAGGGCGGCGCAGTTCAGCTTGACGAAAGGCTTGCTCTGCCGCGGCGAGAGATTGTGGATCGCGGCCGCGAACAGCTCCTTGCCGGTGCCGGACTCGCCGCGCAACAGCACGGTCGACTTCGCCTTGGCGACGATGCGAATCTTGTCGACGACAGCGCGTACCGCCGGACTTTCGCCGACGATTCCCTTGATGCCGTCCAGCCTCGCCTCGATATGCGCGGGCCGCTCGCCCTTTTCGAGACGGGCTTTCTCCTGCATCAGCCGATCGCGATCGCGACCGATCAGCTTATGGAGGCGCAGAGTCTGCCCCACCAGATTGGCGATCATTGTCAGGAATCGGACATCATGATCGAAGCGAACCGAGGATCGGTCGCTATAAACGCGATCGACCGTCAAAGTGCCGACGACCGCGTCACCTTCCTTGATCGGCACGCCGATCAGCGAGAAAGGCTGACCATCGGTCGGACCCCATTCGGAGAGATCGGTTCCCTCGAACAAAGGAGAGGCGGCGACGTTCTCGACCACCAGCGGCATTTTCGTGGCCACGATCTGGCCGACCGCCCGCTCCGGGAGATGTTCGAAGAATTTTTTGGCGTTCACCTCGCTCCAACCAGAGCCGACGACCACTTCCGGGTCGCCATGCGTGTCGAGCAGAGCGATGAGGCCGTGCCGCATGTCGAGAAAGCTCGACAGAAGCGCCAACACCCCCGCCAGCGTCTTTTCGAGCCGGTTGGGCGACGCCAACAGCTTCGAGATTTCGTAGATTCCGACGAGAGCAGATTCGCTCGGGTCGAACGCGCGAGCCTGAGCCGTGTTCATGCTGCTTCCAGCTTCGTATCCCATAGACGTGCCTGACGTTCCGCGGGAATCGATAGTTCACCCTGGAATGTTTAGCAACTAACGTGCCGTTACCGTGACAAATTCTACATGCCGATGGCCGCGGGGCGCCCGCGCGCGCGCCGATCCCGTCAGGCAACGCCTTGCGCGAGCTCATAGATCACTGTCCAGCCGACATATCCGCAGGGATCCAAAATCTCCAAAATCCCAAGATTCTGCATCGCCTCTGCTTTATTGCCGCGTTTGAGCTGAATGAAGCTCAGCGCCTTCAAAGTGTACAATGCGAAGCGTTCAGCCGAGCCCGGCGCCGTTTCTTTCGGCGGCCAGAGCCGTGGATCGAGCGACCAGCCGGCCTGGCGGGTCGCCTCGGCGAGCCCCTGATTGGCGACCGCCCAAGCGACCTCCAAGTTTCCCATATAAGTATGAATCTTATAAAGGCAGTAATAGGCTGGCAGTTCATGGGGAGACAGATCGAGCGCCTCCCGGAACAATTCGTCCGCGCGGGCGCGGTCGCTCCGATAGGCCAGGACGCCTTTTTGCAACAGTTCGTTGACGGCTGGCGAAAGCTCGCCGAAGTCCACGAGATCGTTTTCAGGGGTGAGGTCGCTCATGCCGCGCCGGCAGGCAATTGTCGCGCCAGCGCGCCGCGACCCCACGCCCAAAGGCGTAATCGGCCCTGAAAACCCCGCGCGCGCCGCGGATATTCGAAGGCGGAAGGGCCTTCCTCCGCGGGGCTCTGCGCTTCGCGTCAAAGTGTCGCGTTAGCGACAGCCGAATCCGCTGCTTTCCGACATGTGTCGGGATTTGGACAGGTTCCAAACAAATGAAACTTATCTCATAATTTCAAGTTCTTAGAAGTTTATTTCGGCATGGCATGCTTGTTGCGAACCTCGTGCCCGGACACCGCTTCCGCGACAGCGCCGGTGCAATGGCAGACGGATATGTCGCGACTGCGTTCCGCAAGGGTTTGAAACTCTTCAACTCGTGAGGAACCGAACATGGAATCTCTTTCTACTGAAACCGTCGACGTCGGCGGGGCTGAATCGATCGACGAAGTGATGCAGAAGGTCGCCGAGCATAAGGGCTGCGGCACCTCCGGCGGCAGCGGCAAAGCGAGCTGCGGCACGGCGGCTGGCGAAAACGACCTGCCGCAAGAAATCTGGGACAAGGTCAAGAACCATCCTTGCTACAGCGAGGAAGCGCATCACCACTATGCGCGCATGCATGTCGCCGTCGCGCCGGCTTGCAATATCCAGTGCAACTACTGCAATCGCAAATATGATTGCGCCAACGAGTCGCGCCCCGGCGTCGTCTCCGAGAAGCTGACGCCCGAGCAGGCCTCCAAGAAGGTTCTGGCCGTCGCGTCGACGATCCCGCAGATGACCGTTCTCGGCATCGCCGGCCCGGGCGACCCGCTCGCCAATCCAGAGAAGACCTTCAAGACCTTCGAGCTGATCGCCGCGACCGCTCCCGACATCAAGCTCTGCCTGTCGACGAATGGTCTGGCTCTGCCCGAGCATGTCGACACGATCGCCAAATATAATGTCGATCACGTCACGATCACCATCAACATGGTCGATCCGGACGTCGGCGCGCAGATCTATCCCTGGATCTACTGGGAGCATAAGCGCATCTATGGCCGCGAGGCCGCCGAGATCCTGACGCAGCACCAGATGCGCGGCCTCGAGATGCTGACCGAGCGCGGCATTCTGTGCAAGGTCAACTCGGTCATGATCCCGGGCATCAACGACAAGCATCTCGTCGAGGTGAACAGGGCCGTGAAGTCGCGCGGGGCGTTCCTGCACAACATCATGCCGCTCATCTCGTCCCCCGAGCACGGCACCGTGTTCGGCCTCAACGGCCAGCGCGGCCCGACGGCTCAAGAGCTGAAGGCGCTGCAGGACAGCTGTGAAGGCGAGATGAATATGATGCGCCATTGCCGCCAGTGCCGCGCCGACGCGGTCGGGCTGCTCGGCGAGGATCGCAGCGCCGAATTCACGACCGACAAGATCATGGCCATGGAAGTGACCTATGATCTCGAGAGCCGCAAGGCTTATCAGACGAAGGTCGAGGAAGAGCGCCTGAAGGTCGCGGCGGCCAAGAACGCTGAGCTGGCGACGCTCGCCGGCGAAGACAATGTCGACGTCAAGATCCTGATCGCCGTGGCGACCAAGGGCAGCGGCCGCGTCAACGAGCACTTTGGCCACGCCAAGGAGTTCCAGATCTACGAGCTCAGCACCAATGGCGCGAAGTTCGTCGGTCATCGCCGCGTCGACCTGTATTGCCAGGGCGGTTATGGCGAAGAGGACAGCCTCGACACGATCATCCGCGCGATCAATGATTGCACGGCGGTGTTCGTGGCCAAGATCGGCGGTTGCCCGAAGAATGATCTGCTCAAGGCCGGCATCGACCCGGTCGATGAATTCGCTTTCGAGTTCATCGAGCAGTCGGCGATCACCTACTTCAAGCGCTATCTCGATCGTGTGAAAAGCGGCGAGATCGAGCATAAGGAGCGCGGTGACGCGACCCTTCGTCAGGGCGCCTTCATCACGGCCTGACACCAAAGCGATAGACATTCGCCAACGTCGAAGCACGAGCCGCCCAGCGGCCCGTGCTTCGGTCGAAACGCCGAATGAGCAGAGAATTCGAGTTATCGAGGGTCAACAATTCTCGAACTCAGTGACGGCTCGATGGAGGAGCAAGCAAATGACCTATAAGATCGTTGCTTCGCAATGCACGTCCTGCTCGGCGTGCGAAGCAGAGTGCCCCAATGTGGCGATTTCCGAGAAGAACGGAACCTTCGTCATCAATCCGAAGAAATGCACCGAGTGCATCGGCTATTTCGATGTTCCTCAATGCGTCGCGGTTTGCCCTGTCGATGACACTTGCGTCATCGACAACTCTCTCCCGCGGTATCAGGCGGCCGGGGGCGCGGCATGAATATCCAGTTCACTCCTGCCGCGGAAAAGTTCATCCGTCGCCTCGTCATGTTCGACGGAGGCCCCGGCTATGGCTTGAGCCTTCTCGTCTCTCCGGGCGGTTGCTCGGGGATGAGCGCAGAATTCTCCGTCCATCCGGCGCCGCGGGAAGGCGAGCAGGCGTTCGACTTCCCGAGCTTCAAGCTGTTTCTGCCTGCGCAGAGCCGCTTGCTTCTCGACGGCGTGACGATCGACTTCAAGGAGACGGCCACCTCCACTGGCTTCTCCTTCATCGATCCCAAAGCGAAAGCCTGCGGGTGCTCTTCGACGCAGAGCGTCGTCGAGTTGCCGGAGCTCCCCGTGGCGTGAGTGGATAGGAACGCTTCATGTTGAACGGAGATGGCGCTCTTCGCAGCGAAGCCTTCGATACGGGAGACGAAATCCTCTCTTCTCCCGTGTTCGGGGCCGGGTTGCCGGCGGAAGCCGAGCGCCATCTCCGCGAAGCGGGCCTCGCCTATCAGCTCAGCGATGTCGCAGAACAGCATCTGTTCGAGGCGCGTCGACTGGCGCCGACCCATGTGGCGGTGCTGATCAGCCTCTATCGGTTTTACTTCTACAAGAATCGTCTCGAGGACACGCTCGAGATCGCAAAGACCTGCCTGACCCGGGCCGCGATCGACAATTCCTTGCCGCTCGACTGGCGCGAGGTGCGCAAGGGGGACGCCGACTTCGCGAATTACGAGGCCGTGCTGCCGCGTTTTTTCATGTTCGTGCTCAAAGGCTACGCCTATCTGCAGCTGCGCCTCGGCGAATATGAAGAAGGGCGCGAGGCGGCGCAAAAGCTTCTCGAGCTCGATCCGACCGACAAAGTGGGTGCGACGCTTCTCCTCTCCGTCCTCGCTGGAATGGAGGCCGAAGATGTCGACTGACGAAATCGATGAAGCCATCGATTGGCTGGGCGCTCCCGTCGACTGCGGCGCATGTCCGCACAATGAGCTGCTGGCCGAGGGCCGCTGCATACCGCTCCGAGCCTGCTTGTTCGATCGCTATGCGCGCCGAATCGATCGGTTCTTCGACTGGAATCCCGAGATCGCGCGCCACTATCTCGCACATCCCTATTTTGAAGTGCGCTCCTGCGCCGCAAAGGCGGCAGAGATATTTCTTCTGCCCGCGCTGCTCGACGACCCCGAGGAGGCGGTTCGCTGGAGCGCGGCGCGGCGGCTGCCGGACCGCTATCTTCTCAAGCTTCGCAATGATCCACATCGCGAGGTGAGGATAAGAGTCGCGCATCGCCTCGATCCGGTCGATCTTCTGCCGATGATCGAGGATCGCGATTATTACGTGCGCCAAGTTGTCGCGCGACGCATATCGCCCGATCTTCTCGTTCTGATGATCGACGACGACGACGTCGAAGTCCGGCGCGTCGTGGCGGAGCGCATCTCGCCTCAGGCGCTGAAGCGAATTACGACCGACATCGACGCTGGCGTGCGCTTCGAGGCGGCGCAGAGGCTCGATGCGACCCAGCTCCCCGATCTCATCGGCGATCCGGATTGGCGTGTCCGCTATGAAGTGGCGCGCCGCGCCGCTCTCGGGGACATACAGCCGCTGCTCTCGGACGTGGATCCGATCGTGCGGGAAACTGCCGAAGCGCGGCTCGGCAAGACGCCGGATCCTTCCGGCAAGAAGGTTTTCGAGCGCAACCACAGTCACATCGAGGAACGGATATGAGCAACATCAACCGTGACGACGGCTCCGTCGAGCTCAACGACCCGCCGGTCTTCAACTATGGCGAAAAGGTCAAGTCGAAAAAGGTGGTGCGAAACGACGGAACCTTCGCCGGCAAGGACGTCGGCGAAGTTCTCGTCAAAAAGGGCGAGATCGGCTACGTCTCGAGCATCGGCACATTTTTGCAGCAATTCTACATCTATGGCGTCGAATTCGTGGATACCGGCTATAAAGTCGGCATGCGCAAAAAGGAGCTCGAGGCCGTCGAGACCGTGACCGACGAGGCCGCGCGATGAGCATCCGATATGATTGGGGCATGCGGGTGCGCGCGACCGTCGATCTCTTCAATGACGGCTCGCATCCGGGGCACGAACCGGATGCGCTGCTCGTCAAGGCTGGCGATCCGGGCGAGATCGTTCAGATCGGCGAGCATGTCGAGAGTGATACGCCGGTCTATATCGTGGAGTTCGGCGAAAAGGTGGTGATCGGTTGCCTTCAGGAGGAGATCGAGCCGGTCTGACGCGGCGATTTTTCACACGACTCGCGGTATGAACATTGCTAAACCACAAGGGTCAACCTAACAGCGAGGCGCAATGTGAAAGTCATGATCCGCAGAGGCTCCGACGGCATTCTTTCGGCCTATGTGCCGAAGAAGGATCTCGAAGAGCCGATCGTCGAACAGCAAAGCCCCCAATTGTGGGGCGGCACGGTGACCCTCGCCAATGGTTGGATACTTCAGCTGCCGGAAATGGCTGCGGAGACTTCGCTTCCGATCACAGTCGAAGCAAAAAAAGTGAGTGGAGACTAAAAATGCCGATCGCGACGGAGCAACTCGAGGCGATCGACGCGACGCTCGCGACGGCGGCCGCCGATCAGGCGGCCGTTTCCGCTCTGAGACAAGTCGCGGCCGGCCTCACGGCGATGAGATGCGACAAGGCGGACATCCAGGACGAGACGCCGTTTCGCAGCTATGAAAACTGCGATCTGTTCCTGATCGACGCACGCGATCACTGCGTCAAGATCACGGCGGATCCGTCTGTCGCCACTGGATTGGTGGTTGCCCCGAAAAGGTGAGCGAGCATGAAGACGACCATTCTGCCGATGAATGATCCGGACCTCGCCCAGAGCGATCTGGACGCGGTGGTCGAGACGATTACTTCGCCGCGACTCTCCTCGGGCCCCAAAGTCGAAGAGTTCGAGGCGGAATTCGCGAATTATCTCGGCAGGAAACATGCGATCGCGGTCTCCAGCGGCACGATCGGCCTTCTGCTCACGCTGCGCGCCTATGGAATAGGCCCAGGCGATGAAGTCGTCGCCTCGGCCCATTCTTTCCGCGAGACCACCCATGCCATCGCGTTGACGGGCGCGCGTCCGGTGTTCGCAGACATCGACTATTGGGCGGGCACGCTCGCGCCGGAGAAGGCGGAAGCCGTCATCACCGAGCGCACCAAGGCTATAGTCGCCGGCAACAGCAATGGTCATCCCGCGCCCTGGGAGTCCTTTCGCCAGCTCGCCGAAGCGAAAAAGCTGGTTCTGATCGAAGATTCGACCGAGGCGATCGGCTCGATCTACAAAGGCAAGCTGGTCGGCTCCTTCGGCGATTGCTCTGTCTTCGACTTCTCGCAGCCGGGCGTCATCGCCTGCGGCGAGGGGGGGATGATCGTCACCGACGACGACGATCGCGCCTCCGCGATCCGCAATCTGCGCAGTCGTCGCGTCGCGGAGCGCTCGTCGGTCGTGCTCGGCGCCTACCCGCCCATGCAGGCGGCGATGAGCGACATCACCGCGGCGCTCGGGCTCGCGCAGTTTCGGCGCCTGGAGCTGCTGCTCGCGCGGCGGACGCGCGTCGAGCGCTGGTTCTATCAATATGTGAAATCCTTCGAAGGGATCAAAGATCCCTATATCGCGCCGGATGTCGACGAAGTTCACTGGTTCCTCTACGTCGTCCATCTGGGCACGCGCTTCTCGCGCTCGAGCCGCGACCAGATTATCGAAGACCTTCAGACAGAAAAAATCGATGCGGCGGCCTATTCGCATCCGTTGCATCTCCAGCGCTATTATTTCGATCTCGGCTATCGTCGCGGCAATTTCTTCGTGACCGAGAAAGTCGCCGATCGCGCGGTCGCGCTGCCGTTCCATGCGCATCTCACCGAAAATCAGATCGCCTTCATCGTCGGCACGATGAAGGACGCTTCGATCAATATCGGCGCAGGCGCGGCGATCTATCTCTGAGAAGCGCGCCGGCCAGCGGCTGGCGTGTCGCTTTCCGCGATGTCATTGTCGTGAAACCGACGCTGCTGCGACGTGAGTGGCTCACAGCGGCCGGGGCGCGGTGAGGCGCCTCCCCCAATCTTCCGAATTTACAAGCGCTTGTCGGCGCAAAGCGCGTCTTCGCGCCGCGATCGACTCTAAATTTAGAGTGGTTCGAAACTTGCTGGTCAAAGGTTGTGAGGACCTTTGGCAAGGAGGAGTGAACGACATGCCGGTACTGACCATTCTGCCGTCAGGCAAAACCATCGAGGCCGAGCAGGGCAGCAGACTTCTGGACGCAATACTCGCGGCTGGAGAGAGCATATCCAGCAAGTGCGGAGGCGAGGCCAAATGTGGCACCTGCCACCTCTTCGTCCAGGACGGAAGGAAGAGCGTGTCGAAAACGACTCGCGCCGAAAACGAGCGATTGGATTCGATCGTCGGTGTGGGTTCGAAATCGCGTCTCGCTTGCCAAGTCAATTTCGGAACCGAAAACGTCACGGTCGAGCTTCTCGGCTTCGACTCCGGTCGCTGAAAACCGAAGGGGAATCAAAATGAGCGACAAATCTGTCATCATTCACGTCCGTTTCTTCAACGACGGCACCGTCCTGGAGATCGGCGAACGTCCCGCAGGCCTGTCCAGCCAGGAGTGGTTCACCAAGCTGACGAACGCCTACGCCATGGACTTCATGGCCCTGTCCGGCGGTCGCGGCGCGTTCAAGCTGACGCCGGAAGAACTCGACGCGGCAAAGAGCGCAACTCTTCAGTGACAAGCCTTGCATACCGGGTTCGACGAGAGGAGATACACAAGTGCTGAGCGCAATCAAAACGGGGTTTGAGCGAGGCCTCGTGATTCCCTATCTCGGACCCGGCGTGCTCACGCTGGCGACAGACGGGATCCCGATTCCCGCCTCCCCCGAAGAATTGGTCGTGCAGCTGACCAAAGCTGCGACAGTGCCGCACAAGATTCGCAATAATCTGACGGCCGCCGCGCAATACATCGAGAATTTCAAACACCGCAAGACGATCGCCGCGGCGATGAACAAAGCGTTCGAGCAGACGCCCGAGCCGAGCGTCCTGCACAAATGGCTCGCCGAACGCCCGCAATTGCCGCTCGTCGTCAACGCCTGGTACGATGACCTGCCACAAAAGGCGTTGGCGGTGAGAAAGAATTGGGGAAGCGTCCAGGGCGTGTCGCAGGCCGAGCACTTCGGCTATTGGGTCAACTACTTTCGCGCCGACTCGTCGCTCGTTCCCAATAAAGAGTTCGTACGCGACGGCTCCGGCGCGAAAGCGCCTGCCGAAGCGCCGCCGGAAACTCTGTCCTGGGAAACACTGCTCTACCAACCGATCGGCTCTGTCACGCCAGCGTCGAATTATGTCATTTCGGACTCCGACTATGTCGAAGTCCTGACAGAGATCGACATACAAACGCCGATTCCCGAGGTTGTGCAGTCTATCCGCAAGGGCCGCAGCTTTCTCTTCCTCGGGTGCCGCTTCACGACGCAGCTCGAGAGAAATTTCGCCCGCCAGATCATGAAGCGCTCGTCCGACCAACACTGGGCGGTGATCGAAGGTCCGCTGACCAAAAACGAGGCGAAATTCCTCGCGGAGCAGAAGATCGAGCGGATCGAGACGCCAATCGCCGAATTCGTCGCGAGTCTCATCGGCCAGCCCGTGCCCGCCTCGACTGCCGACGCGGCGGCTTGAACGTAGCCGGGTGCGTTTGGCATAGACTATTCAGGAACCGAAAATGCTCGAAGATCTTCCGGTAGTGTTCAAATACCATGTGTTCACCTGCTTTCAACAGCGGCCGCCAGGACATCCGCGCGGCAGTTGCACGACCTCCGGCGCAAAGCCGCTGTGGGACCGCCTGCAGGCGAAGCTCGGGGCGCAGCCGCTTCCCGACGTCTCGATGACTGCGACGGCCTGCCTCGGCTTTTGTCGCGCCGGTCCGCTGATGGTCGTCTACCCGCAGGGCGTTTGGTATGCGCCGCGCACACCGGAGGACATCGACGAAATCGTACAATCGCATTTTATCGATGGAAATCCGGTAGAGCGATTGATCATCGTGCCGCAGCTCTGACGCGACAGACCAAAATGATCCGAGACGCCCGCGTTGCCGCGGGCGTTTTCGTTTTCGTTAGACCGCAACATCAAAGCAATTGGACCAAAACAAAAAGGCCGGAGCGATCGCCCCGGCCATTGCCGCTTCCGATAGAGAATGTTCGGGTCAGAGCACGTTCAGCGGAATCGCGACGCCTTGACGGCGGCCCAGAAGAACGTCGACCTTCTGACGCACGAATTCCACCGTCAACGGCTTGACGATATAGCCATGGGCCCCAGCCGATTGGCTTTCTTTGCCGAAGCCGCTCTGCAGAGAATCGACGATCACCAGCACTTTCACGCCTGCGATCCGCTTTGGAATGTCGGCCAAAATCGCCAGGCCCGCGGCCTTCACGACGTTTTCCGACAGAATGAGAAGGTCCGGCTTATTCGACGCCGACTTCTCGATCGCCGCGTCGAGCGTGCCGATCTCATGTGTCTCATATTCGTCGTGCAGCATGAACTGAAGCGCCGCCCGAATGATCTCGTCGTCGTCGACGACGAAAATGCGCTTGTTTTCGACCGCCCTGGACGTTTCGACGCCGATTTGCATCTCGTCTGCTCCGTGGTTTACCTGCCCTCTTTCTAAGCAATCGGTATGCCGTGAGGAATGAGACATTGTTCCGACGACATGTCCGAATCTTACAATGCTTCCGAACGAGCCTGTCGCCTAATTGCCCTTCGTCCGATTCCGAGCATGACTGTCGGCTTTGACACACCCCCCGAGGCGGGCTCCGCTAATCGTATAAGCCATTGAATAATAGCAATATAATTCACTCCCAGGGCGCTGGCACGAGGCTTGCGAGACAGGGCCCGCAAGGCGAGTGGCTGCGGATTGGGCGGCCCCGATCACCAAGGGGGCGATCCCGCAACCGGCGCCGGGCTCGGTCGGACGAATCGACTTCGGCCTGCGCGCCGTGCGCGCCGATCGCAATGAAACGGTATCTTAAGGAGACAGAAATGTCAGAACTTAGACAGATCGCGTTCTACGGCAAGGGAGGCATTGGCAAGTCCACGACCTCTCAGAACACTCTCGCGGCTCTCGCCCAGCAGGGCAAGAAGATCCTGATCGTCGGCTGCGATCCCAAGGCCGACTCGACCCGTCTGATCCTGCACGCCAAGGCGCAGGACACCATCCTCTCCCTGGCCGCCGAGGCCGGTTCGGTCGAGGATCTCGAGCTCGAAGACGTGATGAAGGTCGGCTTCGAAGACATTCGTTGCGTCGAGTCCGGTGGTCCGGAGCCGGGAGTGGGCTGCGCGGGTCGTGGCGTCATCACCTCGATCAACTTCCTCGAGGAGCAGGGCGCTTACGACGGCGTCGACTACGTCTCCTATGACGTGCTCGGCGACGTGGTCTGCGGCGGCTTCGCGATGCCGATCCGTGAGAACAAGGCGCAGGAAATCTACATCGTCATGTCTGGCGAGATGATGGCCATGTATGCCGGCAACAACATCTCCAAGGGCATTCTGAAGTACGCCAACTCCGGCGGCGTGCGCCTGGGCGGGCTGGTCTGCAACGAGCGTCAGACCGACAAGGAGTACGAGCTGGCCGAGTCTCTGGCCAAGAAGCTCGGCACCCAGCTCATCTACTTCGTGCCGCGCGACAATATCGTTCAGCACGCCGAGCTGCGCCGCATGACGGTCATCGAGTATGCGCCCGACTCCGTGCAGGCTGGTCACTATCGTTCGCTGGCCGAGAAGGTCCATGCCAACAAGGGCAATGGCATCATCCCGACCCCGATCACGATGGACGAGCTGGAAGACCTCCTCATGGAGCACGGCGTCATGAAGGCGGTCGACGAGTCGCAGGTCGGCAAGACCGCTGCCGATCTGGCTGCGATCGCCTAATTCGCCTGAAAGTTGAAGGCCCGGCCTCGAACGGGGCCGGGCCGATCTTTCAGATTGGCCTAATTGGAAAGGGATGGCGTCATGAGCCTGGCTCAACCCGAATCGATCGAAGACCTCAAGGCGCGCAATAAGGCGCTGATCAAAGAGGTCCTCGAAGTTTATCCTGAAAAAACCGCCAAGCGCCGCGCGAAGCACCTCGGCACCTTCGAGGATGGCAAGCCGGATTGCGGCGTCAAGTCCAACATCAAGTCGATCCCCGGCGTGATGACGATCCGTGGCTGCGCTTACGCCGGTTCGAAGGGCGTCGTGTGGGGCCCGATCAAGGACATGATCCACATCAGCCACGGCCCGGTGGGCTGCGGTCAATATTCCTGGGCGTCGCGCCGTAACTACTACATCGGCGTGACCGGCATCGACACCTTCGGCACGATGCAGTTCACCTCGGACTTCCAGGAAAAGGATATCGTTTTCGGCGGCGACAAGAAGCTCGCCAAGCTGATCGACGAAATCCAGGAGCTGTTCCCCCTCAACAAGGGCATCTCCGTCCAGTCCGAGTGCCCGATCGGCCTCATCGGCGACGACATCGAGGCTGTCTCCAAGGCCAAGACCAAGGAGTACAACGGCCACACGATCGTTCCGGTGCGCTGCGAAGGCTTCCGTGGCGTGTCGCAGTCTCTCGGCCACCATCTGGCCAATGACGCGATCCGCGACTGGGTGTTCGACAAGATGGAGGGCAAGCCGGCCCTGTTCGAGCCGACGCCTTACGACGTTGCGATCATCGGCGACTACAACATCGGCGGCGACGCCTGGTCTTCGCGCATTCTGCTCGAAGAAATGGGCCTGCGCGTCGTTGCGCAGTGGTCGGGCGACGGCACGATCGCGGAGCTGGAAGCGACTCCGCGCGCGAAGCTGAACGTCCTGCACTGCTACCGCTCGATGAACTACATCTCCCGTCACATGGAAGAAAAGTACGGGGTTCCGTGGGTCGAGTACAACTTCTTCGGACCGTCCAAGATCGAGGAGTCGCTGCGTAAGATCGCCAGCCACTTCGACGACAAGATCAAGGAAGGCGCCGAGCGCGTCATCGCCAAATATCGCCCGCTGATGGAGGCGGTGGTCGCGAAGTACCGTCCGCGCCTCGAAGGCAAGAAAGTCATGCTGTTCGTGGGCGGTCTTCGTCCCCGTCACGTGATCGGCGCCTACGAGGATCTCGGCATGGAGATCGTCGGCACTGGCTACGAGTTCGGCCACAACGACGACTATCAGCGCACGACCCACTATGTGAAAGACGGCACGTTGATCTATGACGACGTGACCGGCTACGAGTTCGAGAAGTTCGTCGAGAAGATCCAGCCGGACCTCGTCGGTTCGGGCATCAAGGAAAAGTACGTCTTCCAGAAAATGGGCGTGCCCTTCCGTCAGATGCACAGCTGGGACTACTCGGGCCCCTATCACGGCTATGACGGCTTCGCGATCTTCGCTCGCGACATGGACATGGCGATCAATTCGCCGGTCTGGAAATTCGCCAAGGCGCCTTGGGCGGCTTGATCGACTGAGTTGCAAACGCTCTCTTCGCGAACGGGGGCTTCCCCCGTTCGCGTTGGAGAGACCGAGGCCGGGTCGCCGCCTCGGTCCGAGAGGGCGGGAGCTCGCGGACAACGAGGGGAATCGACATGCCACAGAATGCAGACAACGTCCTCGACCATTTCAACCTATTCCGCCAGCCGGAATATCTCGAGATGTTCGAGAAGAAGAAGAAAGAGTTCGAGAACCATCACCCCGACGCCGAGGTCGAGCGCGTCCGCGAGTGGGCCAAGACGAAGGAATATCAGGAGAAGAACTTCGCTCGCGAGGCTCTTACCGTTAATCCGGCCAAGGCTTGCCAGCCGCTCGGCGCGGTGTTCGCCTCGCTCGGTTTCGAGCAGACGATCCCGTTCGTCCATGGGTCGCAGGGCTGCGTGGCCTATTATCGTTCGCACTTCTCGCGTCACTTCAAGGAGCCGACGTCTTGCGTCTCCTCCTCGATGACGGAAGATGCGGCGGTGTTCGGCGGCCTCAACAACATGATCGACGGCCTCGCCAACACCTACAATATGTATAAGCCGAAGATGATATCCGTCTCGACGACCTGCATGGCGGAAGTCATCGGCGACGATCTCAACGCCTTCATCAAGACGTCGAAGGAAAAGGGTTCGGTCCCGGCCGATTACGACGTTCCGTTCGCGCATACCCCGGCCTTCGTCGGCAGCCATGTCACCGGCTACGACAATGTCATGAAGGGCATCGTCGAGCATTTTTGGAACGGCAAAGCCGGCACGGCTCCCAAGCTCGAGCGCGTTCCCAACAATTCGATCAACTTCATCGGCGGTTTCGACGGCTATGTCGTCGGCAATATCCGCGAAGTGAAGCGCATCTTCGAATCGATGGGCGTCGAATACACGATCCTCGGCGATCCGAGCGATGTGTGGGATACGCCGACGGACGGCGAGTTCCGCATGTATGATGGCGGCACGAAGCTCGAAGACGCCGCCAATGCGATCCATGCGAAGGCGACCTTCTCGATGCAGCACTTCTCCACGGAGAAGACGCTTCCGCTCATCGCCGCCAGCGGCCAGGAGACCTACTCCTTCCATCATCCGGTGGGCGTCCGCGCCACGGATGAGTTCCTGATGAAGGTCTCGGAAGTCACCGGCAAGCCGATCTCGAAGGAGCTGACCCGTGAGCGCGGCCGTCTGGTCGACGCGATCGCCGACTCCTCCGCGCATCTGCACGGCAAGCGCTTCGCGATCTACGGCGATCCGGACCTCTGCTACGGCCTCGCCTCCTTCCTGATGGAGCTCGGCGCCGAGCCGATCACCGTGCTTGCTTCCAATGGCGGCAAGCTCTGGGAAGAGAAGATGAACCAACTGTTCGCCAGCTCGCCGTTCGGCAAGAACTGCAAGGCCTATGCCGGCAAGGATCTCTGGCATATGCGTTCGCTGCTGTTCACGGAGCCGGTCGACTTCCTGATCGGCAACACCTATGGCAAATATCTCGAGCGCGACACTGGCACTCCGCTGATCCGCATCGGCTTCCCGGTCTTCGATCGCCACCACTATCACCGTTATCCGGTGTGGGGCTATCAGGGCGGTCTGAACGTCCTGGTTTGGCTGCTCGACAAGGTGTTCGACGAGATCGATCGCAACACCAACGTCGTGGCGAAGTCGGACTATAGCTTCGACATCATTCGCTGACATTAACGATCCGTCGGGCCGCGTTACGGCGCGGTCCGACGGAATAACAAGAGCCTGATCCGTTGGGTCGACCGCCGCGCTGGCGCAATCCGTGCGCACTGTGGGAGGCGATGGCCGTTGCAGGAGGCGCGGATGAGCACGCTGGCCGCAAAAGTTCAAGACGTTTTCAATGAGCCCGGTTGCGATAAAAACCAGGGCAAATCCGACAAAGAGCGAAAAAAAGGCTGCACGAAGCAATTGGCGCCAGGCGCCGCAGCCGGTGGATGCGCTTTCGATGGCGCCAAGATCGCTCTGCAGCCGATCACGGACGTAGCCCATCTCGTCCACGGGCCCATAGCCTGCGAAGGCAACTCCTGGGACAATCGCGGAGCCAAGACATCCGGCTCCAGCCTTTATCGCACAGGTTTCACAACGGACATCGGAGAGACCGACGTCGTGTTCGGCGGGGAGAAGCGTCTCTACAAGTCGATCAAAGAAATCATCGACAAATATGATCCGCCGGCGATTTTCGTCTATCAGACCTGCGTCCCCGCCATGATCGGCGACGATATCGACGCGGTTTGCAAAGCGGCGGCGAAGAAATTCAACAAGCCCGTTATTCCGGTGAATTCGCCGGGATTCGTCGGGCCGAAAAATCTCGGCAACAAGCTGGCGGGTGAGGCGATCCTCGATCATGTGATCGGCACACAGGAGCCTGAATACACCACGCCTTACGACATCAATATCATCGGCGAATATAATCTCGCGGGCGAGCTGTGGCAGGTCAAGCCGCTTCTCGACGAGCTCGGAATCCGTATCCTCTCCTGCATTTCCGGCGACGGCAAATATCAGGAGGTCGCGTCCTCCCATCGCGCCAAGGCGGCGATGATGGTCTGCTCCAAAGCGATGATCAACGTCGCGCGCAAGATGGAGGAACGCTACGAGATTCCCTTCTTCGAGGGTTCGTTCTACGGCATCGGCGATATGAGCGATTCGCTTCGCGAAATCGCACGCCTGTTGGTCGAGAAGGGGGCGCCCGCCGAGCTCAAAGATCGAACCGACGCGGTGATAGCGCGCGAAGAGGCGCGCGCCTGGGCGCGGATCGCGCCTTATAAGGAAAGGCTGCTCGGCAAGAAGGTTCTGCTGATCACGGGCGGCGTGAAATCCTGGTCCGTCGTCGCGGCTCTGCAGGAAGCCGGCATGGAGCTCGTCGGCACCAGCGTCAAGAAGTCCACCAAGGAGGACAAGGAGCGCATCAAGGAACTGATGGGGCAGGACGCCCATATGATCGACGATATGACGCCGCGTGAAATGTATAAAATGCTCAAAGACGCGCAGGCGGATATCATGCTTTCGGGCGGTCGCTCACAGTTCATTGCGCTCAAAGCGAAAATGCCATGGCTCGATATCAACCAGGAGCGGCATCACGCCTACGCCGGCTATGAGGGCATGGTCGAACTCGTTCACGAGATCGACAAGGCGCTGTTCAATCCGGTTTGGGACCAAGTGCGCCGTCCGCCACCATGGCAGGAAAAGACCTGGGAAGATCGCGCGAATGAGGCGATCGCAGCGGAAGCGGCGGAGCTCGCGGCCGATCCCGTGAAGGCGGAGCAGGTCCGCCGCGAAAAGCGGATCTGCAAATGTCATAATGTGAATGTCGGCGCGCTCGAAGACGCGATCGCTGCCGGGTCTTTGACCTCCGTCGACGCGCTGGCCGAGGCTACACACGCGGGCACAGGTTGCGGCGGATGTCGCGACCAGCTGGAGCAGATGATCGAGGCAGCCAACGCCGGTGGCGCGGTTCCTGCATCGAAAGCGGCGTGAGGCGCTCCGATGGCTAGAGTAGAAGTTTCCAAAAAGGCCTGCGCGGTCAACCCTTTGAAGATGAGCCAGCCGATAGGCGGCGCTCTCGCTTTCATGGGTGTGCAAGGATGCATGCCGCTGCTGCATGGATCACAGGGCTGCACATCTTTTGGGCTCGTGCTGTTCGTTCGGCATTTTCGCGAGGCGATCCCGCTTCAGACCACCGCGATGAGCGAAGTCGCGACGGTTCTCGGGGGGCTTGATAATGTCGAAGAAGCGGTCGTCAATATCGCGAAGCGCGCGAAGCCGGAGGTCATTGGCATCTGTTCGACCGGCGTGACCGAGACCAAGGGCGATGATGTCGATGGCTATATTCAGCTCATTCGACAGCGTCATCCCGAGCTCGATCATATGGGCATTGTCTATGTGTCGACGCCTGACTTCAAAGACGCGTTTCAAGACGGTTGGGAGAAAACGGTCGCGAAGCTGATCGAGGCGTTCGTGCCCGCGAATGAAACGCCGGCGCAGCGCGCGCCGCAGCGCGTCAATGTCCTCCCCGGCTGTCATCTGACGCCTGGTGACATCGACGAGTTGCGGGACATCATCGAGAGCTTCGGGCTCGAGCCGACCTTTCTGCCCGATCTCTCTGGTTCGCTGGATGGTCATCTTCCCGAAGATTTCACACCCACGACGCTCGGCGGCACGACGCGCGAAGCGATGGGCGCGATGGGCTCGGCCGCATGGACCATCGCCGTCGGCGAGCAGATGCGGCTCGCCGCTACGACTCTCGAGCGTCGAGCCGGCGTTCCTTTCGTCCTTTTCGATCGGCTCACGGGCCTTGCTCCGAACGATGAGCTGATCGGCTTTTTGTCACGGATCAGCGGTCGGCCGGTTCCTCAGAAGTTCAAGCGCCAGAGGGGGCAGCTCGTCGACGCGATGCTGGATGGCCATTTCCACTTCGGCGGCAGAAAAGTCACGATCGGTGCCGAGCCCGACCTATTGTTCGCGATCGGCTCGTGGCTCCTGGAAATGGGGGCGCATGTACAGGCGGCCGTGACCACGACACAGTCGGCCGTGCTCAAAAACCTTGCAATCGACGAGGTGCTCATCGGCGATCTCGAAGATCTCGAGCACCGCTCGAAAGGTGCGGATCTGATGATGACGCACTCGCATGGGCGTCAGGCGTCGGAGCGACTCGGCGTGCCGCTGTACCGATTGGGGCTGCCGACCTTCGATCGGCTGGGCGCTGGTCACGAACTGACGGTGGGCTACCGAGGCACGAGAACGCTCATCTTCAACATCGGCAATATGTTCATCTCACAGGCTCATGAGCCCGATCCGGACACATGGCGCCGTGAAGACGAAAATGTCACGCATTTCGGGGGCGAGCAAACGACAGAGCTCGTTCAACTGACCGCGATGGCCTGACCACGAGGAGGCAGCATGAAAGTCGCATTCGCCACGCAAGACCTCGAACGGGTCGACGCCCATTTCGGTTGGGCGAAGAATATCGCGATCTATGAGCTCACCGCTGACGGATACAGCTTCATCGAGGCGATCCAGTTCCAGGGTGATCTTCAAGAAGACGGCAATGAGGACAAGCTGCAGCCCAAGCTCGAAGCGATCAAGGACTGCGCGATCCTCTACGTTGCAGCGATCGGAGGCTCCGGAGCTGCGCGTGTCGTTGCTTCGGGCATTCACCCGATGAAGGTGGCGCAGCCGGAAAATATCACAGAACTCCTGGAGAAGCTCAAAGTCGTCCTGCAAGGCGCGCCGCCGCCCTGGCTGCGCAAGGTCATGACGAGGGGCCAGGAAAGAACCTTCGATTTCGAGGAAGAGGCTGCAAATGGCTGAGACCGAGACGATTACGGCGAATGACGCGGCGGACAGCGTCTTCATCAAGGAACTGATCAAAATGTGGCGTGCGCAGGATACGCACGGCACTTGGGAGAACAAGAAAGATCTCGATCTCATCAAGCCGTATATCGTCGACAAAGAAGCGCGCAAGCAGCTTCCGCTCATCGGCGATCCCGATCCCGAGATTCTCTGGCGGCTCGAGCTCTTCTACAATGCGGTGGCGCTGTCGATCGAGCGCGCCACCGGTGTGATGGTTCAGCCGATGATCAAAATGAGTCATGAGGGCTTCGGCCGTCAGGTGCTTATCGCTGGTCGGCTCATCGTCGTCAATAAGCAGCTGCGCGACGTGCATCGCTTCGGCTTCGACTCCTTGGAGAAGCTTTCCGATGAAGGCACGAAGCTGGTCAGCTCCGGCGTCGAGATGATCGAGAAGTTTCCGGAAGTCGCGCGCTACTGATAATCGAAGGAGATGATCGAATGAGCTCCGTCGACGAGCTGAAGGCCGAGATCAAGAAACTCTCGGCCAAGGCGACGAATATGAAGATGAATCTGCACGACCTTTCGGAAGAGCTTCCGATCAATTGGGGCACCATCCTCACGGTCGCGCAGGAGGCCTATGAGGCCTATGCGGCTCTCGAAGCCGCCCGTCAGAAACTCAAGGAATTGGAGACTGCGTGATGGGGGCGTTCAAGACGAGAGGCGGCGCCGACTGGACGCCGTCTTATTTGACCAACATCAATCCTGCGACATGCATCGGCTGCGGACGCTGTTTCAAAGTGTGTCCGCAGGACGTCATGGCGCTTTACGGCGTGGACGCGGAAGGAACGATCCTCGGCATCGTGACCGATGACGACGACGATGACTTCGACGGCGAACTCAATCGCAAGATCATGAAGGTCGAGCGGGAGCAGGATTGCATCGGGTGCTCGGCGTGTTCGAAGGTCTGTCCGAAGGACTGCCAGACGCACGTTCCCGTGGATCAGCTGGTCGGCTGATCCAATGGCCTTTCTCTCCGAAGATCGTCGATCGGAGAGCGGGCTCCGACAGCCGAGTCGGGATCCGACGGATATTTACGCGCGATTGCGGTCGCGTCCGAGCGAATGCGGACGCGACGATCCGTTTATGGCGCACGTCTTTTGTTGCGTATTGGCTCTCGGCTTGAGCGAAGTAGCGGGGCGCTCCGGGGCGCTGGGCCATTCTCTCGCGCTCGGGCGTGCGCAACTCACACGGTTGTTCGACCGTTGGGCGCCTGAAGCTCATGCGTTGATCGATCTGGCGGAGGAGCCAGAGGCGATCGGGCTGGACGATGAGGAAGAGCAGATTCGGCAATTGCTCGAAAGATTTCGCGGCGACGCCTCGGAAGAGACCGGCTGGCTGGCGTCGATAATGACCAAACGTGCGATGTCCCCTCGCCATTTGTGGCAGGATCTCGGTCTGAGCCAGCGCGATGAGCTCGGCCGTTTGATGCGAGAGCGTTTTCCTCGCCTCGCCGAGCGCAACGTAAACCATATGAAATGGAAGAAATTTTTCTATCGCTCGCTATGTGAGATGGAAGGTTTTGTTCTTTGCGCCGCGCCCACTTGCCGCGAGTGCAGCGATTTCCACGATTGCTTTGGGGACGAGAGCGGGGAGAGCGCGCTGGCGCGATTGTCCCACGGTAAACCCTCGGACTCCTGAGTAGTCTCGAGTTTTTCTCCCATTTTTGCGTCTGTCCAGCAGCATAGGCGACCCAGCCTATCGGGCTGATTTCTGCGTATTTCGAAACGGAATCGCCATCCGTGTCGGAACTCCGACATTGTGGGAATGCAGACAGCCGATCCCCCTGAGAATCGACTGATTCGCGATGGTAAAGTCATTTGGCATGTTCGTTGCTTTGTACCGCTCGGATGTTTTTCCGGGAAGAGGTTAAGCAAATGATCGAACTCACAGACAACGCCCTGAACGCGGTGCGTTCGGCCATTGCGGGCGCCGGGCAGGAGGTCGAGGGGCTGCGGATCATGGTCGAGGCCGGCGGCTGCGCGGGCTTCCAATACACGATGGGTCTGGTCAATGAGACCAATCCTGCCGACCATGTGTTCGAGCGCGATGGCGTGAAGGTCTTCGTCGAGGAGGGTTCTCTCGCCTATCTCGACGGCACGCGGGTCGATTTCGTGAGCGGGCTCGAGGGTGCGGGCTTCACTTTCGAAAACCCCCAGGCGAAGTCGAGCTGTTCCTGCGGCAAATCGTTCGGTTGATTGTCTTCGGGAGAGCGGCGATGTGGGAATATTCCGACAAGGTCAAGGAGCATTTCTTCAATCCGAAGAACGCAGGCGTTCTCGTCGACGCCAATGCGGTCGGCGAGGTCGGCGCCCTGTCCTGCGGTGACGCGCTGAAGCTGATGCTCCACATCGATCCTGTGACGGAGATCGTTCTCGAAGCCAAATTCCAGACTTATGGCTGCGGTTCGGCGATCGCTTCGTCCTCGGCGCTGACCGAGCTCGTCATCGGCAAGACGCTCGCGCAGGCGCGTGCGATCACAAATCGCGATATTGCGGAATATCTCGGCGGCTTGCCTCCCGAGAAGATGCATTGCGCGGTGATGGGTCACGAGGCGCTTCAGTCGGCGATCGCCGATTTTCGTGGGGAAGTCTGGCGGCCCTTGCATGAGGAGGGGGCGCTCGTCTGCAAATGTCACGGCGTCGACGCCGGGGTCATCGAGCGCGCGATACGGGAAAACGGGCTTTCGACCGTCGACCAGGTGAGTGCGTTCACCCAGGCTGGCACGGGCTGCACGACCTGTTACGAGCAGATCGAGGATATTTTGGCGCGCGTGGCGTCCGAGGTCGCCGCCGCGCAAATCGTCGAGATTTCCGAGGAGGTCGTTTCGAGCGCTGCGACGACGCAGGCTCCTGCGGCGCCGCGTGCAGGTGCGGTCAATCTATTCACCGCTGCGATGCGTCCGGCCAGCGCGCCCGCGCCGCGGCCGCCGGCTCCTGTTCGTCCGGCCGCAGAAACGTCGCCACTGTCGCCTGCGTCGCCTCCATCCGCCGGAATGACGAACTTAAAGAGAATTCGCCTGATCGAAGAGACGATCGAGGATCTCCGCGTCTATCTACGAAAGGACGGCGGTGATTGCGAGTTGATCGACGTGGATGGTTCGAATGTGCTCGTCAGCCTCACCGGAGCTTGCGTGGGCTGTCAAATGGCGAGCGTCACCGTGTCCGGAATACAAGAGCGGCTCATCACGAAATTGGGTGTGCCCATTCGAGTGATCCCGGTCGGGCGCAACGCTCATTGAGGAGTTCGTCATGAAGGCGATTTATCTCGACAACAATGCGACGACTCGAGTCGACCCGGCGGTGGTGGACGTAATGCTTCCGTATTTCACGGAGCATTTCGGCAACGCTTCTTCGGCTCACTCCTTCGGGGCCGAGGTCGGGACCGCGGTCAAGACGGCTCGGCAGCAGCTTCAGCAGCTGCTCGGCGCGGCGCATGATCACGAGATCATCTACACATCGGGCGGCACGGAGAGCGATAACGCCGCTATCCTGTCGGCGCTCGAGGCTTTGCCGGATCGCAACGAAATCGTGACCTCCAAGGTCGAGCATCCGGCGATTCTCTCGCTTTGTGAGCACCTCGAGAAAACTGGACGCGCCAAGGTTCATTTCATCGGCGTCGACAAGGTCGGCCAGCTCGACATCGACGCCTATCGCGCCGCTCTGTCGGACAGGGTGGCGGTCGTGTCGCTGATGTGGGCGAACAATGAGACGGGAACGATTTTTCCTGTCGAAGGTCTCGCAGAGCTCGCGAAGGAGCATGGCGCGCTATTTCATACGGATGCCGTGCAGGCCGCGGGCAAGACGCCCATTTCTCTCAAGGATAGCGCGATCGACATGTTGTCGCTGTCCGGCCACAAATTGCATGGGCCCAAGGGGATCGGCGCGCTCTATGTGAAGAAGGGCGCTCGCTTCAAGCCTCTGATCCGGGGCGGTCATCAGGAGCGCGCGCGTCGCGGCGGGACGGAGAACGTGCCTGCGATCATCGGGCTGGGCAAGGCGGCCGAGCTCGCGCTCCAGCATATGGCGGAGGAGCAGGGGCGCGTCCGGGAATTGCGCGACCGTTTGGAGAAGGCCGTTCTGCAGCGAGTGCCCAATTGCATCGTCAATGGCGATCGCCACGATCGTCTGCCGAACACGTCCAATATTGCTTTCGAATATGTCGAGAGCGAAGCGATCTTGCTGCATCTCAATCGGGGTGGTGTCGCCGCATCCTCTGGTTCGGCCTGCACGTCGGGATCGATGGAGCCGAGCCATGTGCTGAAAGCCATGGAGATTCCCGAGGCGGCGCTTCATGGCGCCGTGCGCTTCTCCTTCTCGCGCGACAATGCCTCGGAGGATGTGGATCGCGTGATCGAGGCGTTGCCCGGCATCGTCGAGAAGCTACGGGAAATGTCTCCCTTCTGGGCTGAGGCCGATAAGAAGACGAGCGACTCCAAGCCCGTTTTTGCATGACAGGCGCGACCGTCGTGACCCCTGATCAACCCCGCATCTTCATCAACGATACGACGCTTCGCGATGGCGAGCAGGCGCCGGGCGTGGCTTTCACGGTCGCCGAAAAGCTTTCGATCGCCCGCGCGCTCGCTGCGGTCGGCGTCGATGAGATCGAGGCGGGGACGCCGGCGATGGGCCGCGACGAGATCGAGGCGATCGGCGCCATCGCCATGGATGGCTTGCCGTGTCGGGTCATAGCCTGGTGTCGTCTGAGCGAGAAGGACGTCGACGCGGCGCTCGCCGCGAATGTTTCGCATGTGAATATCTCGTCGCCTATGTCGAGACTGCAGATCGGGGTGAAGCTGTCGACGGATGTCGAAGGCGCGGCGGCGCGTGTCGAGCGGGTCGTCGCCTATGCTCGCTCGAAGGGGCTCGGCGTCGCTCTCGGGGGCGAAGATTCGTCGCGGGCCGACCCGCGCGACATCGGTCGGATCGCGCGCGCCGCCGCGGACGCGGGCGCAACACGTTTTCGCTTCGCGGATACGCTGGGAACGCTGGACCCGTTCACGACCTATGAGTCGATTCGTCGGGTGCGCGACGAGACCGATCTCCCGATCGAATTTCATGGCCATGACGATGTCGGTCTTGCGACGGCCAATACGCTCGCGGCGGTGCGGGGCGGCGCGACGCATGCGTCTGTCACAATCCTCGGTCTCGGCGAGCGCGCCGGCAATGCCGCGCTGGAGGAGGTCGCCGTCGCGCTGGGTCATGTCGCGCATGGCCGAACGAATATCGATCTCAAGCGCCTTCAAGGCGTCGCCAAGTTGGTGGCGGCGGCCGCGCGCCGCAAGATCGGACGCGCCAAGGCGATCGTCGGCTCGGACATATTCACGCATGAATCGGGCATTCATGTCGCCGCGCTGATGAAGGATGTGCGAACCTATCAGGGTCTCGACCCCGCGCGGCTCGGGCGGCGGCATCGCATCGTCATCGCCAAACATTCCGGTTTGAGCGCGATCCAGAAGAGATGCGCCGAGATCGGCGTCGATCTGGACCGCGACACGGCCGCGCGGCTGCTCGATCATGTCAAGCGCCGTGCGCTCGACCAAAAAAGGCCGGTCAATCGCGGCGAGTTCATTCGCCTTGTGGACCGCGCGCAAGCGGAAGCGGCAATCGCGGCGCAGCATGATGTGGGAGGCGTGTCATGAGCCCCATTTCGATCGTCGCCACGCCGCGCGTCGCTGCGAGCAAAAGCCTTTTCGCGTTGATCCGCGAGGATATCGGCTGCGTCGCGCAGCGCGATCCTGCGGCGCGCAGCACTTGGGAAGTCGTTCTGCTCTATCCGGGCGTGCATGCGTTGATTTGGCATCGCATCGCGAACCGGTTGTGGCGCGGGGGGCATAAATTTGCCGCGCGCTCTCTCTCCTGGTTCGCGCGTCTCGTCACCAATATCGACATTCATCCCGGCGCGACGATCGGCGGGCGCTTCTTTATCGATCACGGCGCCGGCGTGGTGATCGGCGAGACGGCGACGATCGGCGATGACGTGACCATGTATCATGGTGTCACGCTCGGCGGCACCTCTTGGTCCGTAGGCCGTAGACACCCGACCGTCGGAGACGGCGTTCTCATCGGGGCCGGCGCGAAGATTCTTGGTCCGATCAGCGTCGGTCCGCGGGCGCGCATCGGAGCCAATTCCGTGGTCATCGAAGACGTGCCCCCGGAGATGACGGTCGTCGGCATTCCCGGCCGTGTGGTGCGCGAGCAGCGTCGACGTTCGGGCCCCGACGGGCGCATCGACCTCGAGCATCATCTCATTCCCGATCCGGTCGGAGACGCGATTTCCGTGCTCATCGACCGTATCGATTTTCTCGAAGCTCGGCTCGTGCATCTTCAAGCGCGGGTCAGCGAAGGCTCCCACCGGCAATCCGGAGACAACAAGCCATGAGCATTTTGGACGATCTGCGCAAATTGTCGGCGGCCGAGGAATTCTTCGACCTTCTCGGCGTCGAATACGACCCCAACATCGTGCGACACTCGCGTCTGCATATTCTGCGACGCATGGGCGAGTATCTTCACAAGGCGGCGCCGGAGGGCGCTTCCGACGACGAGGTGCGCGAAGCCTGCCGTGATTTCCTGGCCAAGGCCTATCAGGACTTCACGAAATCCTCTCCGATCGAAGAACGGCTTTTCAAAGTGCATAAGGACGCTGTAAAGCCGAAGGAAGAGCCGAAGAAGCCCTTCGTGCCTCTTAGCACGGTCACTACGTCGAACGGATGACGATCGAAACACCAGTCGGGATGGCGAGAGGAAGAATCTCATGAAGATACTGGTCTGCATCAAGCAAGTTCCCGACAGCGCCCAGATCCGCGTGCATCCTGTCACCAACACGATCATGCGCCAGGGCGTGCCGACGATCATCAATCCGTATGATCTCTTCTCGCTGGAAGAGGCGCTCAAGCTGCGCGACAAATTCGGCGGAGAGGTGACGGTGTTGACCATGGGCCCGCCCATGGCCGCCGACTCGTTGCGCAAAGCTCTGGCGATCGGCGCCGATCGCGCGATTCTGCTCACCGATCGTTTCTTCGCCGGCGCCGACACTCTGGCGACGACCTATGCGCTCGCTCAGGCGATCCGCAAGATCGAGAAGACCTGGGGCGATCTCGATCTCGTCTTCACCGGCAAGCAGACGATCGACGGCGACACGGCGCAGGTCGGCCCGGGTGTGGCGAAACGTCTCAACCTGCTGCAGTTGACCTATGTGTCCAAGATCGTCGAAGCCGATGCGGAGAAGCGCGAGGTCGTCATCGAGCGGCGCGCCGAGGGCGGCACGCAGGTTCTGAAGACCAAAATGCCCTGTCTCATCGCAATGCTCGAAGGCACGAACGAGGTGCGCCGCGGCTCGATCTCCGACTCTCTGCGCGCTGCTCGCGCCGAGATCGTCACTTGGAGCGCCAAGGACGCCGAGATCGAAGACCTGACGAAATGCGGGTTGAAAGGTTCGCCGACGATCGTCAAAAAAGTGTTCGCTCCGCCGGTGCGGACCGATCGCGCCGCCTTCGTGGAGCCGGGAAAGAACGCCGGCGATTCTGCCGAGGCTTTGCTCGAGGCGATCTTCAAGCGCCACCCGGCGCTCGAAGAAGACATGACGAAATTGGCCAGTGGGTTCTAAAGGAGAAGCGAAAATGTCCGACAAGCCCGCCCCCGCCGCGCCGCAGCAGAGCCGCGCCAGCGCGAAGAAGGAGCTCCCGGAGCATTTCCGCGGCTACAAGCACGTCTGGGTGTTCGTCGAGCTGGAGCGCGGCGAAGTGCATCCGGTGTCCTGGGAGCTGCTCGGCGCCGGCCGCAAGCTCGCGGATCAGCTGAAGGTCGATCTCGCCGCCGTCGTGCTCGGCGCGCCGGGCGAGGCGGCGCGTAAGGCGGTCCAGGAATCCTTCGTCTACGGAGCCGATCTCGCTTATCTCGTCGAGGATCCGATTCTCGGCGATTATCGCAACGAGCCCTATTCGAAGGCCGTCACACAGCTCGTCGACACGCATAAGCCGGAGATCCTGTTGCTCGGCGCGACGACGCTCGGCCGCGATCTCGCGGGCTCCGTGGCGACGACGCTGCTGACCGGCCTCACCGCCGACTGCACCGAGCTCGCGGTGGATGCCGACGGCTCGCTGGCGGCGACGCGTCCGACTTTCGGCGGCTCGCTGCTCTGCACGATCTATACATTGAACTATCGGCCACAAATGGCGACAGTGCGTCCGCGCCAGTTGCCGACGCCGACGCGCGACGAGACGCGCACAGGCCGCGTCGTCGAGTTCAAGGCCGATCTCGACGAAGACAAGATCATCACCAAGCTGCTGAAGTTCATCCCGGACCGTGAGTCGTCGAAGAGCAATCTCGCCTTCGCCGACGTCGTCGTCGCCGGCGGCCTCGGCCTGCAGAGCGCGGAGAATTATCAGCTCGTGCGCAATCTCGCCTCCGCGCTCGGCGCGGAGTTCGGCGGATCGCGTCCGCTGGTGCAGAAAGGCTGGATCACCTCGGATCGTCAGATCGGCCAGACCGGCAAGTCTATCCGGCCCAAGCTCTATATCGCCGCCGGCATTTCCGGCGCGATCCAGCATCGCGTCGGCGTCGAGGGCGCCGATTGCATCGTCGCGATCAACACAGACAAGAATGCGCCTATCTTCGATTTCGCGCATATCGGCATCGTCACCGACGCCATTCGCCTGCTGCCTGCGCTGACGGAAGCATTCCGCAAGCGGCTCTCGCCCGAAAACGCCGACCGGCTCGCCGGCTGATCCCGAGGAGATTGTCATGATCGAAGAAAAATTCGACGCGATCGTCATCGGGGCCGGCATGGCCGGCAACGCTGCGGCCTACACCATGGCCTCGCGTGGTCTCAACGTTCTTCAGCTGGAGCGCGGGGAATATCCGGGCTCCAAGAATGTGCAGGGCGGCATTCTCTATGCCGACATGCTGGAGAAGATCATTCCGGACTTCCGCGAGGAGGCGCCGCTCGAGCGGCATCTCATCGAGCAACGCTTCTGGATGATGACGGATCGCTCGCACACCGGCATGCAATATCGTTCGGACGACTTCAACGAGGAGAAGCCGAACCGCTACACCATTATCCGCTCGCAGTTCGACCGCTGGTTCAATAAGCAGGTGCAGTCGAAGGGCGCGATCGTCATCTGCGAGACGACGGTGATGGAGCTGGTCAGCGACGCCTATGGCAAGGTCATCGGCGTGCGCACCGACCGCAGCGGCGGCACTGTGTTCGCCGATGTCGTCGTGATCGCCGAGGGCGTCAACGGATTGCTCGGCGCGCGCGCCGGCCTGCGGCCGACGCCCAAGGCCGAGCATGTCGCTCTGGCGGTCAAGGAAATGCACTTCCTGCCGCGCGAAACGCTGGAAGCGCGTTTCAATCTGCATGGCGACGAGGGCGTCGTCATCGAGGCGGCCGGCACCATCTCCAAGGGGATGACCGGCATGGGCTTCGTCTACACGAACAAAGAGAGCATTTCTGTCGGCTTTGGTTGCCTCGTGTCGGATTTCGCCGAAAACGAGGAGACGCCCTACGGCATGCTGGAGAATTTCAAGAAGCATCCGTCGATCGCGCCGCTGATCGAAGGGTCGGAAGTGAAGGAATATGCCGCGCATCTCATTCCCGAGGGCGGCTTCAACACGATTCCCGAGCTTTTCGGCGATGGTTGGGTCGTGGTCGGCGACGCCGCCCAGCTCAACAACGCTATCCATAGAGAAGGCTCGAATCTTGCTATGACGTCCGGCAGGCTCGCCGGCGAGGCGATTTTCCAGGTGAAGTCGCGCCGCGATCCAATGACGAAGCAGAATCTGGCGCTCTACAAGAAATTCCTCGACGATAGCTTCGTCATGAAGGACTTGAAGAAATACAAGGACATGCCGGCGTTGTTGCACACGCAGGCGCAGAATTTCTTCCTCACCTATCCGACACTCGTGTCGAAGGCGATGGAGAATTTCCTACGCGTCGACGGCACGCCGAAGATCGAGAAGGAAAAAGCGTCGGTCCGAGCCTTCCGCGAGAAGCGCTCGCTGACGGGTTTAGTCGGAGATGCATGGCGTCTGGCGCGCGCCTGGCGCTGAGAGGAGGAATTGCGATGTCGACGCAAGCTGCGCGAGTCGAGGAGAAGCTGTTCCAGAACCGCTATCTCGTCGATCAAGGAAAACCCCATATCGTCGTGCAACCGCATACGACGCCGTCGAAGAATCTCGTGGCGATGACCAAGATCTGTCCGGCCGGCTGCTATGAGCAGAACGCCTCCGGCCAAGTCGAGATCACGCCGGACGGCTGTCTCGAATGCGGCACCTGCCGCGTCCTCTGCGAGCCGCAGGGCGATATCGTGTGGAATTATCCACGCGGCGGCTATGGCGTGCTGTTCAAATTCGGCTGAGCGCGGCCGACGCGCCGCGGGTCGGCGCGTCGGAAAGTAGACGTGAGGATGTTCGATGACGGTCGTGCAATTGATCGAAGCGCTCAAGGACATGCCGAGCGAAGCCGTGGTTGTTCTCGAGGGAGACGGAGCCTGCGCCCGTCTCGTCGGAGTGAATTTCGAAAAGAGCCCGATGGCGGGATTGCCAGACGAGGTGATCCTGTCGACAGATTGTGAAGAGTGACGCGCTCGCCAGAGCGGCGCGGCCGATCGACGCGGCATTTCCTTCCCCGAGAGGCTTGACGGGGGCGCGCATCGATCTCATCTTTCGAGTGTCTCGACGATCTTCGCGGGAGAGACCGGCGTTCGCGCCGGAGCCGAAGGCGCAACCGCCCCGGAAACGCTCAGGCAAAAGGACCGCGAAGAAAGAGATACTCTGGAAAGCGGCGCGGTTCTCCCGCGCCCACCGAAGGGCGTAACCTGCACTGCAGGGAAATCTCTCAGGTCTCCAGACAGAGGGGGCGCGAGCCGGGTGGAGAAATCCGCCCAATGCCGAACGCCGACTGTCGGGAGTGTCCTTTGAGCGAAAGCTTCGCCCCCCACACACACTCGCTGCTTGAAAAGACGCCGCTCGACTCGCTGCACCATCGTCTCGGCGCGCGCATGGCGCCTTTCGCCGGATATGAGCTGCCACTTCACTATAAGGCCGGGGTCGTCGCGGAGCATTTGCACACGCGCGAAAAGGCCAGTCTCTTCGACGTCTCGCACATGGGCCAGGCGATCCTCGGCGGCCGCGGCGCCGCTGGGCTGATCGAGAGGCTCGTCCCAGCCGATATCCTCGACCTCGCCCCCGAACGCACGCGCTATAGCCAGCTTCTCGCCGAGGATGGCGGCGTGCTCGACGATCTGATGATCACGCGCTTGCCGGGGCGCGACGAGCGTTTGCTCCTGGTCGTCAACGCCGCAGCCAAGGCTCAGGATTTCGCGTTGCTGCGGCAGGAATTGCCGCAGCTCTCGCTCGGCGTCCTCGCCGGCCGCGCGCTTGTTGCGCTGCAGGGCCCGCGCGCGGCGACGGCGCTCACCGACAGTCTCCCGGGACTCGACGACATACCGTTCATGGGTTGGCGCGCGGCGGAGTTTTGTGGCGCTGGTCTGTTCGTGTCGCGGTCCGGCTATACGGGTGAGGACGGCTTCGAAATCTCCGTGCCCAATCATCTCGCCGAAGCCTTCGCCGAGGCGCTGCTCGCTCACCCCGATGTCGCGCCCGCGGGGCTCGGCGCGCGCGATTCGCTGCGCCTCGAAGCGGGCCTTTGCCTCTATGGCCACGATATGGACGTCACGACGGATCCTGTGGAAGCGGGGCTCGCCTGGTCGATCGGCCGGCGCCGGCGCGAGCAGGGCGGTTTCCCGGGCTTCGACCGTATCCGCGCGGCTCTGACCGACGGCCCTTCGCGCAAACGTGTCGGCCTTCTTCCCCAGGGCCGCGCGCCTTTGCGCGAGGGCGCGCCGCTCATGGCGCCGAATGGAGGCGTGATCGGACGCATCACCTCGGGCGGTTATTCTCCGACACTCTCGCGGCCCATCGCCATGGGTTATGTCGACTCCGCTTTCGCGACGTTGGGCGTCACGCTGGAAAGTCGCCTTCGCGACAATCGAGTCTTTGTCGAAGTCGCGTCATTGCCTTTCGTTCCCCATCGCTATTTCCGCGGCCAGACCGGAAAGGACAGATCATGAGCGGCGAGCGCTACACCAAGGATCATGATTTCCTGCGCGTCGAGGACGATGTCGCCATCATCGGCATCACAGATTTCGCGCAGTCGCAGCTCGGCGACATCGTTTTCGTCGAGCTGCCGGAGCCGGGCCAGCGCGTCGCCAAAGGCGGACAATTGGCGACGATCGAAAGCGTGAAAGCGGCGAGCGAAGTCTACGCGCCGATTTCCGGCGAGGTCATCGAGGTGAACTCCGCGCTCGAGGCTGCTCCCGCCAAAGTGAACGAAGACCCGCTCGGGGAAGGCTGGCTCGTGAAGCTGCGTGTCGCCGACGCCGCCGAGCTCGAGGAGCTGATGGACGAAGACGCCTATCGCGCCTTTCTCGAGAGCGAGGGGTGAGCCATGCGCTATCTGCCATTGACGCAAGAGGATCGCGCGCAGATGCGCGCCGCGATCGGCGTCGCCGACGTCGACGAGCTCTACGCCGACATGCCCGCGGAGCTGCTGCTCGACGGCCCGCTCGATCTCCCGCGCGGGAAATCGGAGATGGAGGTCGAGCGGTTGCTCGGCGCTATGGCGCAGCGCAATCTCGCGGCGTCTCGCGCGCCTTTCTTCGTCGGCGCGGGCGCTTATAAGCATCACATTCCGGCGAGCGTCGATCATTTGATCCAACGCTCGGAATTCCTCACCAGCTACACGCCGTATCAGCCGGAGATATCGCAGGGAACGCTGCAATATCTCTTCGAATTCCAGACGCAGGTCGCCATGCTCACCGGCATGGAGATCGCCAACGCCTCCATGTATGACGGTGCGACCGCCTGCGCCGAGGCGGCATTGATGGCGCATCGCGTCGCCAAGCGGCGCAAGGCCGTGCTCTCGGGCGGGCTGCATCCGCATTATGCGGAGGTTCTGCGCACGATTTCGCATTTTTCCGGCGACGAGGTCGTCTCCCTCGCGCCGGATGTGCTCGCACGCGAAGACCTGGCCGCGACGGTCGACGAGAGCGTCTCCTGCGTCATCGTGCAGATGCCCGACGTCTTCGGCAATTTGCGTGATCTCACGCCGCTCGCCGAGGCTTGCCGTCGTCACGGCGCGCTGCTGATCGCCGTCTTCACCGAGGCGGTTTCGCTCGGCCTGGTGACGCCGCCGGGCGAGATGGGCGCGGATATCGTGGTCGGCGAGGGTCAGTCGCTCGGCAACCCGCTCTCCTTCGGCGGACCCTATCTCGGCCTGTTCGCGACGCGCCAGGCCTATCTGCGTCAGATGCCGGGGCGTCTTTGCGGCGAGACCGTCGATGCGGACGGGCGCCGCGGCTATGTCGCGACGCTCTCTGCGCGCGAGCAGCATATTCGTCGCGACAAGGCGACATCGAACATATGCACCAACTCCAATCTCTGCGCGCTCGCCTTCAGCATTCACCTCAGCCTGCTCGGCGAGGCGGGCCTGCGCCGTCTCGCGCGGGTCAATCACGCGAATGCGGTGAATCTCGCCGACCGGCTGGCGCGCATTGCCGGCGTCGAAATTCTCAATGAGAGCTTCTTCAACGAATTCACGCTGCGTCTTCCGCGCGACGCGGCGCGGCTCGTCGAACAGATGGCGGAAGCGGGCGTGCTCGCCGGCGTCCCGGTCTCGCGTCTGCTGCCGGGCGCTGGCCTCGACGATCTGCTGCTCGTCGCCAGCACCGAGGTCGATACGACGGAGGATCGCGAGGCCTTCGTCGCGGCATTGAGAGGAGCGCTTTGATGCTCGATCATCCAGAGGATTTCGGTCCAGCGACCTTCTCCGGCAATCGCGGGCTCGATCAGGAGGAGCCGCCGATCTTCGAGATCGGCCGCGCCGAGACGACGGGCGTCGACATCGACGAGCCGGCGCCATTCGCATCGCGGCTCGGCGGCCTCGAACGTCGGCGGCCGATCGGCCTGCCGGGCCTCTCCGAGCCCGAGGCGATGCGCCATTATGTGCGTCTGTCGCGCAAGAATTATTCGATCGACGCGGGTCTTTATCCGCTGGGCTCCTGCACGATGAAGCACAATCCGCGTCTAGACGAGAAAATGGCGCGGCTCGATGGTTTCGCCGATATTCATCCGCTTCAGCCGCAATCCACTGCGCAGGGCGCGCTCGCGCTGATGGAAGAGCTCGCGCGCTGGCTGCTCGAGCTCACTGGAATGAGCGCTATCGCTCTGTCTCCCAAGGCAGGCGCGCATGGCGAGCTCTGCGGCCTCATGGCGATCGAGGCGGCGCTCGAAGCGCGCGGCGAAGCTGCGACGCGCAAGACGATTCTCATTCCGCAATCGGCGCATGGCACCAATCCGGCGAGCGCCGCTCTGCTCGGCTTTCGCCCGCGTGTGATCGACGCCGGCGCGGATGGCGTCGTCAGCGAAGAGGCCGTCGCCGCCGCGCTCGGCCCGGATGTCGCCGCGATCATGCTCACCAACCCCAATACTTGCGGCTTGTTCGAGCGCAATGTCGTCGGCATAGCGCGGCGCGTGCGCGAAGCGGGCGGCTATTTTTATTGCGACGGCGCGAATTTCAACGCCATAGCCGGCGTCGCGCGGCCGGGAGAAATGGGCGTCGACGCGATGCATCTCAATCTGCACAAGACCTTCTCGACGCCTCATGGCGGCGGCGGTCCGGGCTCTGGTCCCGTCGTTCTCTCGGAGCGGCTCGCGCCCTTTGCGCCGGTTCCATACCTCGCGCGCGCCGGCGAGACGCTTCGGCTCGTCGAGCAACGCCAAGGAACGCAGAGCCTCGGGCGGCTCACGGCCTTTCACGGACAATTCGGAACATTCGTGCGCGCGCTCGCCTACATGCTGTCGCATGGTTCGGACGGGCTCGCGCAGGCCTCGCGCGACGCCGTGCTGTCGGCGAATTATCTGCGCGTCGCGCTGCGGGATGTGATGACGCAGCCTTTCGGCGACCGTACCTGCATGCATGAGGTTTTGTTCGACGACGCTTTCCTCGAGGGAACGGGCGTCACCACGCTCGATTTCGCCAAGGCGATGATCGACGAGGGCTATCATCCGATGACGATCTATTTCCCGCTCGTCGTTCACGGGGCCATGCTGATCGAGCCGACCGAATCGGAGTCGAAGCGCTCGCTCGATCTCTTCGTCGCGACTTTGCGCGCGCTCATCGCGAGCGCGAAGCGCGGCGAGACGCGCCGTTTCACGGGAGCGCCGCGCTACGCCCCGCGCCGCCGCCTCGACGAAACGGCTGCGGCGCGCAAGCCCGTGCTGCGCTGGAGCGCCGCGTGATCGAGTGGTCGGCAGGCGAGGCGCCGGCGGAAAAGCGAAGGCGTCATCGCACATGTCGCGATGACGAGCCGTCGCCGGCTCCGGGGAGCGCCTCGCTCCGCGCAATGACGGCCGATGTTCAGAGCCGCTTCAAGCCATCCTCATAGCTGATGGCTTCGTAGGTCGTGTCATATTTCAGACCGCCGTCGACAATGGTGTCGAGCTTTTCGGCCGTATCGTATTTCTTCATCTTGGTCTTATCGAGATAGAACAGCTCGATGAGCTCATTGTAGACCGAGGTGTCGTCGATCGGCAGCACATAGAGCGGCACGCCGCCGAAGCTGATCTGATAGCGCGAGGCGCGGTCCAGATCGCCGACATAGATGAAATATTTTCCCTCGGGCTTCACACTCGCGCCGAGACTCTCGACGAGCGCCGGGAGCTGCTTGTAGCTGGCGAGCGATCCCGCGATGAACGACAATGCCGTCTCGCCCTCTTCCGCCGACGCGAAGGCCGCACCCAAAGTGACGAGCGGGTCGAGCGTGATGGCGATTTCGCCGCGGAAGCCGAAGCGCCCGGCGTGATGCGTCGTCGCTTTATGGGCCGGCTTCATCAGGCGGCCTTCCGCCTCGAGACGGCCGAAGGCTGTGGATTCGATGGAGGTCATGTCGGCTTTCAGTTGTCCGTCCGGCCTCGAAAGATTCGAGACAATGACGGCCGAGATTGGTGGAGGGTCGCTTCGTTCGAACGCGTCTCGAGACGGGCGTGCGCGCCCGAGGGGGCAGACACTCGTCGATATTCGGGACGGATAGCGCGAATGGAAGCAGCTCAAATCATGAGCGAAAGCTTCCCGTCAAAGGCGTATACAGCCGGCGCGGTCTAGACAGCCGTCATGGCTTTCGATCCGCGCGGCGCGCAGCGCTCCCATGGGCCGAGAAGCATTTATCGCGCCAACTATCGCGCGGTCTCCCGACAAAATTCGGGGATCGTCGGCTTGCAATGACGGCCGTCGCGGCGCGTCTCTTATTGATTACAAGCCGACGTCGTCATGCGGCCGCTCGTTCTTCTCGAGGCCGATGCCGAAACGCGTCCACAGCTGTTCGTGGACGTAATAGAGCGCGATCTTGGAGACGACCTCCGCGCCCGTGATCGCAGCCGCAATCTTCGAATCCTGCGTGAAGGCGAAAGCGACGCCGAAGGTCACGAGGCTGCCGGGCACGCGCCAGGACAAGGATTTGATGAGGCTGCGCAAAGGCGTCTGGCGCAGGAGATCGGGCGACGGCACGCCCTCCATGGAGGCGTAGCTCGCCTCGACGCCGTTTCGCGCGCTGCGCTCGGTCCAGGCCGATCGCTGCACCATGCCCACGGCGACCGTCTCATTGGTCACGCGATCGATGAGGATGAAGCCGCCCGTCTCGCGATTGCCGTCATAAGGGTCGCAGGCGATCGCCGTGTCGAGCCACAGCTCGGCCTCGCCGATCTCGTTGAAGGCGAGCGTCACGCTCGGATCGGAGAGCGGCTCGGCGAGGCCGCTTTCGATCTTGATGTGCGAGCCGACTGTCTTGACGAAGGCCGGAGTCGTGCGCGCCCCGAGCTTCACGAGATAGCTCTTGTCGACTATGAGCGGCTCGCGCACGAGCCACAGGAGCTTTGCCGACAGTCGATCGCCGATCTTGGCCGGCGACACGGGCGAGACCAGCATGTCGCCGCGCGAAATATCGATCTCTTCGCTCAGTGTCAGCGTGACCGATTGGCCCGCGACCGCATGGGTGAGATCGCCGTCATAGGTGACGACGCGCGCGACCGTCGTGTCGCGTCCGGAAGGCAGAATGCGGACGATATCGCCCGGCTTCACATTGCCGCTGGCGATGAAGCCCGAGAATCCACGGAAATCATGGGTGGGCCGGTTCACCCATTGCACGGGGAAGCGGAAGGGCAGCACACGGGCGTTGTCGTCCGGCGCGACATTCTCGAGATAGCCGAGCAAAGGCGGACCGGAATACCAGTCCATCTTCTTGCTCGCATGCACGAGATTGTCGCCATCCTTGGCGACGAGCGGAATGACCGCGATGGTGAGGAAGCGCAAATGCTCGGCGAAGGCGCGGAAGTCACGCTCGATCGCGTCGAAAATCTCCTGCGAATAGGAGACGAGATCCATTTTGTTGACGGCGACGACGACATGGCGCACGCCGAGCATGGACACGATGACGCTGTGGCGGCGTGTCTGATCGAGCAGGCCCCGGCGCGCGTCGACGAGCAGCACGGCGAGCTCGGCCGTCGAGGCGCCCGTCGCCATATTGCGCGTATATTGCTCATGGCCGGGCGTGTCGGCGACGATGAATTTGCGCTTCTCGGTCGCGAAATAGCGATAGGCGACATCGATGGTGATGCCCTGCTCGCGCTCGGCCGCGAGGCCGTCGACGAGCAGCGCGAAATCGAGATCGTCGCCCTGCGTGCCGTGCTTCTTCGAATCCTTCTCGAGCGCGGCGATGAGATCGTCGGGCGCGAGATCGGCGTCATAGAGCAGGCGGCCGATCAGCGTCGACTTGCCGTCGTCCACCGAGCCGCAGGTGATGAAGCGCAGCAGAGGCTTGTCGGCGGGCGCCGGCCCGGCGGGGGCGCGCAGCGGCGCAGGCGTGGCGAGGCCGCCGTGCATCAAAAATAACCCTCCTGCTTCTTCTGCTCCATCGACGAGGAGCCGTCATGGTCGATGAGGCGGCCCTGGCGCTCGGAGGAGCGGCTCGCGCGCATCTCGGCGATGATCTCTTCCAAAGTCGCCGCGGAACTCTCGATCGCGCCGGTCAGAGGATAGCAGCCGAGCGTGCGGAAGCGCACTTTTCTCTGCTGTATCGTCTCGCCGGGCTGCAGCTTCAGCCGATCGTCGTCGACCATGATCAGCATGCCGTCGCGATCGATCACCGGCCGCTCCGCCGCGAAATAGAGCGGCACGACGTCTATCCCTTCGCGCGCGATATAGTCCCACACATCCGCCTCGGTCCAATTGGACAGCGGGAAGACGCGCAGGCTCTCGCCCGGCCCCTTGCGCGCGTTGTAGAGCCGCCAGAATTCGGGGCGCTGCGCCTTGGGATCCCAGCGATGCTGCGCATTGCGGAAGGAGAGCACGCGCTCCTTGGCTCGGGATTTTTCCTCGTCGCGCCGCGCGCCGCCGAAGGCCGCGTCGAATTTCCATTTGTCGAGCGCCTGCTTCAGCGCGTCGGTCTTCATGATTTGCGTATGGAGCTGCGATCCATGCACGGTGGGATCGATGTTGATCGCGACCCCTTCCGGATTGGTGTGGACGAGCAGCTCCAGGCCCGTCTCGGCCGCGCGACGATCGCGAAAGGCGATCATCTCCTTGAACTTCCATGTCGTGTCGACATGCAGCAAGGGGAAGGGCGGCTTCGACGGATAAAAGGCCTTCATGGCGAGATGCAGCATTACCGCCGAATCCTTGCCGATCGAATAGAGCATCACCGGCCGTTCGCATTCGGCGACGACCTCGCGCATGATGTGGATGCTCTCCGCCTCGAGCCGATCGAGATGGCCGAGCGGCTTGGCCGCCAGCGCATTCATCGCGGATCCTCCGGCGCAGGCCCGCGCGTCAAACGTCCGTCAGGACCGACGTGCAGGCCGCATTCCTTTTTCTCGTCCTCTTCCCACCACCAGCGGCCGGCGCGCTCGCTCTCGCCGGGCTCCAGCGCGCGCGTGCAGGGCGCGCAGCCGATGGACAGGAACCCCTTGGCGTGCAGCTCGTTCACGGGCACGCTGAACGCCTCCGTCGCGGCGACGATGGCCTCGCGCGTGTAATCGGCGAGCGGATTGAGCTTGACGAGCTTGCGGTCGTTGTCGAGCTCGATGAGATTCACGCCTTCGCGCGCCTGCGATTGATCGGCGCGGAGTCCCGTCACCCAGGCGGAGGCGCCGGCGAGCAGGCGGGAGAGCGGCTCCACCTTGCGCACATGGCAGCAGGCTTTGCGATTCTCGACCGCGCGATAGAAGCTGTTGACGCCATGCTCGGCGACGAACTCCGCGAGCGGCAGAGCCTGCGGATAGACCGCATGAATGCGCCGCGCGTAACGCGCCTCGGTTTCCTCCCACAGCGAGATCGTCTCCTCGAAGAGACGGCCCGTGTCGATGGTGACGACGTCGATCTCGAGCCCTTGCGTGAAGATCGAATGGGTGACGAACTGGTCCTCTATGCCGAAGCTCGTCGTGAAGACGATGTGGCCGGGAATGACCTCGCGGGCGAGCTTCAGGCGATGATCGAGATCGAGCGCGGCGAGCCGCGGCGCGAGGATTTCGACGAGCGATGGCTTCATGCGGCGCCCTTTCGTCGACGGTCGAGTATGGACGCGCCTCCGGGAATCCCGCGCTGATAGGAGAGGCTGCGCGCTTGGCGCGCCTTCGCCCAATTGGCTTCTCCGTGATGGGCCGCGAGCTCGTCCGGGATTTCGATGCGATCGAAGCCGCTGCCGATCGCGTGCAGATATTGGTCCGGCGTCAGCTTTCCGCTCGCCCGCAATTCGCCGGAAAAGCCCTCGCGGCGCAGCAGCCGCGCCAACGAGAAGCCGCGCCCGTCGGTAAAGGCGGGAAAGGCGATGTCGATGAGCGCGAGACGCTCGAAATAGGGCGCGAGCGCCTTCGGGTCTGTCGTATTGGCGATGTAGACGCCCACCGCCGCGAGCCGCGCATCGTCGAGCGTGGCGGGCAGGCGCGCGAGAGAGACGATGACCTTGCCGGAGCCGGGCAGGGATTCCTCATCGGCGAGACGACGCCACTCGTCCGCGATGAAAGCGCCGTCAGATACCAGAGCCATCCTCGCCCTCCCGCCGCGCCGATTCCTTGAAGCGCTTATGGCCCAAGCGCCGCCACGTGTCGATGAAAGCTTCGCCGTCTCGCCGCTCGTCGAGATAGAATTGCACGAGGCTCTCGATCACGTCCGGAACCTCCTCCGCGGAAACGCCGGGGCCGAGCAATTCGCCGATCGCGGCAGTGAGGGTCGGATCGCCGCCGAGCGTGATCTGATAGGATTCGACGCCTTTCTTCTCGAGACCGAGAATGCCGATCGCGCCGATGTGATGATGTCCGCAGGCGTTGATGCAGCCGGAAATCTTGATCCCCAGCTTGCCGATGAGGCGCTGGCGCTCGAGATCGGCGAAGCGCTCCGAGATCGCCTGGGCGATCGGTATGGAGCGCGCCGTCGCGAGCGAGCAATAGTCGAGGCCCGGGCAGGAGATGATGTCGCTGATGAGCCCGGCGTTGGCGGTGGAAAGGCCCGCCGCCTCGAGATCGCGCCACAGAGCGAGGAGATCATCCTGCTTCACATGCGGGAGAATGATGTTCTGCTCATGGCTGACGCGCAATTCGCCGAAGCCGTATTTGTCGGCCGCGTCCGCGAGCGCGCGCATCTGCGCGGAAGTGGCGTCGCCCGGAATGCCGCCGATCGGCTTGAGCGAAACCGTGACGATCGCATAGCCGGAGGTCTTGTGAGGCGAGACATTCACGGCGGCGAAAGCGGCGAATTCGGCGTTCTCCGTCTCCAGCGCCTGCGATCGCGCCGGCAAAGTCTCGTAGGGCGGCGGCGCGAAAGACGCGGCGACACGCGCGAACTCCTGCGCGTCATAAGCGAAAGGCGCGCGGTCCATGGCGGCAAATTCCGCCTCGACCTGCGCGCGGATTTCGTCGAGCCCGGTCTCATGCACCAAAATCTTGATGCGAGCCTTGTATTTATTGTCGCGCCGGCCGAAGCGGTTGTAGACGCGCAGCACCGCCTCGAGAAAGCTGAGCAGATCGGCGCGCGGCAGAAATTCGCGCAGCACCTTGCCGACGAAGGGCGAGCGTCCGAGCCCGCCGCCGACGATCACCTCATAGCCCGTCTCGCCCGTAGCGTCCCTCACGATGCGCAGGCCGATGTCGTGAATTTTGATCGCTGCGCGATCGTGCTCCGCGCCGCTCACCGCGATCTTGAACTTGCGCGGCAGGAAGCTGAATTCGGCATGGGCGCTCGACCATTGGCGCAGGAATTCCGCCGTCGGGCGCGGATCCTCGATCTCGTCGGCCGCGACGCCGGCGAAATGATCGGCGGTCACATTGCGGATGCAATTGCCGGAGGTTTGGATCGCATGCATGTCGACATCGGCGAGCGCCTCGAGAATATCGGGCACATCGACGAGCTTCGGCCAGTTATATTGGAGGTTCTGCCGCGTGGTGAAATGGCCGTAGCCCTTGTCCCAGCGGTCGGCGATATAGGCGAGCTGGCGCATCTGCCGCGAGGTGAGCGAGCCATAGGGAATGGCGACGCGCAGCATATAGGCGTGCAGCTGCAGATAGAGCCCGTTCATCAGGCGGAAGGGGCGGAATTCGTCCTCCGTCAGCGCGCCGGCGAGGCGCCGCTCCACCTGTCCCCGGAACTCCGCGACGCGCTCGCGCACGAAGGCGCGGTCATATTCGTCATAGGCGTAGATCGTCGGCGCGGCGTTGGGGCGCGGCGTCAGGGCTGGATCATGCGCAGTCATCGACCATCCCCAATTCCACGCAGCCACGCCTGCTTCCCCAGATCGCGCCGCACGCTCGGGCCGGCGGCGCGGAACTTCTCGCGAAAATGCAGCGGCGTCGGCGCGCCGGCCTCGCTCAGCTCGACTTCGACGAGATAGGCGTCGACAACGCGATTGGCCCCGACATCGGCCTTGCCGGCCGCATCGAGCGCCGCCGCCTCGGCCGCGTCATAAGCAATTTTCGCGCGCAGGAGATCGCGCTCCCAGCCCTCTGCGCCGAGAAACACGACGTCGCCCTCGGCGAGATCGCTGGCGACGAGGATTTGCGGACGGACGGGCCGGGTCATGTCGGCTCCTTGACCAGAGTGAGCTTCAGCCCGTCGAGCTCGTCCGACCAGATGATCTGGCAGGAGAGCCGCGAGGTCTCGTGCAGAAACGGCAATTCGTCGAGCTTGTCGATCTCGTCGTCGCGCGGCGGCGCGACCTTGTCGGCCCATTCTGGATCGAGCACGATATGGCAGGACGCGCAGGCGACAGCGCCGCCGCAGGTGCCTTCCATGCCCATTCCATAGTCGCGCAAAATCTCCATCAAGCGCCAGCCTTCGACAGGCTCGAGTTCATGGGTGACGCCTTCTGCATCCTCTACCCGGATCACACTCATCCTCTTCTCCGAGTAGGCGCGATCACCGTGACGGCGCTCTTCCTTCGGGTGGCGGCCCCGCGCAGAATCGCGCCGGGCAAAACGGCCGCGCCGACCGCCGCATGAGGTGGCGACCGTCGCGCGAACCGCGATCCTTCAAAAATGTGAGACCTACTTATTCGAGGTCGCGCGAATGTCAATTCACTATAAGACGGCGCTAGGTCTCGAAAAACTACAAACCCCATTCGTGGTATCAACCGGAAAGGTTTCGATCGCGCCTGCCGCGGCGAGAAAAGGCTCGGCGCGCGCAACCCATAAATGGTAATGGACATCTGTTCCTGCGGCCCGAACTCGGGCGCGAGCGAAATAGGTGCTAGGCTATGGCTCAAAGACCGACCAAAGAAACCAAGCAGAGTCCGGCGCGTGAGGAGCGGCCGCCGATCGCCCGGGAGAAAACCCCGCCTCTCGCCCCGCTGAGAGGCCGGCCGACGCTCATTCTGGTCGGAGCCGACAAGGGCGGCGTGGGCAAGACGACGATCGCGCGCGTGCTGCTCGACTATCTCGCCGCCAACAATGTCCTGACCCGGGCCTTCGACACGGAGACGCCGCGCGGCACGCTCTATCGTTTTCATCCCGATCACACGAGCGTCGTCGACCTCACCTCGACATCCGATCAGATGAAGATCATCGACACGCTGGCGACGGCTCAGGTCAAGGTCAGCGTGGTCGACGTTCGCGCCGGCGGGCTGGAGCCCGCGCTGCAGGCGCTGCAGGACACGGGCTTCCTCGAGGCGGTGGCGGAAGGGGAGGTCGGCTTCATTCTGTTCCATGTGCTCGGATCGTCCATCGCGTCGCTCGACGAGATCGCAGAAGTCGCGCCCTATGTCGAGGATGCGGACTATTTCCTCGTCAAGAACCATGTCAACGACACCACATTTTTCGAATGGGACCCGGTGACGCACCGCAAATATTTCGAGAAAGTGGAGACTGCGGGCGAGATCACCATCCCCAAGCTCAACGAATTGTCCTATGAACAGGTTGAGATCGCCGGCGCGCCTTTTTCCACCTTCGTCGCCAATCGGACGGCGGAAGGAGAGCCGGCGGACCATTCCTTCGTCCTTCGCGGTTATGTTCGCACTTGGCAGAACAGGATCGCCGACGAATTCGACCGCATCCGTCTGCTGGATCGGATCGCCGGCAGGGAGGGCGCATAGCGCCGGACTCGGGTGATCTGTAAAAACGCGAGCCTCGGGCGGCGCCGAGAGAGTGAGAGATGAGTCGACGCACTTTAGTGTTCGTCGTCTGTTCCCCGCATCCGCGATCGGGCGTTTCGACGACCGCGCGGCTGCTGACGGATTTCTATCTCTCGCGCCTCACCGAGGTCGAAGGTTTCGACACCGATCCCCACGCCCCGCGCTATCACGAATTGTTTCCGGACCGCACGCGCGTCATCGACACCGCCGACATACGCGGGCAGATATCCTTGTTCGACCGCCTGCTCGTCGACGACGGGGTTCCCAAGATCGTCGATGTCTGGCAGCGGGCCTATGATCGGTTTTTCAAGACGGTGAAGGAGATCGGCTTCTTCGAGGAGGCGCATATGCGCGGCGTCGAGCCGATCGTGCTCTTCCATGTCGACCAGACCGAATCCTCGCTCGCCAGCGCCAAGTCGCTCTCCGCCGCTTGGCGCGACCTCTCCATGGTGGCGGTTCAGAACGAGGGCGCCGCGCCCTTGGGGGCCTATGCCCATGAGACGCTCGGCCATTATCCTTCGACGCGCAAATTCGTCATCGGCCCGCTGGATGGCGCCGTGGCGAAATCTCTGGATCAGCCGAATCTGTCGTTGAGCCGCCTGCTGGTCTCGCCGCCGCCCGAGATGTCGATCGTCGTTCGCGCGGCGCTGAAGGCGTGGATCGCGCCGATCTTCACGCAATTCCGGAGCTTCGAGCTACGGCAGGAGCTCGACGGCGCGAAATTCTTGAAATAGCCGAGGGCGCGGCGGCTCGCGTCATTCCAGCCAGAGGCGCGACCTTGGGCCCCTGAAAAGTCGGCGAGCCTGAAGGCGTGCGGTCCAATACCTAATCTGGACCGCACGCCTTCAGGCTCGCTCTTTCACGCGAATTCGGGAAGCGTGTCGGCGCCGGAGATCATTCTCCGATCGCCGACGGCCTCAAAGACCCAGAGCAGCCTTCAGCTCTTGGAGCTGGCCGAGCTTCTCGGCCGCGAGGTGGCGCGCCTCGTCGCTCTTGGCGTCGGCGACATCCTCGCTCGCATCCTTGATATCGGCGTCGATCTTGGCGGCGTCGAGCTCGGCGACAGGAATGGCGTATTCGGCCAGAATGGTGAAGCCGCCGACGCCGACGTCGGCGAAGCCGCCGCGCACGAACAGCTTCGCCTTATTGCCGGCCTCGTCGATCTCGACGACGCCGGGCTTCAGCACCGTCATCACCGGCGCATGGTTCTCGAGTACCGTGAACAAGCCTTCGGCGCCGGGCGCGACGACGGAGTCCACCTCCCCCGAGAACAGAAGCTTCTCAGGGGAGACGAGTTCGAAGTGGAACGTGGCCATGATGGGCTCCGTCGTTCGAGCAGGATTTCGGAAAAGCGGGAGCCGGCTTTCCGATGATGATCCCGCCAAGAATAAAAACTCCGAGCGGACATACGTCGCAGATCGACGCATGTCCGCTCAGCGATTAGAGGATCAAGCCGCTTCCTTGGCGAGCTTGGCAGCCTTCTCGACCGCTTCCTCGATCGTGCCGACCATGTAGAAGGCGGCCTCCGGGAGGTGGTCGTACTGGCCCTCGACGAGGCCCTTGAAGCCCTTGATCGTGTCGGCGAGCGCGACGAGCTTGCCCGGCGCGCCGGTGAACACTTCGGCGACGTGGAAGGGCTGCGACAGGAAGCGCTCGATCTTGCGGGCGCGCGCCACGGTCAGCTTGTCCTCTTCCGAGAGCTCGTCCATGCCGAGAATGGCGATGATGTCCTGCAGCGACTTATAGCGCTGCAGAGTGGACTGAACCTTACGAGCGACGTCGTAGTGCTCCTCACCGACAATGGCCGGCGACAGCATGCGCGAGGTCGAGTCGAGCGGATCGACCGCCGGATAAATGCCCTTTTCGGCGATGGCGCGGTTGAGCACCGTCGTCGCGTCGAGATGGGCGAAGGAGGCGGCGGGCGCCGGGTCGGTCAGATCGTCGGCCGGCACGTAAATGGCCTGCACCGAGGTGATCGAGCCCTTGGTCGTCGTGGTGATGCGCTCTTGCAGCGCGCCCATGTCGGTGGCGAGCGTCGGCTGATAGCCCACCGCCGAAGGAATGCGGCCGAGCAGAGCCGACACTTCCGAACCCGCCTGGGTGAAGCGGAAGATGTTGTCGACGAAGAACAGCACGTCCTGGCCTTTGTCGCGGAAGTCCTCGGCGACGGTGAGGCCGGTCAGAGCGACGCGGGCGCGGGCTCCCGGAGGCTCGTTCATCTGGCCATAGACCAGCGCGGCCTTGGAGCCGGCGGCGGAGCCGTTCTCGGGCTTCTTGTTCACGCCGCCCTCGATCATCTCGTGATAGAGGTCGTTGCCCTCGCGCGTGCGCTCACCGACGCCGGCGAAGACGGAATAGCCGCCATGCGCCTTGGCGATATTGTTGATGAGCTCCATGATGATGACGGTTTTGCCGACGCCCGCGCCGCCGAACAGGCCGACTTTGCCGCCCTTGGCGTAAGGCGCGAGCAGATCGACGACCTTGATGCCCGTCTCAAGGATCTGCGCCTCGGTCGCCTGCTCGGCGTAGGAGGGCGCCGGCTGGTGAATGGCGCGCCGGGCGGTGGTGACGATCGGGCCGGCCTCGTCGACCGGCTCGCCGATCACATTGATGATGCGGCCGAGCATCTCGTCGCCGACCGGCACAGAGATGGGGGCGCCCGTGTCGGCCACCGGCGTGCCGCGCACGAGGCCTTCCGTCGAGTCCATGGCGATGGTGCGAACCGAGTTCTCGCCGAGATGCTGCGCCACTTCGAGAACGAGGCGGTTGCCCTGATTGGTGGTCTCCAGAGCATTCAGGATTTCCGGCAGGTGGTCGTCGAACTTCACGTCGACGACAGCGCCGATCACCTGCGTGATGTGACCCGTGGGCGTGGGGGTAGCCATTGTCTCGTCCTCTCGGCTGTTGTTCTGGTCAGAGCGCTTCAGCGCCCGAGATGATCTCGATGAGTTCCTTGGTGATGATCGCTTGGCGAGAACGATTGTAGAGCGTCGTCTGCTTTTTGATCATGTCGCCGGCGTTGCGCGTGGCGTTGTCCATCGCGCTCATGCGCGCGCCCTGCTCGGAAGCGGCGTTCTCGAGCAATGCGCGGAAAATCTGCACCGATATGTTGCGCGGCAGCAGCGTCGTCAGAATCTCGTCCTGGCCAGGCTCATATTCATAGGAAGCCTGCGGGCCGCTCGCCGCCGTGTCGTTCTCATTGGCGGAAATCTGCGCCGGAATGAGCTGCAGCGCTGTCGGAAACTGCTGAATCACAGATTTGAAGCGCGAGAAGAACAGCGTCGCCACGTCGAACTCGCCGCTCTCGAACAGATCGATGACCTTGCGGCCGATCGCGTCGCCCTGCTCGAAGCCGAGCTGGCGTATGCCGCGCAGCTCGACCAGCTCGATGATGTTCTTCTCATAGTTGCGGCGGAGCTGGTCATAGCCCTTCTTGCCGACGCAGAGAATCTTGACCGTCTTGCCCTGGCCTTGCAGGCGCTGGATATGCTCGCGGGCGAGGCGGACGATCGAGGAGTTGAACGCGCCGCAGAGGCCGCGCTCGGCGGTCGCCACGACGAGAAGATGCGTCTCGTCGCGGCCATTGCCGGAGAGCAGCACTGGCGCGCCGGAGGAGACGCCCCCGGCGAGATTGGCCAGCACTTTCTCGATGCGCTCGGCGTAGGGACGCGCCGCCTCGGCCGCCGCCTGGGCGCGGCGCAGCTTGGCCGCCGCGACCATCTGCATGGCCTTGGTGATCTTCTGCGTCGCCTTGACGGAAGATATGCGGTTTCGAAGATCCTTCAACGAAGGCATGAGAGAACCCGTCTCATTCTGACCAGATCCGCGCCGCCGTCATCGCGAGGAGCGAAGAAGCGAGCCAGAGCCGCGTGGCGGCTCCTGGACTGCTTCGCTTCGCTCGCAATGACGGAGGCATTGTTTCTAGTCCTCGAGGTTGCGCGCGTCAGGCGAAGGATTTCGCGAAAGCGTCGATGACGCTCTTCAGCTCTGCGGCCGTCGCATCCGGCAGATCCTTGGTCGTGCGGATCGTCTCGAGGATGTTCTGATGCTGGGTGCGCAGCAGCGCCAGCAGACCGTCCTCGAAGGCGCGCACGCGGCCGACCGGCAGCGGATCGAGATAGCCGTTGACGCCGGCGTAGATCACAACCGTCTGCTCTTCCATCTTCAGCGGCGAGAACTGCGGCTGCTTCAGCAGCTCGGTCAGGCGCGCGCCGCGATTCAGCAGACGCTGCGTCACCGCGTCGAGATCGGAGCCGAACTGCGCGAAGGCGGCCATCTCGCGATACTGGGCGAGCTCGCCCTTGATCTTGCCCGCGACCTTCTTGGTCGCCTTGGTCTGCGCCGAGGAGCCGACGCGCGACACGGAGAGGCCGACGTTCACCGCCGGGCGGACGCCCTGGTAGAACAACTCGGTCTCGAGGAAGATCTGGCCGTCGGTGATCGAGATCACATTGGTCGGAATGTAAGCCGACACGTCATTGGCCTGCGTCTCGATGATCGGCAGAGCGGTCAGCGAGCCGGAGCCGCGCTCGTCATTGAGCTTGGCGGCGCGCTCGAGCAGACGGGAGTGGAGATAGAACACGTCGCCCGGATAGGCCTCGCGTCCCGGAGGACGACGCAGCAGCAGCGACATCTGGCGATAGGCGACGGCCTGCTTGGAGAGATCGTCATAGACGATCACGGCGTGCATGCCATTGTCGCGGAAATACTCGCCCATGGCGCAGCCGGCGAAGGGCGCCAGGAACTGCATCGGGGCCGGATCGGAGGCGGTGGCCGCGACGATGATCGAATAGTCGAGCGCGCCGCGCTCCTCGAGCACCTTCACGAATTGCGCGACGGTGGAGCGTTTCTGCCCGACCGCGACATAGACGCAGTAGAGCTTGGCCTTTTCGTCGTCGCCTTCGTTCAGCGACTTCTGGTTCAGGATCGTGTCGAGCGCGATCGCCGTCTTGCCGGTCTGGCGGTCGCCGATGATCAGCTCGCGCTGGCCGCGGCCGATCGGGATCAGCGCGTCGACGGCCTTGAGGCCGGTCGCCATCGGCTCATGCACCGACTTGCGCGGAATGATGCCGGGCGCCTTCACGTCGACGCGGGCGCGCGTCTCGGCGTTGATCGGGCCCTTGCCGTCGATCGGATTGCCGAGCGCGTCCACGACGCGGCCGAGCAGCGCCTTGCCGACCGGAACGTCGACGATCGCGCCGGTGCGCTTGACGGTCTGGCCTTCCTTGATGTCGCGGTCGGAGCCGAAGATCACGACGCCGACATTGTCGCTCTCGAGGTTGAGCGCCATGCCGGTGATGCCGTTCTCGAACTGCACCGTCTCGCCGGCCTGGACATTGTCCAGACCATAGACGCGGGCGATGCCGTCGCCCACGGAGAGAACCTGACCGACCTCGGCGACCTCGGCCTCATTGCCAAAATTGGCGATCTCGTTCTTGAGGATCGCGGAAATCTCTGCGGCGCGGATAGCCATCAGCCGACCTCTTTCATGCGTGTTCGAATGGAATTGAGCTTGGTCTTCAGCGACGCGTCGAGCATGCGCGAGCCGATTTTGACGACGAGACCGCCGATGATCGCCGGATCGACCTTCACTTCGAGGTCGACCGTCTTGCCGCCGGTGACGCCGGCGAGCGCGTCGCGCAGGGCGCTCTCGTGATGCGAGGCGAGCGGCGCGGCCACGGTGATGTCCGCATGCACGATGCCCTTGGCGGCGTCATGCAGCTTGCCATAGGCGGCGATGATGGCGGGGAGAAGGAAGAGGCGACGCTTTGTCGCGACGAGCTTCACGAAATTGGCCGCGACGCCCGTGACGCCGGCGGCGTCGAGAATGGGAGAGAGAGCCTTGATCTGCGTTTGCGCAGAATACACAGGGCTCTTGATCAGGCGCTCGAGATCCTTGCTCTCGTCGATCAGCGCGGCGAAGCCGCGCAGCGCCGTTGCGACCTCTTCCGTGGAGCCTTTCTCCACTGCGAGATCAAAAAGGGCGGAAGCGTATCGCCCCGCTACTCCGGATAGATCGTCTCCGCCTGAAGCCACTTGCGTATCGCTCTCGGATCGCCGTCACTCGAGGCGCCTCGCGCGCAACGCGGATCAGCGTGCGACGAAATCCGCAATGGCCTCGAGCAACGTGTATTGTCGGGGGAAGGAGCCAAGGGCGACGCCCCAGCTCCAAGGCGATCGTCCCCTAACACAGCATATTTTGCGGCGCAACCCTGCGGCGGCCACGAAGAGGGCAGTTTCGATGGATCGCCCAAAAAAGCGTCATGTCCCCGTCGCATCGCGCGGAGCCTCGCCTTGGGCTTTGACAATGTTGAATTTTTTGGGGCTTCGCGATTTTTCGTCGCGCGCTGGCGGGCGTCGGCCGCTTGCGCTCCACGTGCGGCCATGGCACTGCGAAATCAAATGCACAGTGGAGAATGCGGATGACGCGAGCGGTGGTCGGCATCATCGGAGGATCGGGCGTCTATCATCTGCCCGGCTTGCAGGATCTGCGCGAGGAGCGCGTCACGACGCCTTGGGGCGACCCTTCCGACGCGCTGCATTTCGGCCGCATCGGCGAGACGCAGGTGGTGTTCCTGCCGCGTCATGGGCGCGGCCATGTGTTCTCACCCTCGGGCATAAATTATCGCGCCAACATCTACGCGTTGAAACAGGCGGGCGTCACCGATCTCGTCTCCGTCTCGGCATGCGGCTCGTTCAAATCGGAGCTCTATCCCGGGCTCTTCGTGCTGCCGGATCAATTCGTCGACCGCACTTTCGGCCGGCAATCGTCCTTCTTCGGCAATGGCTGCGTCGCGCATGCGTCGATGGCGCATCCGGTCGCGCCGTTGCTCGCCAAACGGATCGCCGCCGCCGCGCAGGCGGAGAATATCGCGCATTCCGTCGGCGGAACCTATGTCTGCATGGAAGGCCCGCAATTCTCGTCCTATGCGGAATCGCTGACCTACAAGGCGGCGGGCTATGACGTCATCGGCATGACGGCTATGCCAGAGGCCAAGCTCGCGCGGGAGGCGGAGCTCTCTTACGCCACCATCGCCATGGTCACCGATTTCGACTGCTGGCATCCCGAGCACGATAATGTCGACGTCGCCGCCGTCATCGAGGTGGTGCGCAAAAACGCAGACGCGGCGAGCCGGCTTCTGGCGCGCCTGCTCGTCGATTTTCCACAGGAGCACGAGTCCTGCCCCATCGGCTCGGACCGCGCGCTCGACACCGCAATTCTGACGGCGCCCGATGCGCGCGATCCGGAATTGTTGAGAAAGCTCGGCGTCATCGTCGCGCGGGTGAGCGGAGCGGCGGTCTGATCGCGCGTCGCTCCGTGCGCCGCCGCACACAGGCGGACCGATCGACGATGCAGAGTTTCCGAGCAGGAAAGGAGGCTCCGCGGTCCATGGGACGGCGAGACGCCGGCCGCCGAACCAGGAGCAAGCTTTCGTGTCTATGTCGCCGAGCAGAATCGCCTTTTCCCTCGCCGCCTGCGCGCTGACGAGCGCCGCGCTCGCCAAGGATGTCGCGGGCGCCAAGGATCATCCGCTGGTCGGCCGCTACGCCGGCGCGGAGATCACGAAATATGTGTCGGCCGAATTCGACGAGCAGCGCTTCGTCCATGCGCCCCTCGACATCAAGACCGACGGCGAGACTTTCACCGAGGCCAATAGTTTCGCCGTCAAGGGCAAGGTCGCGCGCATCTGGTACAATGCGCCGAAGGACCGCTCGTCGCTCGAGATCATGGCCAATTACGAAGAATCGCTGAAATCCAAGGGTTTCGAATTGGTCTACAGCTGCGCCGACGCCACTTGCTTCAAAGGCCAGGCGAGCGTCTATCGCTTCAATTTCGTGGGCGGCGACGCCGGCATAAATTACCGCTATGGCGACGGCGTGCGCTATCTTCTCGCCAAGGCGACGCGCCCGACCGGCGATGTCTATGCGGCGATCATCATCGGCGACAGCAATAGCGGCCCGCTGGTGCGCGTGATCGCCGTCGATATGAAGCCGATGCAGAGCGGCCAGATCGCCTTTGTCGACGCCGAGGCCATGGCGCGCGCCATCGCCAGCAATGGACGCGTCGCGCTCTATGGCGTGGAATTCGACTTCGACGACGCGCAGATCAAGCCGGGCTCGCGCGCGACGCTCGACGAGATCGCCAAATTTCTGAAGGCGAATCCGTCCGTCTCTGTCGTCGTGACCGGCCACACCGACGGCAAGGGGCAATTCGACTATAATGTGGATTTGTCGAAGCGCCGCGCCGCGGCCGTCGTCGCCGATCTCGCGCAGCGCTATGGCGTGTCGGCGCAGCGCCTCACGCCTTTCGGCGCGGGCATGGCGTCGCCGATCGCCTCCAATGACGACGAAGCCGGCCGCGCCAAGAATCGCCGTGTCGCACTGGTCAAGCGCTGACGCTGCGCTCGCATCGCGCCCTCGCCATAGCGCGCTTTCCGATCGAACGGAATCGTTCGATCGATCAGAATTCGCTCCGACGAAAGAAAGCTAGAGCGCGTCAATCCCCGCAATTCTCCAGCCACGCATCGGCGAAGCCGCCGCGCTCGCAGAGTCCGGCGAGATATTTTTCGATGCGGCGCACGCGCTCGGCGTTGGCGGGCGTGCCCGGCGCGTAGTCCGTCGGATTATTGTTGGTGGCGACGAGCGCGAGAAACTCGTCGTCGTCCAATTCCGCGAGCGGCTTGCCGAACCATTTGCGCGCCGCGGGATCGAAGCCGTTCACATCGATGAAAGCGGCGAGCTGCGCATTCTTGGAGGTCAGCGGGCCGACGGCGAATTGCGCGATGAGCGTCTGGCGGATCTTCGCGAAGCCCGGCTTGAAATCGGCGAAATAGAGCTTTTTCGCCACGGATTGCGCGACCGTGGTGGCGAGCGGCGCGCTCCAGTCGACGCCGCCATGCGTCCAGAAGCTCGGATCCTGCACCTTGATGAGCGTTTCGATGCGCGCGCTCGAAAATCCGGGCGGCAGTTTCGCGCCATTGCCGGTCTCGGCCTCATAGCGCGCGAACAGCTCCGGCGTCGCGACGCGGGCGAGCGCCACGGAAACCGCCTCATATCCGACGATGGCGGCGAAGGCCGCCCCCGCGAAGGCGGCGAGCGCCGAGCCCGCCGTCGCGGCCCCGAACGACCGAGCCCTTCTCTTCGCATCCAACATATGACAACTCCCGCCGAAACTCCCGCCACACCTTGCAGATCGGGAGCTTTGCGAGGAAACTGGGCGCCGGCGCGACGAGCCCATGGCCATCTCGCGGCCGGCGGTCCGGCGATTGCGGCGACGAGGAGCCGACGCTTTTCGACCGCGAATGCGCCAGGAGGCGGCGAGCCATAAGCGCTGGCGCCCGACGAGTGACCGCCGGACGCCGGGAGAGCAGGTCAGGCCCCGCATTGCTCCAGCCACACATCGGCGAAGCCCTGCCTTTCGCAGAGCCCGGCGAGATATTTCTCGATGCGGCGCACGCGCTCGGCGTTGGCGGGCGTGCCCGGCGCGTAATCCTTGGGATTGTTGTTGGTGGCGACGAGCGCGAGAAACTCGTCGTCGTCCAATTCCGCGAGCGGCTTGCCGAACCATTTGCGGGCCGCGGAATCGAAGCCGTTCACATCGATGAAAGCGGCGAGCTGCGCATTCTTGGAGGTCAGCGGGCCGACGGCGAATTGCGCGATCAACGTCTGGCGAATCTTCGAAAAGCCCGGCTTGAAATCCTCGAAATAGAGCCGCTTGACGAGGGATTGCGTGACCGTTGTGGCGAGCGGCGCGCTCCAATCGACGCCGCCATGCGTCCAGAAGCTCGGATCTTGCACCGCGAGCAGAGTCTCGATCCGCTCGCTCGAAAGTCCGGAGGGCGATTTCGCGCCATTGTCGGTCGCCGCCTCATAGCGCGCGAAGATTTCCGGCGTCGCGGCGCGGGCGAGCGCGACGGAGACCGCTTCATAACCGGTGAGGCCGAGAAGCGCCACGACCGCGGCCGCGACGATGACGGAAAAAATTCTACGTTTCGAATCAGCCATGTGAAGATATCCTCTCGAAAATTCAAACATCCTGATCTTTGCAATGAAAATGGGTCGGGTCTCGGCGATGCTGCGGCCGGAATGCGGCGGAAGCGGTCGCCGTGGGCGGACGAGATGCCTTTCGGCCGAGAATGAGCTATGAGACGACGAGCCGAACAAAATCCGACGAGATTTCGAACATGACCCTCGCCTCCACGATCCGCACCATTCCCGACTATCCCAAGCCCGGCATCATGTTCCGCGACATCACCACGCTGCTCGGCGACGCCAAGGCGTTTCGCCGCGCGGTGGACGAGCTGGTGCAGCCCTGGGCCGGCACGAAGATCGACAAAGTGGCGGGGATGGAGGCGCGCGGCTTCATTCTGGGCGGCGCGGTGGCGCATCAATTGTCGGCCGGCTTCGTGCCCGTGCGCAAAAAGGGCAAGCTGCCGCACACGACCGTCTCCATCGCCTATTCGCTGGAATATGGCGTCGACGAGATGGAGGTGCATGAGGACGCGGTGGTGAAGGGCGAGCGCGTGATTCTCGTCGACGATCTCATCGCCACCGGCGTCACGGCGGAAGGCGCCGTGAAGCTGCTGCAGAAGATCGGCGCCGAGGTGATCGCCGCTTGTTTCGTCATCGACCTGCCGGAGCTCGGCGGCGCGAAGAAGATCGAGGCGCTCGGCGTGCCGGTGCGCAGGCTCGTCACCTTCGACGGGCATTGATTTTGTCGGCCGGGGGCGCTTTTAGCCGCGCCTCGGCCGTTCCTTCGCCAATATCGCGTTTCGTAATCCGTATTTCGCTGATTCTGTAACGACCGCCATGACGTCGAAACCGTCGCGCCCCGTCCTGCTCGCCACGGCGCTCGTTCTGAGCCTCGTCGAGATCGGCGCGCTCGTGGCCTTTGCGTCGCGCGGTCCCGCGCGGCGTGTCGAACCGACGCTGGCGGCGCGCTCCAATCCCTTCGGCGCGCTTTTGCAAAATCTGCGCGGCGCGATCGTCGAGACCGCGCAGCGCGAGGAGCCGTCCCCGCCGGACGAGCCGCCGCCGGTGATCGCGGCGCCGATCGCCCCGCCGGCGTTGCCGCCGTCCTTTCTCGCGGCGCTGCCGCCGATCCGCTCGCCCGAGGCGGAGCTTCCCATCGCTCTCCCGCCCGGCGCGGCGCCATTGCCGCCGGCCCGGCCGCGCAATCTCGTCGTCGAGCCGTCGACGACGCCATTGCCGCCCGTCACCGTCACCCCGCCGCCGGAGCCCGTGGCCATGCCGGCGCTCGCCCTCGCGGCGGCGGCGCCGGCCAATGAGCTGCCGCCGCTCACGCGCCGCGACGACGGGAATTTTCGAATGGGCGCGGCCGTTTATGTCCGCATTTTCAAAAAGGAAGGCGAGCTCGAGCTCTGGCGGAAGCAGGACGGGCGCTATTCGCTCTATCGGACCTATCCGATCTGCAAATGGTCCGGCCATCTCGGGCCGAAGCTGAAATCGGGCGATTATCAATCACCCGAGGGATTTTACAGCGTCTCGGCGCGCCAGCTCAATCCGAACTCTCACTATCATCGCGCCTTCGACGTCGGTTTTCCCAACGCCTTCGATCGGCAGAACGGCCGCACCGGCGGCGCTCTCATGGTCCATGGCGCCTGCAAATCCGTCGGCTGCTTCGCCATGACCGATAAGGTCATAGAGGAAATCTACGGCATGGTGGAAGCGGCGCTGCGCGGTGGCCAGCACGAGGTGCCGGTCCATATCTTTCCCTTCCGCATGACGGAAACGGCCTTCGCCAAGGAGACGCAGGGAGATTGGACCAATTTCTGGTCGGTTCCGCCGGAACATCAGCTTTGGAGCGGCTTCTGGCGGAATTTGAAGGAAGGTTATGACCTCTTCGAGCAGACCGGCGAGCCGCCCACGGCCTATGCCTGCGGATCGCGCTACGCTTTCGGTCCCTCGGGCGGCTCCTGCCGCCGCATCGCGGGCTGGTGAATCGCCCGCTCTTCGATTGAACGGCGCGCAGAATGCGCTCTCGCCCCAAGGCGGCGAGCCCTTCTGCGCGCCACCGCTCGGACCTTCCCGAAGTCCGTCGGTCAGCGGAACAATTGCGACAATTGGTGCATGACCACGAGGAAGAATGCGAGCACCCCGCCAATTCCCATCAAAGCTTTCACGACACCGCCGGCATTGCTCGTCTGCATGGCTCCCGCTCCGTGTTCGGTTGCGACGAGATCGACGGTAGCGGAGCCGAATATGCGTTAAACCGCCAAGATTCCCGCGCCGACGGGTCCAAAGGACCGCCGCGCCGCGCGGCTTGACAGAGCGCGCGCGGTCGGACGAAGCTGCCGACGGCCCTATGAAAAGAGCAATAATGCCGAATGGAGGGGTCCAATGTCGCGCCCCTTCGCCTTCAGCCTGTCGCGCGAGATCGACCCGCGCCGCGGCGCCCCGCTCTATCTCCAGGTCGTCCATGCGCTGATTCACGACATAAGGAGCGGACGCCTCGCGCCCGGCGCGACGCTGCCCAGCAGCCGCGAGCTCGCCGAATCGCTCGGCGTCAATCGCAAGACCATCGTGCTGGCCTATGACGAGCTCGTCGCCCAGGGCTGGTTCACCACCCATGGGACGCGCGGCACTTTCGTCTCCGCGGAGCTTCCCGAGACGCTGCCGGCGCCGCGCAAAGCCTCCGCCGATCCTCGTACGCCGGGCTTTTCGTTCCGCGCGACGCCGGACCCCGCCTTCGTGCCGGCCGGGGAGGGGCTCGCCATAGACGATGGGCTTCCCGATGCGCGCCTCTTCTCGATCGACACTCTGCTGCGCGCCTATCGCGACGCGGGACGGCGCGCGGCGCGCTCCGGCGGGCTCGGCTATGGCGATCCGCGCGGGGCCGGCGAGCTGCGCCGCGCCATCGCCGAAATGCTGGCGTCGCATCGCGGTCTCGTCGTCGACGCCGAAAATGTCTGCGTCACGCGCGGCAGCCAGATGGGCATTTTCCTCGCCGCGCGCATCCTCGTCTCACCGGGCGATGTCGTGCTCGTCGAGGGGCTCGGCTATTCGGCTGCGCGCGAAGCCTTCGCCGCCGCCGGCGCCGAAATTGTCGGCGCCCGTCTCGACGAGGACGGCGTCGATGTGGAGGATGTCGAGCGATTGTGCCGACGACATTGCGTGCGCGCCATTTACGTGACGCCCCACCACCAGTTTCCGACCACTGTTCCGCTGACGCCGGAGCGGCGGCTGCGGCTGCTGGACCTCGCCGCGAAATTCGAATTCGCGATCATCGAGGACGATTACGATCATGAATATCATTTCGAGCGGCAGCCGCTGCTCCCCATGGCGAGCTATGCGCCGGGGCGGGTGCTCTATGTGGGCTCCATGTCCAAGCTGCTGCTGCCCGGGCTGCGCATCGGCTATGTCGTCGCACCCGCGCCCGTCGTGAGGTCCATGGCCAACGCCGCGGCGGCGGTGGACCGTCAGGGCAATGCGCTGACCGAGCTCGCCGTGGCCGATCTCGTCGATTCCGGCGAGCTGCGCCGTCATGTGCGCAAGGCGCGCCAGATCTATGCGCAAAGACGCGACGCTTTCGGCGAATTGCTCTCCCGCTCCTTCGGCGAGGCGATATGCTTCCGCGTCCCGGCCGGCGGTCTCGCCTATTGGGCGACGTTCCGTGACGAGGCGACGCTCGACGCGCTCGAGCGCGACGCCGCCGCCAATGGTCTGCGCTTCCTCCCCTCCACCTGCTTCGCGGCGCCGCCGCAGCGCGGGCGGGGCCTGCGCCTCGGCTTCGGCAGCCTCGACGCTGGCGAGGCCGAGCGCGTCATCGCCCGGCTGCGCCGAGCGGCCATTTCCGAGCGTTCGCTATCTTGCTGATTCAGGCTACGATATCTTGTCGAGCTGGACGAAGTCGGCCGCTCGAGCCACATTGAGGGCCTTCCGGCGCGGCCGCCGACCGGGCGAAACGAGGAGACGCCGATGGGAGCGACGCAGGAGCATGGTCGCGCGATTGTCGTCACCGACGCCGAGACGCGAGACGCGCTCTGGGCCCATATCCTCCGCGAGGCCGAGGACATGCTGGCGCGCGAGCCGGCGCTGGCGAGCCTGCTGCTGACTTTCGTCCTCAACCGGCCGTCCTTCGAGGACGCTGTCGCGCGAAGATGCGCGGCGCGTCTCGGCGGCGCGGTGACGGAAGATCTGATCTTCGACGCCTTCGCCCGCGCTCTCGACGCCGATGTCGCGATGGGCGAGGCGTTTCGGGCGGACGTCAAAGCCGTCGTCGAGCGCGACGCCGCCTGCGGCCGATTGATCGAGCCTCTGCTCTTCTTCAAAGGCTTTCACGCCATTCAGACGCATCGGCTGGCGCATTGGCTGTGGAGCAATGGCCAGACGGATTTCGCCCTCTATCTGCAGAGCCGCTCGTCCGACGCTTTCCAGACCGATATTCATCCGGCGGCCCGCTTCGGCCGCGGCATATTCCTCGATCATGCGACCGGGCTCGTCGTCGGCGCGACGGCGGTCATAGAGGACGACGTCTCCATTCTGCAGAGCGTGACGCTCGGCGGAACCGGCAAGGAGAGCGGCGACCGCCATCCCAAGGTCAGGCGCGGCGTGATGATCGCCGCCGGCGCGAAGATTCTCGGCAATATAGAGATCGGCGCCTGCTCGCGCGTCGCAGCAGGCTCGGTCGTTCTGCATCCGGTGCCGCGCAACTCCACCGTCGCGGGCGTCCCCGCCAAAGTCGTCGGAACCGCCGGCTGCGCCGAGCCTGCGCGCGACATGGATCAGTTCCTGAACGGCCTGTCCTACGATTCTTTCAGCTATTCCATCTGAGCGCTCAGGGCTCGGACGGCGCCTGCTCCGGCGGCGTCGCCTGGCCGACGCGCCCGGCGAGCTGTGCGAAGGAAAAGGCTTCGCCGGCCGCCGATTCGCGCAGAGCGAGCCGCAGCAGCCGGGCCGGAAAGCAGATCGCTTCGAAATTGGCGTCGCGCAATTCGCGCGGCCGCAGCGGATCGCGCGCGAGCGAGCGCTCGACGTCGACGAGCAGCGCGTCGATCTCCTCGGCTCCGAGCACACCCCTGTCGCGCAATGCGCCGAATAGAGCCGAGAGGATCGCATAGACGCCCTCGAGCTGAAGATTGGCCGTGTTCATTTTTCGCCTCCGCGCCGGACACTCGTGAGCGGAACCGCCGGCGAGGCGATTCGATCCATCGGCGGAGAAAAAATATTTTCAGCCCGCCGTCATCGCGAGGAGAAGGGCGACTGGCCTCGGCTCAATGCGCCTCGTCCCAATTCTGCGCGGCGCGCGCCTCCACTTGCAGCGGCACGGAGAGCGTCACCGCCGGATGCGGCGCCTCCTCCATCACACGCTTGACCAGCGCGATCGTCGCCTCGGTCTCCTCCTGCGGCGCCTCGAACACCAATTCGTCATGCACTTGCAGCAGCATGCGCGCATTGAGCTTCGCATGGGCCAACGCTTCGTCCATGCGCGCCATGGCGCGGCGGATGATGTCGGCGGCCGCTCCCTGAATCGGCGCGTTGATCGCCGCGCGCTCGAAGAAAGCGCGTTCCGACGCGTTCGACGAGGCGATGCGCGGAAAATGGCACTTGCGGCCGAATATGGTGGTGACGACGCCGGTTTCGCGCACGGTTTTCTTGGTCGCGTCCATATAGCCGCGAATGCCGGGGAAACGCTCGAAATAGCGCTTGATATAGGCGGCCGCCTCCTCGCGCGGAATGGAGAGCTGATTGGCGAGGCCAAAGGCGGAAATGCCGTAGATGATGCCGAAATTGATCGCCTTGGCGCGGCGGCGCACATCCGAAGGCATGCCCTGCACCGGCACGCCGAACATTTCGCTCGCCGTCATCGCGTGAATGTCTATTCCCTCGGCGAAGGCCTGCCGCAATTGCGGAATGTCGGCGATATGCGCGAGCAGCCGCAATTCGATCTGCGAATAATCGGCCGAGATGAGCGCATTACCGGGCTCGGCGACGAAGGCCTTGCGAATCTTGCGGCCGGCCTCGTTGCGCACGGGAATGTTCTGTAGATTGGGATCGGAGGAGGAGAGCCGCCCCGTCGTCGTCGCGGCGAGCGCGTAAGAGGTGTGGACGCGATGCGTCTCCTTGTTCACGAAGCTCGGCAGCGCATCGGTGTAAGTGGATTTGAGCTTGGAGAGCTGGCGCCAATCCAAAATCCGCGCGGCGAATGTGTTGCCGCTCTCGGCGAGCTCGTCGAGCACGCTGGCCGAGGTCGACCAGGCGCCGGTCGCGGTCTTCTTGGCGCCGGGCAGGCCCATTCTGCCGAAGAGAATATCGCCCAATTGCTTGGGCGAGCCGAGATTGAACGTCTCGCCCGCGAGCTCGTAGATCTCGGCTTCCAGCCGCGCCATATCTTGCGCGAATTCGCCGGAGAGGCGCGAGAGAATATTGCGGTCGATAGCGACGCCGCGCCGCTCCATCGCCGCGAGCACGCCGACCATGGGCCGCTCGAGCGTCGCATAGGCGCTCGCCATATGTTCGGCGGCGAGGCGCGGCTTCAGCACGCGCCACAGGCGCAGCGCCACATCCGAATCCTCCGCCGCATATTCTGTCGCCTTGTCCAAAGGCACGCGCGCGAAGCCGATGAAGGTGCGGCCCGAGCCGGCCACCGCCGAGAAGGGGATGCACTCATGGCCGAGATGCTTCTTCGAAAGCTCGTCGAGGCCGTGATTATTGCGGCCGGCGTCGAGCACATAGGAGATCAGCATCGTATCCTCGATCGGCGCGACATCTATGCCGTAGCGCGCCAGAACGAGGAGGTCGTATTTCATATTATGCGCGATCTTCAGCACGCCGCGCGCCTCGAGCAGCGGCTTCAAGCGCGCGATCGCGTCTGCGAGCGGAATTTGCGCGGGCGCCGGCTCGCCGCCGAGCAGATCCGCGCCGTTCGGCGAGACATGCTGCAGCGGAATATAGCAGGCGCGTCCCGGCGCGGTCGCCAGCGAAGCGCCGACGAGATCGCAGGACATCGGATCGAGCGAGGTCGTCTCCGTATCCATGGCGACGACGCCAGCGGCGAAAGCTTCCGCGATCCAGGCGTCGAGACGCTCCAGCGTCGTCACCGTCTCATAGAGAGAGCGGTCGATCTTCGTCGCCACGCCTTGCTCGCGCCGCGCCTCGGCGAGCGCTTGCGGCGTGAAGCCGCCTTTGTCTCCCGCAGGCGCGGCGGGCGCGGGCGGCGCCGTGGGCGTAGGCGCGGGCTCGGCCGAGGCCTCGACGACCTCGCCATTGCGGCCGCGCCAGCCGGCCGGTCCGACGAAGGCCGGGTCCGGCTCGATCTCACCGGCCTCGACGCCATAGGTCTCCGCCGCGCGGCGCGTGAGCTGTGTGAACTCCATCGCCTGAAAGAAGGAGACGAGCGTCTTGCCGTCCGGCTGATGCAGGCCGAGATCGTCCAGCGGAATCTCGAGCGGCGCGTCGTCGACGAGCTTCACGAGCTTTTCCGACATGCGGATCAGCGCGACGCTCGCAGCATCGGTCAGAACCTCACGGCGCTTGGGCTGCTTGATCTCGCCGGCGCGCGCCAGCAGCGTGTCGAGATCGCCGTACTCATTGATGAGCTGCGCGGCGGTCTTCACGCCGATGCCCTTGGCGCCCGGCACATTATCGGTCGAATCGCCGGCGAGCGCCTGCACATCGACGACCCTCGTAGGCGGCACGCCGAAATAATCGACCACTTCCGCAACGCCGATGCGCCGCTCCTCGCGCGCGCCGGAGGCGGGATCATACATCGACACTTTGTCGTCGATGAGCTGCATCAGATCCTTGTCGGCGGAGACGATCAGCACATCGGCGCCGCGCGCGCGCGCTTGTTTGGCGTATGTCGCGATGAGATCGTCCGCCTCATAGACATCCTGCTCGATCGGCAAGAGGCCGAAGGCGCGCACGGCGGCGCGCATCAGGGGAAATTGCGGGACGAGATCGGCGGGCGGATCCTGACGATGCGCCTTATAGTCTGGGTAGATTTCCTTGCGGAAGGAATTCTCCGACTTGTCGAAGATGATGGCGAGATGCGTCGGCGTGACGTCCGCCGCGCCCTCGCGGATGAATTGGAACAGCTTGGCGCAGAAGAGCCGCACAGCGCCGGTCGGCAGCCGGTCGGTGCGATAATTATATTTCGCGTCCTGCCTGATGGACTGGAAATAAGCGCGAAAGACGAAGGACGATCCGTCGACGAGAAAAACGTGGCTGCCGGGACCGACGGGCTGATGTGTGAGAGTCATCGGGCAAGGAGCATGTGACGCTGAGCCCTCGTAGAGAGGGCGGAAAGGGCGAGCGCAAGATAGCCTCGATCCCGCGCGATGGATACCCCCGGCTGCGACACTCCCGACAGACTGTGCGGGGAAGGCAAAAGGGCCTCGCGCGGCCGAGGCCGGCGAGGCAGTGGGGATCGTCACATTTGCATCGTCGACACTAAGCGTTCCGATGTTCCGCGAAACCGCCAATCGGCGATCGGCGACGGGTCCAGCGCCGCGATGGTCGCTCGGGCAAAAAAAATCGCCCCGCTCGGGCGCGCGGGGCGAAGCGAATCGAGACGATTTCGGCTCGAAAGCGCGTCTTCAGTCGATCATGCGCGATGTGGCGCCGGTGTCGCCGGTCACGCTCGCGCTTTTGGGCGAAATCCATTCCGGAACTTTCGTCAGCGCGACGGCGACGAATGCGACGAGTCCGGCCATCCACAGGATGATCTTGCCGTAATTGGCGCCGGCATGAACGTTCAGCGTCATTGGTCCCTCCTTTGTCTCCGGTCGAACGTCGATGGCGCGACGTCCGGCGGGCTTTTCTCGCTTTTGCTTATGGGCCGAGCGCTCGGCCATGCCGACGATGGCGACGCCGCTGCGGCTTTGAAACAGCCAATTCGCAAAAGCGGTGGGGTCCAGGAGAGAGCGCGCGGCGCGGTCTTTTCGCTCGCGCGTCAGAGCAGCGTCTCGGTCCAGCGCACGCGGCCATGCACGCGCAGCCTGTCGGCGTCGGCGCGCTCCAATCGCTCGGGCTCATAGCAGGCGCGATTGTCGGAGATGAGCGTGAGCGCCCCGTCGACATTGCGCCGCACACGGCGGATCAGCGGCGCGTCATCGAGCGAGACGAGATAGATCGCGTCGCCGATAATGTCGCGCTGCGAGCGGTCGATCAGCACGATCGCCCCGTCGTCGATCGTCGGGCGCATGGAGTCGCCCCGCGCGCGCAGGAATTCGAGCGTCTCGGCCTCTGCTGCGAGGCGCCGCAGCAGAGCGCGCGGGAAGGCGATCCTCTCGCCGCTCCCGAGCTCGCCGCCGGCCTCGTCGCCGATTCGGCACAGCGGGATTTGCGCCATATCCGGGCCGAGAGGGATCGCCGGCGGCGCGGCGCCGGCCTCGAATATGGGAGCGCCGCGGTCGAGGACCAGCCAGTCGAGCGAGACCCCCGTCACCTCGGCGATGCGGCCGAGCTTCTCGGCCGATGCCTCGCTATCTCCATTGAGATAGCGGCTATAAGTCGAGGAGGTGACGCCTGCGTCTCGCAAGATTTTGGCCGGCCCGCCCGCCAGATCGACGGCCTGGCCCAATCGGTGCGCGAGGCCGGTTCTGTCGAATACGGGATTTATCTTCGTTTCCGGCACGCATTCTCTCATATTTGCTTGACAGAGACGCGCGAATGCGGGATTTTCGGCGCAGAGCTAGTTTCCATTTACGGTTAACACGCCGAATGTGGCGTGTCACTGTGGGGCTTGTTGCGCCCATGATTTGCAGTTGGAACGACTTCGTCCGGCCGGCCTGGACGCATGATGCGGGATTGTCCGGCCGATGGGATCGCCGCCGCGACGCAGGAGTCGCGCCCCCGCTTATCGGCAATGACAATTGGGTGAGGGAACGGCCGGGCGCCGCGCGGCGAGAGCAAGGGACATTCGGCGAGCGGCAATTCGCGCTCGCTTTGTCGCTGGCCAGGACGCTTCTGGCGACGCGCGCGCAATTCGTTCTCGCTTTGCGAGATGTCTCCCTCTCGCAATCGGGCCGTGAGCGGCCGGATGCGCTCTTTCTCCACACTGTCGAGCAGAATGTCGACGACGCGCTCTACGCCATAGGGCGGGACGGGCCGACGACGCTCGAGGAGATCGTGCGTCGCGCGATCGACGATATAGTGAACGAAGCCTCGATCGCGACGAGCGGAACGCCGTTCTTCGCCGATTAGACGCGCGCCAGTAAAAGCCTTCGCGCGATTGGACCGGCCCGTCATTGCGCGCGTCGCGAAGCAATCAAAAGCCGTAGTGCGGCCGCTGGATCGCTTCGCCCTTTGCAATGCGACGAAACGATCAGCCGAGGCGTTTCGCCGCCGCTGATAGTTTCTCGATCCGCGCGCGCGTTTCTTCCAGGCGCTCGCGATTTTCCTCCACCACCTCTTCCGGCGCGCGGGCGATGAAATCGGCGTTGCCGAGCTTGGCCTCGATCTTCTTCGCTTCGCTCTCGAGCTTGGCGGTCTCCTTGGCGAGACGCGTCTTCTCCGCGGCGAAATCGATGACGCCCTCGAGCGGAATGGCGGCGAGAACGCCGCGCACGATGAGCTGCGCGCTGCTCGCCGGCGCCGCATCGGCGAAGGAGATCGCCGAAAGACGCGCGAGCTTGCGCGCGGTCTCGTCCCAGCGTGTCACGCGCGCCTGAACCTCTGCATCGGCGCCGACGAGAACCAGCGCGACTTCCGCGCCGGCGGGCAGATTCATCTCCGAGCGCACGGAGCGCACCTCGGAGACGAGATCGACGATCCAGCCGATCTCCGCTTCCGCGGCGGCGTCCTCGAGGCCGGCGAGATCGGGCCATTGCGCCAGCGCCAGCGGCGTTTCCCGCGCTGGTCCCTCGAAACCTTTGATGCCCCACAGCTCCTCGGTGATGAAGGGCATGAAGGGATGCAGCAGCGCATAGACCTGATCGAGCAGAAAAGCCGTGGTGGCGCGGGTCTCGTCCTTGGCGGCGCCGTCCTCGCCTTGCAGCAGGGGCTTGGCGAGCTCCAGATACCAATCGCAGAACTCGTTCCAGACGAAGCGATAGGCCGCGCCGGCCGCGTCGTTGAAGCGATAGGCCTCGATCGCCGTGGCGATCTCGGCGGAGGCGCGCGCCGCCTCGCTGACGATCCAGCGATTGAGCGTGATCTCATTCTTCTTCGGATCGAAGCCGGAAACGCGCGCGCAGCCGTTGATCTCGGCGAAGCGCGAGGCGTTCCACAGCTTGGTCGCGAAATTGCGGTAGCCGACGACGCGTTGCGTCGAGAGCTTGATGTCGCGCCCCTGCGCCGCCATGGCGGCGAGGGTGAAGCGCAGCGCATCGGCGCCGAACTCGTTGATGAGATTCAACGGGTCGATGACATTGCCCTTCGACTTCGACATTTTCGCGCCCTTCTCGTCGCGGACGAGGGCGTGAATGTAGACGTCGTGGAAGGGGACTTCTTTCTTGAAATAGAGGCCCATCATCATCATGCGGGCGACCCAGAAGAAGATGATGTCGAAGCCCGTCACCAGCACATTGGTGGGATAAAAGCGGTCGAGCTCCTTCGTCTCGTCCGGCCAGCCGAGCGTCGAGAAGGGCCAGAGCGCGGAAGAGAACCAAGTGTCGAGCACGTCCTCGTCGCGCGTCAGCGTCACATCGCGTCCATGCTTCGCGCGGGCGGCGGCGAGCGCCGCGTCTTCGCTGTCCTCGACGAAGACATTGCCGTCCTCGTCATACCATGCCGGTATGCGATGGCCCCACCACAGCTGGCGCGACACGCACCAGGGCTGGATGTTCTCGAGCCAATCGAAATAGGTCTTCTCCCAATTCTTCGGCACGAAATTGGTGCGGCCCTCGCGCACGGCGGCGAGCGCCGGCTGCGCCAGCGTCTTGGCGTCGACATACCATTGGTCGGTGAGGCGCGGCTCCAGCACGGCGCCGGAGCGGTCGCCATGCGGCACCATATGCTTATGGTCCGACACTTCGGCGAGCAGCTCGCGCTCCTCCATCATCGCCACCACGCGCGCGCGGGCGGCGTTGCGATCGAGGCCATGCAGAGCGGCGACGGTCATGTCGAGCTCGGGAGAGGGCGCGACATGGTCGAAGAATTCGTGATTGTCCTTCAGCGTCACGGCGCCTTCGGCGTCGAGCACATTGATGAGACGCAGCTGATGCCGGCGGCCGACCTCGAAATCGTTGAAGTCGTGCGCGGGAGTGATCTTCACCGCGCCCGTGCCCTTCTCGGGATCGGAATATTCATCGGCGACGATGGGGATGAGCCGGCCGACCAGAGGCAGGCGCACATTCTTGCCGACGAGCTTGGTGTAACGTTCGTCCTCGGGATGCACGGCGACGGCCGTGTCGCCGAGCATGGTTTCGGGACGCGTCGTCGCCACGGTGATGAACTCGCCGGTCGGCTGGCCGTCGTGATAGACCACCGGATATTTGAAGTGCCACAAATGGCCCTTCACCTCGATCTGCTGCACCTCGAGATCGGAAATGGCTGTGAGCAGCTTCGGATCCCAATTGACGAGGCGCTTGTCCTTATAGATGAGCCCATCGCGATAGAGCTGCACGAAGACTTTCACCACGGCGCGGGAAAGTCCTTCGTCCAGGGTGAAGCGCTCGCGCGACCAGTCGCAGGAGGCGCCGAGCCGCTTCAATTGCTCGACGATGACGCCGCCCGACTCGGCCTTCCAGGCCCAGACTTCCTCCAAGAACTTCGCGCGGCCCAATTCGCGGCGATGCTGCTGGCGCTCCATGAGCTTGCGCTCGACCACCATTTGCGTGGCGATGCCGGCGTGATCCGTGCCCGGCTGCCACAGCACGTCGTCGCCGCGCATGCGATGATAGCGCGCCAGAATATCCTGCAGCGTATTGTTGAGCGCATGGCCCATATGCAGCGAGCCGGTGACATTGGGCGGCGGAATGACGATGGAAAAGGGCTTCGCGCCGGCGCGCTCCGGCCGGCCGGCGCGAAAGGCGCCCGCCTCTTCCCAGAGCTCGCGCATCCGCGCTTCGATGGTCGAGGGGTCGAAGGTCTTTTCCATGGGCATGGGGGAAGCTCGGAACTACTCCCTCTCCCCGTTCACGGGGAGAGGGTTGGGGTGAGGGGCCGGGGCGCGAGGCGGATTGGTCGAAAGAGCGAGGGCTCGGGGCGGAAGCGGCTTGCCGCTCCAATTCCCCGAGCCCCTCACCTCGACCCTCTCCCCGCGCGCGGTGAGAGGGAGATCAGACCAGCGCCTTCAGCGCGCTGCGGCCGGCGTAGATGGCCGCCGGTCCCAGCTCCTCCTCGATGCGGATGAGCTGGTTATACTTCGCGACTCTGTCCGAGCGCGCCAGCGAGCCGGTCTTGATCTGCCCGCTATTGGTGGCGACGGCGATGTCGGCGATGGTCGAATCTTCCGTCTCGCCGGAGCGATGCGAGATCACCGTCGTATAGGCGGCGCGATGCGCCATCTCCACGGCGGCGAGCGTCTCGGTCAGCGTGCCGATCTGATTGACCTTCACCAGCAGCGAATTGGCGACGTCTTCATCGATGCCGCGCGCCAGGCGCTCGACATTGGTGACGAAGACATCGTCGCCGACGAGCTGGATCTTGTCGCCGAGCGTGTCGGTGAGGAGACGCCAGCCCTCCCAATCGTCCTCGGCCATGCCGTCCTCGATCGTGACGATCGGATAGGCCTCGACGAGCTTTGCGAGATAGGCGACCTGCTCCTCGACGGTGCGCGTCGTCTTCTCGCCCTCATAGACATATTTGCCGTTCTTGAAGAACTCGGTCGAGGCGACGTCGGCGCCGAGATAGATGTCCTCGCCCGGCACAAAGCCGGCCGTCACGATCGCCTCGACGATGACGTCGAGCGCCGCCTCGGCGGAGGGGAGGTTGGGGGCAAAGCCCCCTTCGTCGCCCACGGAGGTGGAGAGGCCCGCCTTCTTCAGCGCGGCTTTCAGCGTGTGGAACACTTCCGCGCCCCAGCGGATCGCCTCGCGCACGGTGGGCGCGCCCACCGGCAGGATCATGAATTCCTGAAAGTCGATCGGATTGTCGGCGTGGACGCCGCCATTGATGATGTTCATCATCGGCACCGGCAGCACGCGCGCCTGCACGCCGCCGATATAGCGGTAGAGCGGCAGAGAGGAAGCGTCGGCGGCGGCCTTGGCCACGGCGAGCGAGACGCCCAGAATGGCGTTGGCGCCGAGGCGCGACTTGTTCGCCGTGTCGTCGAGCTCGATCAGCGCCTCGTCGACCGCCACCTGATCCTCGGCCTCGAATCCGGTGAGCTCGGTCGCGATCTCCTCATTGACGCTCTGCACGGCGTCCAGCACGCCCTTGCCGAGATAACGGGTCTTGTCGCCGTCGCGCTTCTCCGCCGCCTCATGCGCGCCGGTGGAGGCGCCGGAGGGCACGGCGGCGCGGCCGAAGGAGCCGTCCTCCAGCGTGACCTCGACCTCGACCGTGGGATTGCCGCGCGAATCGAGTATCTCGCGCGCGTGAATATCGATGATTTCGGTCATGTCGGGGGCCTCTCTGGCGTCTGGCTGCGCAGTTGCGCGCGTTGTAGACCGAACCGCGCCGACGCGAAAGCCTCCAAAGACAGCGGATGGCTGCTTCCCAGTGGCGTTTTCGGCTGGAGCCGCGTTTTCGCCGAAATGGGCGGGCGCAACGCGCTCTATTTATTAAATAGCTGAAGCAGTTTAGCTTTCGTCCTCGCCTCGCGGCGCTTTCGCAAACCGCTCGAGATCGAAAGCCTCGACGTCGCGCAGAAGCTCGACGAAGGCGGTCGCCCAATAGTCGGCCGCGGCCTCGCCCTTGGCGGCGCTGGCCGCCGCCGCATCGCCGATCGCGCCCTCCTTGGAGAGGTCTTGCGTCATCCAGCCGAAGCCGATCGGCCTGTCGGCGCGCAGCCAGGTGAAGTCGCGCTCGAAATCGAGACTCGCGGAGCGGAAATGGCGTGCCTGCGCCATATCGACGAAATCGGGCGCGAACGCCAGCATCAGCGAGGTCTCGATCTCCCCGCCATGGACGCCGAGGCGTATCTCTTCCTCGCCGAACAGCCCGTCCGGATAGCCGAAGCGATGCCAGGAGCAGGAGACGGCGAGCAACTCCTCGCGGGCGCGCAGCTCCAGCGCGGCCTGGGAGAGGAGCGCCGAGTTGCCCCCATGTGAATTGAGGAGCACGAGCTTGCGGCAGCCGGCGCGGGCGACGCCTTCGCCGATCTCGCAGAGGAGGCGCAGCGCCGTCTCATGCGAGAGGCTCAGCGTGCCCGGAAAATCGCCATGCTCGATAGAGACGCCGATCGCCTGCAATGGCAGGAACAGCGCGTCGAGATCGTCCGGCAGGCGGTCCACGACGCGCTCGATCATGCCGCGCATGATCGCCGAGTCGACGCCGACCGGCAGATGCGGCCCATGCTGCTCGACGGCGGCGATGGGCAGCACGGCGATGGCGCGCTCCATCTCGAGGTCGCGGAATTCGGTGGTGGCGAGGTCGATCCAATAGCGGGACGGGAGCATGGCGGAGAGGGTAGACCTTTCGAATGCGGTTCGCCATAGGGCGCCGTCAGCGCGAGCGCAGCTCACATCCGATAGGTCAGCGTGAGAAAGCCGAGCGGCTGCGTCTTGTGGAAAGTGAGCGGGCTGTCCTGCGCGGCGCCCAACAATGTCGTGACGCCCACCGTGCCGCTCACCGTGATCCGATCCGTCACGCGATATGAGGCCGTCAACGTCCCCGAAATATCCTTCACGCCCGCCCCGGCCTGGAATCGAGGCAGACCCGAGATCAGCGACTGATAGGCGTTGACGCCGAAATAGCGGCTCATGTGCTTGTCGTCCGCCCAGGTCGCGCCGAGCGCCGGCGTGAGCGACAGCTCCGAGCTGAGAAGAATGGGGTAGGAGATGCTGGCGTCTACGACCAGTCCTTTGGTCCCGTTGAAAACTCCTTTTGTCGCGCCGATCGTCGCGATAAATCCGGCGGCCTTCAGATTGGCGAACAATCGCGCGCCAACTCCGTCCGACAGCTGACCGATCCCATAAGGCGCGTCTCGGCCGCGATAGCCCGGGAGGAATGTCGCGCTGGCTCCGACAGTGATCATGTCGTCGGCGTAGGGCGTCACCCCGATCCCATTGCGTAAATTGACGAAGAACGGCCCTTGCTTGATGTCGATCGCCGGAACGGGAAGCAGCCGGAAGGATTTGGCGCCCTGATAGACCGGCGTCGCCGAGCCTCCGGCGCCGAGCACGATATGGTCGGGTTCCTCGGCGCGAGCGGCGCTCGCCGAGAGAGCGATCATGGACGCAAATAGCGGTGCGCTCAGGCGCGTGAGCGAGATGCTGTGTGGATCGAACATTGCGCGACCTCCTATAGGATACGTTACGTATCTTATAGGCGCGCATTCTGTCAATAAGATGCGTCATGAATCTTATTTTTTCGATCCCGGAACGGCGGCTCCGGCAGTCACCAGCGGGAGGAAAATTTGGTCGATGATTTCCGTGATCGCCTTGTCGGAAATCGGTCGAGCCGTGATGACGATTTCGTGGAGAACGAGACCGAGCGGCGCGCTGAGCACGCGCGGCGTCACGCATTCGCGATTGATCTCTCCGCGCTCGATCGCTCGCTCGACGATGTCCTCGAGAGGGTTTTTCCTGAGGCGCTCACGTTCGGCCTCGGCTTGTTCGGAGCCCATTTCCTCATTCATCTCGAACCAGAGCCGCATGAGATGCGGCGGGGTGCGATCGGCGAAACGGCGCAGCACGAGACAAAGCTCGTCTCGCAGATTGCCGAGGTCGGGCGTCGCTATCGGATTGAGCTCGGCGTAACGGGCGAGCGCGGCGGCGGCGAGGCCGACGCGCGTCTCCCACCTTCGATAGAGGACCGGACGGCTCGTGCAGGCGCGTTTGGCCACAGCCTCATAAGTGAAATTCGAATAGCCTTTGGTCGAAAGCTCGATCCACGCCGCGTCCAATATGGCCTCTTCGAGCACGGCGCCCCTGCGTCGTGTCGCGATTTGATCGGTCATACGGTGAGTTTTCCCAGGGCTGCGAAGAAATCGTGTCTCTCTTCATACATCGAAGAGGCGAGGGCGCGCGATGGCGGCTTTTCTCCCGACGGCCGATGCGGTCACGCTTGCGTCGCGGCCCGGAACTCGCGACAAAGGCAAAAGCAGGGGAGTCCCGAGACATGCAAAGCCGTGACGCTGTGCGTTTCGTATTTCTGGCCGCCGCCTTCATCTTCGCCGCCCTTCCGGCCCTCGCGCTGGACAAGGTCTCCTTCGCCACCAATTGGCGGGCGCAGGCCGAGCATGGCGGCTTTTATCAAGCCCTCGTCGACGGCACTTACGCCAAATACGGCCTGGACGTCACAATATTGCAGGGCGGCCCGCAGTCCAACGCGCGGCTGCTGCTCGCCGCCGGCCGCGTGGATTTCTGCATGGGCGCCAATCTCATCCAGACCTTCTCCGCCGTGCAGCAGAAGGCGCCCATCGTCGCCGTCGCCAGCATGTTCCAGAAAGATCCGATCATCTTCATGTCGCATCCGGGCGTGGGCTTCGATCGCTTCGAGGATCTGCCCAAGGCGACGGCCTTCATCGGCAATGACAATCTCGTCTCGGTCTATCGCTGGCTCAGCCAAGCCTATGGCTTCAAGGAAGAGAAGATCAAGCCCTACACCTTCAACTCGGCGCCTTTCCTCGCCGACAAGAAGTCGATCCAGCAGGGCTATCTGACCTCCGAGCCTTTCGAGATCGCGCGCCAGGGCGGCTTCACGCCCAATGTGTTTCTGCTCGCCGATTACGGCTATGACAGCTATTCGACGACGATCGAGACGCGCAAGGAGACGATCGCGGCCAAGCCCGATCTGGTGCAGCGTTTCGTCGACGCGTCGATCATCGGCTGGTATCATTACATCTACGGCGACAATAGCGCCGCCAATGCCGCCATCCGCAAGGACAATCCCGAAATGTCCGAGGGCCAGCTCGCCTATTCGGTCGAAAAGCTGAAGGAGCGCGGCATCGTCGATTCCGGCGATTCGCTGACCCTCGGCCTCGGCGCTATGACCGACGCGCGTGTGCGCAGCTTCTTCGACAAAATGGCCAAGGCCGGCGTCTTCCCGGCCGATCTCGCCATAGCGCAAGGCTACACCACGCGCTTCGTGAACAAAAAGGTCGGGCTGGAGCTGCGACCTTCGTATGCGGCGGGGGCGCAGTGACGGTGGGCGTCGCGGAGCCTCTGGTCTCGCTGCGCGGGATCGGCAAAAGCTTCGCCAATGGCGTCGCGGCGCTCGAGAATTTCGATCTCGACCTTCGCGACGGCGAGTTTTTGACGCTGCTCGGCCCGTCCGGCTGCGGCAAATCGACGGCTCTGCGGCTCATCTCCGGCCTCGCGACGCCGAGCGCCGGCGCGATCCTCTGGCGCGAGCCGCAAGCGGCGCACAACATCGGCTTCGTGTTTCAGGAGGCGACTCTGCTGCCCTGGGCCGATGTCTTCGCAAATGTCTATCTGCCGCTGCGCCTCGCCGGCAAAACGCGCGCAACGGCGGCGCCGCTGGTACGCGAGACGCTGGCTCTCGTCGGCCTCTCCGATTTCGAGACGGCGTTGCCGCGCCAGCTCTCCGGCGGCATGAAGATGCGCGTCGCCATCGCCCGCGCGCTGGTCACGCGGCCCAGACTATTGTTGATGGACGAGCCCTTCGCGGCGCTCGACGAGGTGACGCGCTTTCGCCTCGGCGACGATCTTCTCGCGATGAAGCAGAGGCTGGAGACGACGATCGTCTTCGTCACCCATTCCATTTACGAGAGCGTCTATCTCTCGACGCGCATTCTGGCGCTTTCCGCGCGGGGCGGCGCGATCGTCGATACGATCGACATCGATGCGACCATCGCGCGCGATGAGGAATTCCGCGCCAGTCCGCAATTTGCGCAATTCTGCCGGCGCGCCTCCACAGCTCTGCGCAGCGCCTATGGGGAGGGACTGCGATGAGCGGCGCGCGCGTCAAAGAGACGCCCTTGCTGCGCGATGCGTTGTTGCCGCTCTTGGTGCTGGCCTGCGCGCTCGCCGCTTGGGAAACCGCGGTCTATCTCTGGGATATTCCGTCCTATGTGCTGCCGCCGCCGAGCCTCATCGCCGCGACTCTGGTGAAGGATCGCGAGATTCTCTTTTCCGCGCTCATCGTCACTCTGACGACGGCGCTGGAGGCGCTGGCGCTGGCGACGATCGGCGGCGTGGCTCTCGCGCTGCTCATCTCGCGTTCACGCTGGATGGAACGGGCGCTGATGCCCTTCGCCATCGTGCTGCAAGTGACGCCGATCATCGCCATAGCGCCGCTGCTGCTCGTCTATCTCGCGCCGGGCGAGGCGGTGCTGGTCTGCGCCTTTCTCGTCGCCTTTTTCCCCATTCTCGCCAATACGTCGCTCGGCCTCGCCTCGGTCGATCGCGCCTTGGTGGAGCTCTTCGACCTCTATCGCGCCTCGCCCTGGCAAAAGCTCGTCCATCTGCGCGCGCCGGCGGCGCTGCCGCAGTTCTTCGCGGGGCTTCGCATCGGCGGCGGATTGGCGCTCATCGGGGCGATCGCCGCCGAGCTCGCGGCGGGCGCGGCGGGGCAGGGGGCGGGCCTCGCCTTCCGCATTTCGGAGGCGGGCTATCGCCTCGACATTCCGCGCATGTTCGCGGCGCTGGCGCTGGTCTCGCTCGCCGGAATCGTCATTTATGCGGCGTTGACGGCGCTGTCGCGTCTCGCCCTCTCGCGCTGGCACGAGAGCGCGCGCGGGCTGGAGGATTAGCGAATCCTTCTCCCCCTTCGCGGGAGAAGGATTCACGCCTCACCGCCCGACGCCCACCTGCGCGCAACGCGAATCGGCGGTCTTGAAGTAGATCGGATCGCAGGGCGAGAAATCTTCCGGGCACATTTTTTCGCAGAATTGCGCGGGCGCGACGAACACGGTCTCGGCGGGCTGGGGCTGCCTGGAACGGCGCTCGGCGGCTTCCGCCGAGCCGAGCAGAACGACCGCCAAGCTCGAGGCGAAAACGAGCCATTCGCGCATGATCGTCACTCCGATGGAAAGAGCGAATCAGCGCTCTCCGCGCGCTTCGCCCACCGCGTCCACCCCATATATATCGTTGCGGAAGTGAACGGTTCCATTCGCGGAAGCCCATCCGGTCATATACACCCAGACGACAGGCACGGGCTTGGGCAGCGTCACGTCCTGACGCTCGCCGCCGATCTTGGCCATGATCGCGGCTCTGTCCCATTGTCCCGGCGCGCCCTCCAGCAGCCAGGCGGCGAGGTCATAGACGCCCTCGACGCGCACGCAGCCATGCGAGAGGAAGCGATAATCGCTCGAGAAGAGCCGCTTGCTCGGCGTGTCGTGCATATAGACCGCATGCTTGTTGGGCATGGCGATGCGGATCGAGCCGAGCGAGTTCTGCGCGCCGCTATCCTGGCGCAGCGTGTAATTGACGGCCCGCTCGCTGGCCCAATTGATCGATTTGGGCTCGATCTCGGTCCCGTGATTGTCGAAGACGCGAATGCGCGCCTTGGCGAGATAGGACGGGTCCTTCTGCATCTTGGGCATGATCTCGTTCTTGATGATCGAGACCGGGACCGTCCATGTGGGGTTGAGATTGACCGCGCCGATCCTGGCCTCGACCTCGGGCGAAGGATGCTCGACATCGCCGACGATCGCCGTATAGCGGCGCGCGACATGGCCATTCTCCACGGCGTCGACGGCGGCGGAGGGGATGTTGACCACGACATAGCGCGGGCCGAAGGGGAAATCATTGCCGGCGAGCCGCTGCGCCGAGGAGGCGAGCTGGCGAAAGCGCACCGAGGCCGGCACGTCCAATTCGCGCAAAGTCGCGCCGGCGACGACGCCCGTCTGCTTCAACCCCATGCGGAATTGGAAGTGCTTCACCGCCTGCGTGAGCGCTGCGTCCCAGCCTTCGCCGCCGGCGGCCTCCGCGGGCAGATCGCCCTCGACCGAAAGGCGCTTGCGCAGCGCCGCCACCGCCTTGCCGCGCGCGCCGGGCTGGAGCGGCGTCCCCACTCTCGGCCAGCCGCCGGCGTCGGCGATCGCCGCGTAGCGCTCGGAGGCCAAAGAGGTGGCGAAGAAGGTCTCGGGCTGCAGCGCCGGGGTCGGATCGTCGGAAAGCGCCATTTCGCGCGGCGGCGCGGACTTGGGCTTCGGCTTGGGTTTGGGCTTTGGCGCGGCCGCCGTCTGAGGCGCGGCGGGGGCCGGCGCGGCGCCGGGCTCGGCGGGCGCGGGCGGCGCAGGGGCGGCGGCCGGCGCAGGCGCGGGCGTTGGCGTTGCAGGCTGAGGGGCCGGGGCCGCGGGCGCCGCGGCGGCGGGAGCGGGCGGCGTCGCGGCGGTCTGCGCCAGAGCGGGAATCAGCGGCGCGGCGAGCGCCGCCGCCGCCGCCGAGAAGGTCGCGAAAGCGCGAAGAAGCTGTCGAATCCGAAACCTGTGTCGCATGGTGTTCCGCGCCAGAATCGCGCCCGAAAAGTCGCCGACGCTTTGCTTTGTCGGAGCTTTTCCGCCTTGCGGGGCTCGCGGTCAACCCGCGGGACGGCGATCCGGCCATATTCCGTGGAAGCGATGGCTCGAAATCGGGGTTTCCGCCCGCGTCTCGTCGCGGCCGAGTGTCGACGACGGCGGCGCGCGTCTTTCCTCCGCCCCTTGCCTTTTCGGCCGGTCCCGCCCATACCGCGCCGCAGCGAGATCGCGCGAGGAAACGGGACGCCATGGGCTTCAAATGTGGAATCGTCGGCCTGCCGAATGTCGGCAAGTCGACCCTCTTCAACGCGCTGACGCAGACGGCGGCGGCGCAGGCGGCCAATTACCCATTCTGCACGATCGAGCCCAATGTCGGCGACGTCGCCGTGCCCGATCCGCGCCTCGACAAGCTCTGCGAGATCGCCGGCTCCAAGCAGATCATCCCGACGCGCCTCACCTTCGTCGACATCGCCGGGCTGGTGCGCGGCGCCTCCAAGGGCGAGGGGCTCGGCAATCAGTTTCTCGCCAATATTCGTGAATGCGACGCCATCGCCCATGTGGTGCGCTGCTTCGAGGATGGCGACATCACCCATGTCGAGGGCGGCGTCGATCCGATCCGCGACATAGAGACGATCGAGACCGAGCTGATGCTCGCCGATCTCGACAGTCTGGAAAAGCGTGTGATCCCGCTCGAGAAGAAAGCCAAGGGCGCCGACAAGGACGCCAAGGAGCTGCTCGACCTCATGCGCCGCTGCCTCGATCTCGTGCGCGACGGACGGCCCGCCCGCCTCGTCCAGATCGCGCCGGAGGAGCGCGACGCGCTCGCCGGGCTCGGCCTGCTCTCCTCCAAGCCCGTTCTCTATGTCTGCAATGTCGAGGAAGGCGCGGCGGCCGAGGGCAATTCCTTCTCCGAGAAAGTGGCGGCGCGGGCGCGCGAGGAGGGGGCGGCGAGCGTCGTCGTCTCGGCCAAGATCGAGAGCGAGATCGCCGTGCTGCCGGCCGAGGAGCAGAAGGATTATCTCGAGGCGGTGGGCCTCGCCGAGCCCGGCCTCAACCGCGTCATCCGGGCCGGCTACACGCTGCTGCGGCTGGTGACCTATTTCACCGTCGGGCCCAAGGAGGCGCGCGCCTGGACCATAGAGCAGGGCACGCGCGCCCCGCAGGCGGCGGCCGTCATCCATACGGATTTCGAGAAGGGTTTTATTCGCGCCGAGACGATCGCCTATGAGGATTATGTCGCGCTGCGCGGCGAGGCGGGGGCGCGGGAGGCGGGCAAGTTCCGGCTCGAGGGCAAGGAGTATGTCGTCGTCGACGGCGACGTGCTGCATTTCCGATTCAACACCTGACGCGGTTGGGGCGTGTGGTGTGTGGGGGCAGTGATGCGGTAGGAGCGGGCAATGCTCGTCTTCAGCATGAAAAAGGGGGTGGCCCTGCTCAAATAGAGCCACCCTATTTTTTTTTTATTTAGGCTACTTCCTTTGCCTTATGCTTGAGGAGAGCTTTTTCAAATTCGCCAACCGCAAACTCGTGGCTAGCCTGATTTTTTGCCAACTTTTGCGGATCAAAGCGTGCCATATCGAGGACTAGGCGATATGCCCCGGCGATGTCGCGAAGATATTTGTCCAAAAACTTGAAAGGGTCAGTGGCCCAAACAAGCCTATCGTCCTTGACCACGATGAGGCCTTTGAGCCCATAAACAAGAGGCATTATCAATCCATCTGGGTAACGATAATCGACTTCGTAATTGAAAAAATGCGTTGTCGGCTTCGTTAGAACGAAGCCGCTCTTGTCCTTCGCCGTTTCCCTGCGGGCCGGATCGTAGATCTTTACGATTGAGCTAGACCCAAATCGATATTGGTTGGCGTTATAGGCGCTTGGAAAATCAGCATAGATCTTGTCATACAGCTTCGGCAAATCAGCGAGAATATCGAACGCGCTAGCGACAACCTCGTTGATCAACTCATGGATTGGGCCATCGCGGGCCTCCGACACGTCGGTGTGTTCCATTAGTTTATCAAACTGCTTAGAACACTCCCCCTTATTCCGATAAATGTTCTGCGGCGTGACCGAGATGTCGATGGGCAACAATCCGGCTTCATTCGCTCTATTCAAAGGAATCCAAGCGAGCGCCAACAGATCACGTACCTTGATTGGACGAGCCTCGTTGCTTTCCCATTCGTTACTCTTCCATTCGATCCGCGCAGCAAGCTCGGGAGCGAGCCGCTCGCGAATCTCATCATAAAACCCCTTTTTGTTAGATTTCGTCTCCTGAGTGAGCTGCGCGTTATTGTTACGTGCGGCGCAGATCTCCAGAACCGACATTTCGAACTGCTGTACCACCTGAGCGTTCTCGACGTCAGATGGGACAATAAGTTCGACCGGAACAAGAAATTCAAATGTTTCCCGGACATCTTCTAGTGCAGCGCGATTCTCTTCCCAACCTTCTTTCATATCCTCCCATAGAGAGATTTTTGCGAGAGCCCTTCGGTCCATCACTGTCGAAAGCATGTGGATCCCGATGGCAAGCATATTATGGCCGCCATCCAATACACCTTCCGAGCCAGGCTCATTGATTCGCAGTTCGAAACGGTTACGCTGCAATGGCTCGTAGTCGGCAGTTCCCAAAAGAATGCCTTTGGATTTGAAGGGGAACAGTTCAGGCGTTTTTTCGAGAGATTCGAGAATGTCACGCACAACGGATCCCGTCTTTGCTGCGCGTGGATTGGCTTCGAGCGAGACATGGTCGAACAGGGGGTAAAGATCGCGGCCGCGGACAAAGCCTGTGTAACGCTTTATACCAGCAATGGATTGATCCATTGAGGCGCTGCTCAAGCGGTCCTCATCACGCGAGTTCGGTTGCTCTGCGACCAGAGCAAAGCGAATGATCAACTTTGGAGAATTTGACATAGTCCAGTCCTTCAGAATGAAGAAACTGGCTTCGATCAATTGAGAGCGTGCAAATACGCTCAACCGGAATCGGTGATTAGCCGACCAATTTATCGCTTTTTCAGCGACATCCATAGACCGAAACCATTTTCAGGCTTCTTTTCAACCTCCATCCGGAGGTTCAATAAGCCTGCGTCAATGCAAACTCCAGGTCAAGCCCGCTAGACGCAAAAATCTTGGGACAAGGCGCTCTTTCGGCTCGTTGTGATGACCCAGCAATTCCTGCCCTTACACGGAAATTCGAAAGTCGCTTAAGGGTCAAAGCAGGCGCAGCCTCATCACTAGATATCGCCGAGCAGGCGTAGCAGAAAGCGCCGATCGGCTCATCGCCGCCGTCTTTGCTCTCGGGCGATGGCCTGGTCCAAGGCTTGAAGGAATTGCGATCGGTTGGCGGACGAAAATGCCGGTGGGCCGCCGGTGATTTCGCCGGTCGAGCGAATATGCTCCATGAGCGAGCGCTGCGCGAGCGCCAGACCGATCGAATCCTGCGTGAAGGCGCGACCATAAGGCGCGATCGCATGCGCCTCTTTCGCCAATACGCGTCCAGCCAAAGGAATATCGCTGGTGACGACCACATCTCCGGCGACGACCTGCTCTGCGATCCAATCGTCGGCGACATCGGCTCCGGCGTCGACGATGATCCGGGCGATCAGCGGCGATCGCGGGATTTGCATAAAGCTGTTGGAGACGACGAAAGTCTGCAAACCATAGCGAGCGGCGACTTTGTAGGTTTCGTCTTTCACGGGGCAGGCGTCGCCGTCGATGTAGATCTTGATCGTCATGGCGCATCCTAAGGCGACACGGGGACATAATCGAGTCGATCGACGCGCCGATGCGAGCCCGAAGGCTCGCGGTCCCGTAGAGCGCGGCCTGGACCGCGAGCCCTCGAGGCTCGCATCGCTGGGACTCGCAATGGCGCGATTATTTCGCCGCGCGCCGATCGGGCGTCGGTCGTCGCTCCACCATGCCTCTGGCAGGGCGCCGCCTGCGCCTTATCTCTCCCCGATCCGCAGGGCTCGCGGCAAGGGAGGCGCGCATGAGCGATCCGAGCGCAATCGAGCGAGGGCAGGGCCGTCCCCGAGGCCGTCCCCAAGGGGAAGGCCGCCCGTATGACATCGCCTGCCTGATTCTGGGCGCGATCGTCTGCGTCGCGCCCTGGGCCTTCGGCTATCATGACGATATGACCGCCGCCGCGGTGAGCTGGATCGCCGGCAGCTTCATTGTCGTCGCCGCGGCGATCGCGCTCACCAGCTATACGCGGCTTTTTCGCGAGGTGAATGTCGTGCTCGGCGTGCTCACCGCCTTCGCGCCCTGGCTGCTGCGCTTCGAGCACAATGTCCCCGCCGCCGTGGCTCTGGGCCTGCTGGGCGGCCTCGTCGCCTTCGTCGCGGCCGCCGAGCTCTTGTTCTGGCCGGAGACCGGGGCGAATACCTAGAGTGTTTCCAGCCGAAGCAGCCGCCGGTTCGGCGTTGGAAACGCGTCAAAACAAAAGCTCGAAGCCTATTTCGCCGGCGGGGTGCACACCACCGAGCTCTCGTTCAAGACGAAGCAGATCGACATCTGCCCCGAGCGCAGATCGACGCGAAACACCCCGCCCTCGCCCGTATGGCGCGAGGCGATGAGGGCGTATTCGCTGAATTGCCCGGCCTTGGCGCCCTCGCCCGGCGGATAGCAGAGGGTAACGCCGATGGCGGCGCCGTCCTTCAGCCCATATTGGCAGGCCCCGACCTCGCCACTCGCGCGGTCGAGCCGAAAGACGCGATTGAGGTCGGTCTGCGGCGCGGCGAGGAATTCGTAATTGCCGGCGAGCGCCGCGCCGATCGACGTGAAGAAGACCGGCGCCGCCAGGGCGGCCCCGAGAGAGAGGAGACGAATGGCTGCGCGCAAGGTTACACTCCTTCGACGAATCACAGGGCGCAGTCTACACGGCGATGCGGCAATCGCGAGACGCCGGCGGCCTAAGAGGGGGGCAGGCGGATGGTCGGCGCGCCGACACTGGTCTTCGATCTCGACGGCACGCTCGCCGACACGGCCGGCGACCTCATAGCGACGCTCGGCGTGCTGCTGGAGCGCGACGGCCGCGCGCCTCTGCCCCTATCGGCGGTGCGTTCGCTCGCCGGGGCGGGAGCGCGGGCGATGATCGAGCGCGGCTTCGCGACGACCGGCGCGCCGCTGGCGCCGGAGCGGATCGAGGAGCTGTTTCACGAATTCTTGGCCCATTATCGCGGGCGAATCGCCGTGGAGACGCGGCTTTTCCCCGGCGCGGAGACGGCGTTGGAGCGGTTCCGCGAGGCGGGCTTCGCCCTCGCCGTCTGCACCAATAAATCCGAGGAGCTCGCCATTTTGCTGCTCGAACGGCTCGGCGTCGCCGAGCGATTCGCCGCTATCTGCGGCCGCGACACTTTCGCCGTCCACAAGCCGGACGCGCGCGCGCTGACGCTGACGATCGAAAAGGCCGGCGGCGTCGCCGCTCGCGCGGTGATGATCGGCGATTCGAAGACCGACATCGAAACCGCCAAAAACGCCGGCGTTCCGGTGGTGGCGGTGGATTTCGGCTATACGGAGACACCGGTCTCGGCCTTCGGCCCGGATCGTGTGATCTCGCATTTCGACGAATTATGGGAGGCGGTCGCCTCGCTCGGGGCGCTCGAAACCTCGGCATGCACTTGACGGGATGCGGCGTCGTCTCTTAGAGAATGTCCAGCCTCAGAGGCTTTCGGGCGGCTAGCTCAGCGGGAGAGCACTCCCT